>NZ_JBEOSP010000026.1:0-120050 GCF_040303105.1 Kitasatospora sp. NPDC096128 | reverse complement strand
CTGGGACCGTTGGCGGTCTGAAAATCACCCGTCACGCCCCTCTCCGCACCCACCCCCTCCACCGCCCCCTCCCGCAGCGCGTCCCTCTCGCCTGGGGCGGGTGAGGGGTGAGGGGTGAGGGGTGAGGGGTGAGGGGCGAGGGGCGAGGGGGTGGGTGGGGGTGGTTGGGGGTGGTTGGGGTGGGTGGGTTGGTGCGGTGGGTGCTGGGGGGCGACAACTGTTGGTTGTGGGTGGGGGTGGGTGGTTGTTGGACCGGGTGGGGGTGGGCGGGGTGGGGTGGGGGTCTGCCGAGTGGAGGGAGTGCGGGGATGAAGGCGCTGGTGGCGACGGGGGACCCGGGGGAGCCGGTGCGGTTCGCGGAGGTGGAGCAGCCGCGGCCGGGGCCGGGGGAGGTGTTGGTGAAGGTGGAGGCGTTCTCGGTGAACCGGGGGGAGACCTTCCAGTTGGAGGCGCCGAAGGCCGGGTGGCGGCCGGGGAAGGACGTGGCCGGGCTGGTGGTGCAGGCGGCTGCCGACGGGGCGGGGCCCGCGGTGTGTCGGCGGGTGGTGGGGCATCCGCCGGCGGGCGGGTGGGCCGAGTACGTGTGTGTGCCGGCCGGGTCGTTGGCCGAGTTGCCGGACGGGTTGGATGCCGTACGGGCCGCGGCGCTGCCGTTGGCCGGGCTCACCGCGTTGCGGCTGCTGCGGACGGTGGGGGCGGTGGCCGGGCGGCGGGTGCTGATGACCGGGGCTTCCGGCGGGGTCGGGCACTACTTCACCGAGTTGGCCGCCGCGGCCGGGGCCGAGCTGACCGTGGTCACCGCCTCGCCGGAGCGCGGGCGTCGGCTGGCCGAGCTGGGGGCGGCCGAGGTGGTGCACGACCTCGCGGAGGCGCGCGGCCCGTACGACCTGGTGCTGGAGTCCACCGGCGGGGCCGGATTGCCGTCGGCGCTGGCCGAGTTGGCCCGGCGGGGCACCCTGGTGTGGTTCGGCCAGGCCTCGCGGACGCCCGTCACGCTGGACTTCTTCGACTTCTTCAAGGGCCCCGAGTCGGCCACCCTGCGGCACTTCCACTACGCCGACTCCGACGTCCCGTACGGCGAGGACCTGGCCACCCTGGTGCGCCTGGCGGCGGCCGGCCGGCTGACCCCGGAGATCGGCCGGGTCGCGCCCTGGGAGGAGACCGCGACCACCCTCACCGACCTGCGCGACCGCCGGATCCGCGGCAAGGCCGTCCTGACCCTCGCCTGATTCCTGAACGGAGAACCATCGTGTCCTTCATCGACACTCCCGGCCTGCTGCCCGCGTTCGTGGCGGAGGTGCGTGCCCGGGCTCACGGGGCCGGGCTCGATCTGTACGAGTACGACCGGGTGACTGCCGGGCTGGGCGCTCTGGACGAGTGGCCGGAGGCGTTCGGTGGTGTCGGGCGGCGGTATGTCGCCGAGGCGGAGGGGGCAGCTGCTGAGGGGCGGACGGTTACCGCGGGTGCCGCCTACCGTTGTGCCGCGCGTTGGTTCCACGCGGGCTGCCTGATGCCGCACCCCGACCGGGCTGCCGCCGCGTGGCTCGCCGGCGAGGCGGACGAGGCGATGCGGCGGTCGTTGGCGCTGTTGGAGCCGGAGGCGCGGCGGGTCGAGGGCGAGGGCTTCGCGGGGTGGCTGCGCCGGCCGGTGGTCGGGGGCGCGGCACCGGTGGTGCTGGTGGTGCCGGGGATGGACTCCTCGAAGGAGGAGTTCCACGCCCTGGTCGAGGCGTTGTTGGCCCGGGGCGTCGCCGTGCTGGCGATGGACGGGCCCGGCCAGGGCGTGCTGGCCGCCACCAGTGCGCCGGAGCCGGACTACCACCGGGTGGTGGGCCGGGCGCTGGACGCGCTCGGGGCCCACGAGGGCCTGGACCTCACCCGCACCGCCGTGATCGGCCTCAGCCTGGGCGGCTACTACGCGGCGAAGGCCGCGGCCCACGAGCCGCGGCTGTGCGCCGCCGTGACGGTCAGCGGCCCGTACCGGCTGGACTGGGAGGCCCTGGTGCCGTTCGTCACCGAGACCTTGATCCAGCGCTGCGGGAGCGTGGAGGCGGCCCGGGCCTTCGCCGACCGGCTGGACCTGACCGCGCCGGCCCCGACGATCACCCTGCCGCTGCTGGTGGTGGAGGGCGGCGAGGACCGCATCCCGGGCGTCGTCAATGCCACCGTCCTCGCCGAACACGCCCCGAACGCCGAGCTGTTGCTCGTCCCGCACGGCAACCACCTGCTCGGCACCGCCCTCCCCGACTGGCTCCCGGCCACCGCCGACTGGCTCGCCACCCGCCTGTCCTGACGGCGTCCCGGCCGGAAGCCCCGTGGCGTCGTCCGCCACGGGGCTTCCGGCCGTGGGGGTTCGGCTCAGTGGGGGATGAGGGCTTCGGCGGCGGCTTCGAGGCGGCCGACGTCGGTGGCGAGTTGGGTGAGGGCGGCCACGCTGGGGGCGACCCGGCCGAGGACGTCCTTGATGCGCTGCCAGCGGGTGGCCGGCGCGGCCAGCTCTTCGGCGACGGCGTCGGCCGCGCCGGAGACCGTTTCGCGGTCGGCGAGTTCGTCGGCGATGCCGCGCAACCGCTCGACCAGGCGGGCGAGTTCGGCCCGTAGTTCGGCCTCCTCCGGGGAGTCGTCCCGGGCGGCCCCGACGCTGTTGGTGGCCCGGGAGTGGGCGCCGATCGCGACCGCCGAGTCGGTGATCGTCAGCTTGCCCTTGTTGTGGAAGTTCCCGCTCATGCCTGGTCATCCCCTTCCCGAGGAGCCGCCGCCGGTCCGTGCGCCCGCTCCGGAGAACATCCGGCCGACCGCGTTCCGGCCGGCCGCCACCGCGGACTGGCTGACCGAGACGTTGGCGTTGGCCCCGACGTAGAGCCCGTTGTTGTAGATGGTGGTCTGGCGTTCGCGGAGTTCGGAGGTGTCGATGTCGTGCGCCTCCAGGAACTCGACGAGGCCGTCGAGCGCCCGGCGGGACACCACCTTGGTGTACATCTCGCGGTCGACCTTCTGGTAGTAGCGGTAGTACAGGTGGTCGCTCGCGGCCTCGCGCAGGCTGATCGGGGCCCCGTAGTCGAAGCTGAGGTGCCGGATCTCGCGGAGCTGCCGGCGGTCCTTGAACCCGAGGGCCTGGCCGAGCGCGTGCCGGGCGCTGCCGTACACGGCGGGGAAGGAGCTGATGAGCAGGCCGATGGCCCGGGGGAGCGCGGAGGAGATCGTGGCGACGGACTGCCGGAAGGTCGGACGGTTCAGCAGGGTGTCCACCGAGCGGTAGTCGGCCCGCACCGGCGCCAGCAGCGAGGTGCTGTTCTCGACGAAGAGCACGTCCTGGCCGGGCAGCAGCGAGAGCCGGAGGAACTGGGTGGAGACGAGTTCGCCGTCCCAGCCGGAGACCAGGAGGGTGAGGTACGGCCGGGCCCGGCCGGAGCCGCCCTCGCGGAGGTCGCGGACCAGCCCGGACGGAACGGCCGGCTCCGGCGCCTCCTCCGGGTCGGGCAGCAGGGAGCGGCCGGTCGTGTCGTCGAGGTGGACGCGCAGGTCCTGCCCGTTGACGAAGAGCCGGTCCTGGACCCGTACGCCGGGCAGCCGCAGCTCCTCCACCGCGGTGGCGAGGTGGTCGTACAGCTCGTGGACGGTGAACGGCCGGACGGCGTCCGCGTCCTCCCGGGGGGTGTCGGTCCGGACGGCGAAGGACCAGGTCTCCATGGGCTGCCCGTAGCCCGAGAACGGGGCGAAGCCCTGGAAGACCGTCACGTTGCCGTTGTCCCGGCGGGCGATGTCCCGGAGCAGGGAGGCCTGGTGGGGGGTGGCCGGGGTGGGTGCCGCGGCCGGGTCGAAGGTCTCGCGGGAGAGCTTCGGGACGATCACCCCGTAGTGCACGTAGAACAGTTCGGCGGCGACCAGGGCCCAGGCGATCAGCAGCCCCAGCAGCAGGAACGGCAGGCCCTCGATGACGGTCCCGATCAGGGTGACGACCAGGATCAGGGCCAGCAGGCAGTCCCGGGTGAGCTGGCGGCTGCGCGCGGCGAGCGCGTACGCGAGGACGCAGGAGAGGTCGACCCCGGGCGAGGAGGCGATCGCGCGTCTGGGTTCCTCCAGGACGTGTTCGACGGCCTTGCGGGCCAGCGCGGCGTCCAGCTGCATCGCGCAGCAGAGGTACCGGGTGACCCCGTGGTCGATCGGCGGGGTCCTGGCGGGGGAGCGCGGGGGCACGACGGTGCCCGGGCCGCCGCTGATGGGTGTCACCACGGCCATCGGGGGCCGGGTGGGGGCGGGTTTGGTCGGGGTGGGCGGCTTGGTGAGGGTGGTCGGGGGCGTGAAGGCGGTCGGGGGTGTGAAGGTGGTCGGCGGCTGCTTGCGGGCGGTCGGCGTCATGGGGGTGCCGGGGGTGAGGTCGACGATCCGGCGGGCGCCGCACTGCTCGCAGGCGGCCCGGGTCGGCGGGTTGAGGGTCTGGCAGCTGTCGCACGTCCACGACGCGGCGGTAGGCATGGGGACGGTTCCTCTCCGGACGGGTGCTACGGGTTGTCGGAGTGGTGGGTCGCGGTCCTGGTGGGGGTGGGCTTCGGGGTCCTCCGGGTGGGTGACGGGGTGGTGGGGTCCGGGGTGGGGTTCGGGGTCGGCCCGGTCGACTCGGTGGTCGGTTCCGGGCTCGGGACGGGGGTGGGCGTGGTCGGAACCGGTGTGGGCGACACGACGGCCGTCGCGGGGACGGGGACGGGCCGGGACGGGGCCCGGTCCGGGGAGATGAGCCAGACCAGGCCGGCCAGTGCCACCAGCGAGGCGGCGACCAGCAGCAGCCGGTCGCTGCGCGCCAGCCCGCGGGTCGTCATTCCAGGTACTCCCGGGGGACGGACAGCAGGTCCTGGGTGGGCTCGACGGCCTGGTAGCCGGGCACCGACTTGTTGAAGACGACGCGGCCCTGCTCGCTGGAGGCCACCAGCGAGCTCAGCATGCTGCCGAGCGCCTCCATCAGGGCGCTGCGGTGGTCGGTGCCCTGGTCGGCGATGAAGCCCACCACCGTGGTGATCCGGCGGAGCACGTCCCGGTCGGCCTCGCCGAAGCCGTAGGTGATGACGTGCGGGTGCCGCCGCCACCCGTGGTCGGCCAGCCGCTGGAAGGAGGCCTCCCAGTCCTCGTCCGTGGGCAGGCCGTCGGTGAGCAGGAACACCACGGGCCGCAGGACGGCCATGCCGAGGCCGTTCAGCTCCTCCACGTCGGTGTCGATCCGGGAGCGCAGCAGGTCGAACGCGGACCCGTAGTCGGTCAGCCCGTTGCACCGCACCTCGGGCATCACCGGGACGTCCTCCAGGTTGGCCATCTCGATGACCAGGTGGGCCTGGGTGGAGAAGACGATCAGCGAGACGTGGGCGAACTCGGAGACCCGGGGGTGGTCCTGGATGCTCGCGTGGACGTGCGCGAGGGTCTCGTTGAGGACGGTCTGGTGCGGCGCCATGGAACTGGAGGCGTCGATCACCAGGTAGGTGGGGAGGCACTTCGGCTTCAGGACGTAGCGGTCGCTCTCGTGGGGCCGGCGGGGCACGGTCATGCAGGGGTCCTCTTCCTTTTCGCTACCCGTTGCGGGCGAGGAGCACGATGAGCAGGGCGACGAGCACGGCGACGACGATCCCGACCGCCCAGGCCGTCGCGGTGACGTCGTCGGTGGTGGCGGGGGAGGCGGACGGGTCGTTGTCGGTCGGGTCCTCGGGGTCCTCGGGGTCCTCGGCCGGGGCGTCGTCGGGCAGGACGGTGAGGTCCGAGGCGAGCACCTTCGGCGCGGTCCGGCGCGGCGGCTGCGTCCTGGGCTCGGGCAGCGGCAGCCGCTCGACCGGGAAGTGGACGTCCGCCCCGTCGAGCGCGGCCAGCAGGCTGCGGGAGGCGGGCCGGGTCTCGCGGGCGGCCGCCCAGAGCATGTCCAGCAGGACCGAGCGGCCCGGGACCGCGTCGTCCCGCGCGCTGTCGAGGGCGTGCAGCACGCTCGGCAGGTCCCGGTGCCCGGTGAGGCAGCGGGCGGTCAGCAGGGCGACCCGGTAGCGGTCGGTGAAGACGTCGGCCGGCATGGCGCCGTCGGTCAGCGGGTCCTCCCAGTCGCTCTGGAAGATGTTGGGCATCCGCTCGGGCCGGCAGCCGTCGATGTCGATCACGAACACCGAGCAGTCGGCCGGGCACCACAGGGCGTTGGCGTAGTTCCAGTCGGAGTAGACCAGCCTGCGCCGCTCCAGCGCGGCCGCCACCCGGACCAGCCCGCGGCAGACGGCGGCCCGCTGCGCGGCGGTGACGGGGACTCCCCGGGCCGCGAGCCGTTCGTCGCTCTGCGCGAGGGTGTCGATCTCGCGCAGCCGGCCGTTCTCGGCGCGGAACCGCCGGTCCGCCTCGGGGATCAGGCAGCCGACCAACTCCCCGTTCCGGTCGGTGACTTTGGCCACCGGCCAGGAGGTGCAGCCGAGCAGCAGCTCGCGCTCGGTCCGGCCGACGGCGGCCGGGGAGCGGCCGAAGGCGATCAGCTGCTCCAGGGCGGCGTCCCGGCCGTTCTGTGCGGCCGTTCGCTTGTACTGCTTGAACAGCAGCCCGTTGCCGGCGAGCGGGCCGGTGAGGCGGTGGATGCCGACGCTCTCGCCGCTCTCCCCGGCCAACGCCTCGCCGGGCTCGCCGAGTTCGGCCCGGGTGAGGACGGCGGGCACGGTCGGCGGCACGGCGGTCACCGCTCCCACCGGGGGGCGGGGGTGGTGGTGCCGGGGGCGCTGGTGTCGGGGGCGCTGGTGTCGGCCCAGACCGTGACGGCCGTCCGGTCGTCCGTGAACTGCGCCGCGTCGTACCCGACGTGGTTGATGAAGTCGGCGATCGCGGGCGGCCCGGCCCACTCCCGCGCCAGGAAGCCGTTGAGCGCGGGCAGCCCGGCCAGTCCGTCGCCCACCCCGTCGGTCACCAGGGTCAGCACGTCGCCCGGGGCGAGCGGCAGCAGACAGCTCCGGGCGGCGCCGGGGTCGTGCGGCAGCACCGCCTCCACCGCGTTGGAGGCGAGGCCCGCCTCGTCCTGCTTGGGGTCCCCGGCGGCCACCCGCCAGCGGTCCCCGTCGTGCTGCCACAGCGACACGTCGCCGATCCAGCCCACCCAGCACGGCTGGGACTCGTCCTCCCGGAACCGGGTCGGCAGGACCGCCACGATCAGCAGGGTGCAGACGTCCCGGTCGGAGAGCCCGCGGGCCGCCGCCTCGTCCCGGATCCGCCGCGCCGCCCGGCCGAACAGCCCGGCGGCGCTCAGCTGGTCGGGCCGCACCCCGGTCCGCAGCTGCTCCACGACGGAGGCGACGGCCGAGCTGACGGCGACCGTCGCGCCCAGATCGGCGCGCGGGCTGCTGGACAGGCCGTCGGCGACCGCGACCACCAGGTGCTCCCCGGCGGCGTCCCGGCCGAGGCGGTAGGCGTCCTGGCGGACCACCGCCGGGTCCTCGCAGCGGTGCCCGGGCCCGATCAGCGAGGCGGCGCGCACGGTCAGCGCGCCGAGCCGCGCCTCGTCGGCGATGATCCCCGGGACCGGCGACGGCTGGGCGGGCAGCCGCCACGGCAGCTGCTGGGCCTTGGCCCCGGCGCCGAAGCGGGGAACCGGGGACGCCGGGGCCGCGTGGGTCAGCTGGTAGCCGGGGGGCTGCCGGCGCGGGGGCGTGGGGATCACGGGGGCCTGGACGGGAGCCTGGACGGGCTGTGGCTCAGGCCGGGGCGCCGCGCCCGCGACCGGGGGGCGTACGGGCGGCGGGAGCGGACCGGGGGGCGGCGGCGGGGGTGGCGCGGTCCCGGCGTGCGCCGCGGCACGGCGTTCCTGGTGGTCGGCCTGGGCGGCCAGGGTGAGGGCGGCGACCGCGGCCATCGCCAGCGTGCTGATGACGAAGCGGGCTGTCGGATCGCCTGCCGGACTGCACACCAAGGGGATCAACACGGCCAGGAGGAAGGCCCCCACGGCGAAGCGCGGCGCAGCTGACATGAAGTCAAGTTAGCACTGTGGCAAGGGAGTAGAGCCTTATCCGGCGCCCCGATGAGGCCGCTGCACCCCGACTGCCCCCGGTGCCACCGGAGCCGCCGGGGCACAGGTCCCGCGAGCGGGCGTGCGCCCCCCGAAGCGGGCGCCGGGCGCCGCCGGGGGCCTCGGTCGGAGGGTGGACCTGGTGGAAGGCCCTCGGATCGCTCGGCGACACGCGCGGCTGAGCCGTCGGCGTCAAGCGACGGTGGAAGGGGCCCTGACTTCAAACCTCTGATCCCGTTCCCACCGGTGGTTCACTACGCTTGGTGTTGTGAAAGCAGCACGAAGCCTCGCGATGTGGCTGGCCGGCCGCACGCCTTCGCAGTTGACCGAACTGTTGGCGCAGCGTGAACTTCCCTACGCGGCAGAGGTGACGAGCCTGACCGACCTGGCCGGCCACCTGTTGACGGACGCCTCGACGGCCCTGGGGCTGAGTGAGATCAGCCTCGGGGACCTTCAACTGCTGCTCGCTGTGGCGACCTTGGCCGAACGGTTGCACGGTCCGCTACCGGCCGTCCCGCCCGCTCATCACCTGTTCATGGGTTACGGCGGCCGTTCACCGCGGCTCGACGCGTCTGCGGTCGACCCCGCTGACCGGTCCGTGACCCGGGACCAGCTCTTCCGATTCCTGCAGCTCGACGGCGCCGGTCGGTCTGCGGCCGAGGCCGCGCTGTCGCGGTTGGCCGAGCGGGCCCTGGTGCTGCCCTCGTCCGGAAGCAGGGTCATCGTTCCGATCATGGTCCACCGCCAGGCGGGTGAAGGCGGCGGTTACGGCCGGCCCGCCGAACAACTGCTCACCGAGGCCTTCAACGCTCCCGAGATTCACTGTGTCGCGCAGGGGCTGGGGCTCGCGAAGGCGCGGACTCGGGACGAGGCGCAGCGGCAGATCGTGGACGTGCTCAGGGACGCGAAGCGCGTGCGCGCCATGGCCGCCGAGGCGCCGCCCGCGGCCTTGGACCTGCTGGACAAGCTGGTCCCGGGCCCGCCACTGCTGCGCACGCACTGCTTCGTCTCCCGGTACGGCGGTTTCTACCCGGGCTCCGGAGGAAAGTTCACCTTCCGGGAAGGCGGCTCGGGAGATCCCGGCACGGACTGGCTGGCCGCTCGTGGCCTGGTCCTTCCAGTGGATGAGGACCTGGTGGAACTGCCGCGCGAGGTGGCCGACGCGTTGCGCGACCACGACCGTGCGCCGAGCTACCAGCCTGCTCCGCCCCGGGTCGAGGGCGCGGTGGAGATCCCCGGTGGCGCAGTCGAGAGCCAGGCCCAGGCGGCGTTGGCCGAGGCGGCCTCCCGGGTCGAGCTGATGCTCCGTCAGGTGGCCGCACAGCCGCTCGTCGTGCGCAAGGCGGGCGGAATCGCGGTCCGGGACACCCGCCGGCTGGCGAAGGCGGTCGGCATGCCGGAGGAACAAGCCCGGCTGTGGCTCGACCTGGCGAACAACGCGGACCTGATCACCCCGTGCGCCGAGGAACCGCAGGCCCCGGCGAGCGGCCGGGGCCGCGCGCGCCGGCCGGAATCCCAGCCACCTGCCCGGATGCTGCCCACCGAGCGGTACGACGTGTGGCTGGCGGCCGCGCCTGCTCAGCGGCTGCTGCCGCTCGTCGCCACCTGGGCAGTGGTGCCCGAGGTGTTCAGCCACTGGCCGGACGAGAACGGCACCCCGGTTGCGCTGGTCGCGCCGGAGGACGCCGAGGCCGTCGATCTGCGCCATGCCGTGCTGGAGGCTCTGGCCACCCTTCCGGCCGGGCACGGAATCGCCGACGGCAAGGCTGCTCGCGCGCGGGCGACCGCCCTCGCCGGTCTCATCGCCACCGCGGTCTGGTTCCGCCCGACCGCCCTCGCCCAGGGCTCGTGGGAGGTGGAGCGGGTCGAGGCGACCCTGGCGGAGGCAGAACTGCTCGGGGTCGTCGCCCACGGAGCGCTGACCCCGCTCGGGCACGCCGTGCTCGGGCTCCTGAGGGCGGGGGCGCACCGCCACTTCCCCGCCGTTCCGGGCGCCGGGCCGGCGCTGCGCGAGCATCCTGCCCTGGACGACGCGGTCCGGCAGTTGTCCGTGGCCCTGGACGCGCTGCTGCCCGCGCCGCAGACCACCGCCCGGTTCCAGGCCGACCTCACGGCCGTGGTCGCCGGAGCCGCCGCACCGGAGCTGACCGACCTGCTGGCCGCCTGCGCGGACCGGGAGTCGGAGGGGCATGCCGTGGTGTGGCGGATCACCCCTGCGGCGGTCCGCCGGGCGCTGGACTCCGGATGGGACGCCGCCGACCTGCTGGCTCGGCTCGCCGACGTCTCCGAGGGCGGGCGGCCGCTTCCGCAGCCCCTGGCGTACCTGATCAAGGACACCGCGCGGACCCATGGCCGGATGCGCGTGGTGCGCTCCGCCTGCTGCATCCGCTCCGACGACGAGGCACTGGTCTCGGAGCTCGCCGCGGCCCGTGCGCTGTCCAGGCTCGGCCTGCGACGGATCGCGCCGACCGTGCTGATCAGCACGGCCGAGCCCGAAGCCACCCTGGCCGCGCTCCGGTCTGCCGGCTACGCCCCCGTGCTGGAGGCGGAGACCGGGACGACGGTCATCGAGAAGGCCCGCCGGGAACGCGGTCCCAAGCGCATGCCGTCACTGTCCGGAACACGACCGCGCCACGGCAAGGGACCGAGCACCGCATCGGCGTTGGCGAGCGCGCTGCTGGCCGACCGCTGACGCAACGAGCGAGCTGTCGGAGGTCGTCGGCCGCGATGATCTCGGTAAGGATCCCCCAGTCCGGGTGTTCGAAGTCTGCACGTACGTTCAGCACGCACTCGTAGGCCCATGGCGGCGCCGGACATCGCGGTTGGAGTCCGCTCCGACAGTCGGTGCCGGGAGGCGCGGGAGGCGCGGGAGGCGCGGGGGGCCGACTCGACCGACGGCCGGCTCGGTTCGATTCGGCGTGAGACGGGGCCGGCCCGGCATAAGCGGGTCGTGTGGCCGTCCCGTCACAGAAGGGTGGAATATGCCTCAGGTTCGCCAAATCCGGCGATAAGATGCCGACTTGGGACCTGGGAAAGCCTCTCCGGCCGGTGAGCCGGTCCTGCTGCCGTTGTGCCTTTCCGTCGGCCGAGGATGCGCCGGCTGTCGTCTTGCGCTCGACACGCGAGGGCTACGGCGCACAGATCGCCCTGCCGGCGGTGCGTGCCGTGCGACCTCCGCGCGACCCGTTCTGCGCGAACTCGAGCTGCCAGGTGGTTGTCGTGCGACCCGTCCGACCCCCATGCAGTCCTTGTCCACATGTTCCGGTGACCACCCCGACAGGTGCGCCGGTCAGGAGAGGAAGAGACCATGATCGACGGCACCCTCGGCCATACCCGGCGGCTCTTGAGTCCCGTGACGGGCCACCCGTCGGCACGTCAAAGGGATGACGACGAGTCGGCCTGGCAGCCCGCGGCGACCCTGCTGGTCGCCGGGCTGGATATCGCTCGTGAGATCACCAGACTGATCGTCGGTGGTCAGACCACGCGGGTGGAGGGGAAGTTGCTCTCCCTTGCGGAGAGCGAGTTCTTCCGGGTGGCGTCGGGCGTCGAGGAGACCCATGCCCACGTGGAGCGCGGCCGGGCCGCGCTGCTCGACCGCCACCCGGGGCGCGCCACCGAGTTCGAGCTGGTGTGGGCCACCGCCACGGTGGGTCTGCGCAGGGGGCACCTGCTTCACGCGCTCGTCGCAGGCGTGCTCTGCGAGCTGGTGGAGGAGTTCGGCGGTAGGCCCGCCGACCAAGCCGAGATGGACGACCGGATCCGCCAGGAGTCCCTTTGGTGTTGGCGTGAGCTGGTGCTTGCCGGACTCTCGGGCCGCGAGTCGGTGGGAAGAAAGTCCTATGGGCCGAACCGGGGTGTCTACCCCAACGACGAGACCTCGAAGGCGCGCAAGGACTGGGCGTTGCGGCGCACGGGAGCACGCAGCAACAGCGCCCAGGGCGAGAAGTTGGCGGCCCGCGATCTGGTGGTGCGGATCGGCAGGGCCATCGAACCCGCGCCTCACCGCGTTGGGCCCGAGGACTCGCTCAGCGTGCTCGACCAGATGCTTCCGCCGGCCCTCGCTGCCGCCACCCGCAGGCGACTGGCACGACATTCCGGCACTGCCGAACTGACGGCCTATCAGGCCGATGCCATCCCGATCCTGGCCAAGGCGATGGGCTCGGGCGAGAACCTGTTGCTCAGCGCGGTGACCGGGAGCGGCAAGTCACTGCTGGGGCAGCTCGCAGCAGGGTATGTGGTGGGTCGCCGGGAACTGGGCCACCGCAACAGGCGGGCGGTCATAGCATTGCCGCTCAAGGCGCTGGTCGGCGATGTCGTGGACGAGCTGACCGACTGGTTCAATGACGCGGGGCTCCAGTACCGCGTGTTGGGTGGCAGCCGCGACTACCCCGAGAACGTGGAGGATCTGGCCGCCGGCCGGTACGAGGTCGCGGTGATGATCTACGAAACCCTCGACGGGTACCTCAGTAGCGGGCAGGACCCGCTGCGCGGTTGCGGTGTCCTCATCGTCGACGAGCTGCAGTACCTGGACGACGAGGCGCGCGGCCCCAGACTCGAGTCGATGCTCACCAAGGTCCGGCTCAACTACCCCACCCTCCCCATCGTCGGCATCAGTGCCGTGCTGTCCCAGGGGAGCAGGGACAAGCTCGCGCGGTGGCTCGACGTCGACAGTGAGAGGCGAAGGCACACGTCACGGCGTCCCGTGCCGTTGGACGTACGTGCGTTCGACGGGTGCACCTGGCGTAAGTTGCGTGATACCACCGCGGTCGACGACGTGGCGAATGAGACGGACCTTGGTCCCGTGGAGGTGGAGCAGCTCGACCTCAGGTCGGAGTTCTTGTCCGAGTGGGCGAAGGACAGGGTCTGGGACCGTTCGATCGTCGCCCGCGCGCGCAGCGGCGGCAACGTCCTGGCCCCGGCGGTGGTCGTCCACAAGCTGAAGGAGATCCCCACCCCCCGGATCCTCGTCTACACCCGGTCCAGGTCCAGCGCTTTCGCTCTTGCCGAGGCGATCCAGGCGGCGATGGACCGCGAGTTCGGCGCGGTCCGGCGTACCCGGCCGAACCCGTGGCTGTCCGGCAGATACCGCGATGAGACATTGACCCAGCTGGAGGCGGCCGAGAAGCAGGGGCGCCTGCGGCGAACCGCTGCGCACGGCGCACGCAAGGACGTCGAGACCGCCTTGATGACGGGTTGCGCCTACCATACGCGCCAGCTGACACGCCCCTTGCGTGAGCTCGTGCAGGAGGAGTTCCGAGGCGGGCTCCTGCACGTTCTCGTCACCACCGACACCCTCAGTGTCGGCTTGAACCTGCCCGTCGACGTCGTGGTGATCGCCAGCACGACCGTGAGTACCGGTGGCGCGGCAGGTGAGGTGCGCTCGCTCGGTCTGGGGGAGGTCAAGAACAGGATCGGCCGCGCGGGCCGACTCGGTCTGAGCGCCGGCGGGGACGCCTGGCTGCTCACCGAGGATTCGGAGTACCTGCACCGCAAGCTGCGCCGTGACGACGACATGGACGCAACGACGTTGAGCACCACCGACGGGCTGTGGCAGCACTACATCCTCCCGAGGCACGGCGGGACCGAGGTCGCCAGCCGCATGTCTGACGAGGACATGGTGCTACTGGTGCTTCAGGACATCACGGCACGCGGCCGCAGCCAGTCACTCGCCGAGCACCACCGCAGGGCGGACGAGGTGATCGGGGCGACCCTGCGGGCTGGCCTGGCGGCGTCCGAACTGCCATCGGCGAAGCGGTTGCTCACCGAACTGACGAGTCGTCGTCTTGTCGCCGGGTCCGAGGCGCGCGGCTGGAAGGCCTCCGCGCTGGGCATCGCGATCGCGGTCAACAACCTGCCGCTGTCCGCGGCGCCGGTGCTGGAGCGACTCGCCGACCTCACCGCGTCGAATGCCTGCGAACTCGACCTGCTGGCGGTGGCGGCCTCCAGCTCCCCGGTGCGGCGGCTGAACTGGATCTCCATGATGCCGTGGAACCCGGACTGGACGCAGGGCGACCTTGAACAGCGGACGATCGCAGCGGTCAGCCGTCTGATCGCCCCGTTGCGTGTGGTCGGGAGAGATGCGCGACTCGACGCCGACGAGCGGCTCCTGCAACAGCTTCGGCAACGTGATGCCCACGCCGTGCTGGGTACGCTGCCGGAATCGGTGTTGGCGGACGAGGCCCTGACCGAGGACAGCGTGCTCGTGCGACTGGTGGAGGACGCCGCCGGGCTCGACGACGCGAACGTGGCCCTGCGCGCACTGATCGCCTATCTCTGGCGTCATGGCGCATCGTTCGGCCAGATCAAGGGGCGAATCGAGGCCGCGACCCGCTACGAGCGGGAACGCAGCCGGCGTCGCCGTAAGGGGCGCCTCGAGGTGCGCCGCGTGGAAGTGCACCTCGCGGATGTCGAGCAGCTTTGCGACCAAGTGAGCAACGTGCTCGGTGCCGCTGACCACTACGCTCGGCACCGCGACGCGGGGGTCCGCACCCAGCGGTTGCGCCCACTGGCCGAGGCGATCTGGGCGGGGGTTCCTGCGTGGCTCACCCCGCTGCTCGACTTGCACGTCGAGGCATTGCACCGTGAACGGCTGCTCTCAGTGGTCGGTGACGAGGCGCCCGAGGAACTGTGTGACCTCCTCGAGGACGAGCGGCTGGCGCTGACGCGCCCCGAGATCGACGCAGCGCGGACCGCGCTCGACGGCCGAGATCGCAGGCAGCAGCGCGATCAGGCACGGCTGCCGGTAGGTCTGGGCGCCAAGGAGGTCGCAGATGACCCGGACGCCCCCACCTACGGTGACTTCTTCAGCGACCTCAGCCAGGCGCAGGACGTCCCCGACGTGCTCGCCCTCCTTGCGGACCTCCTGGAGTGTCACCACCTCACGGTCGAAGTCGCGGACCACGCCGTGCGGTTCCGGGCTCCCTCGGCCCGTAGCGCGACCCTTGTCGTTTCCGAGGAGCGGGTCACCAGTGCCATCGTTCGGGAGGTCCTCCTGGACGTCGGCCAGAGCGAGGAAGCCCGCGCCCTGCTGTGCTTGAACGGTATGACTGACCGGGCGAAGACTTTCGCCCAAGAGGCCCTGGGGATGGGACGCTTGCTGCTCACCGGCGTGGACGGCCTGCTCGTGCTGCTGAACCGGTCGTTGCGTGCGGGGCACGATGCCGAAACCCCGGTGGCCGAGGCAGTGCTCGGTGTGTTCAGCACGGAGAGCGGGAGGGTGTCGGTCGTCGCGACGTCCACCTGAGGGCAGAGGACCGCAGAACGCAGGAGCGGGGCGGACGCGAGGCGTCTGCCCCGCTCCTCTGTCCGGTCGCACGACCGCCGAATCGCGCGTGCGACCCCCGGGCGTCGATTGGCCCGCTGTCAGCTGGCCTTGCGACCCGTGCGTCCGGCATACATCACTCAGGCGCCCCAAATCCTGGGGAGCCACACGTACGGGAAACGGCCGCCGCCTCCGGCTGTAGGAGGTGGGAAGCGGCGGCCGTCCGAACGAACGCTCAAGGAGAACGCTCGTGAATAATGAAACCACCGGGCTCAAGGGCGCGGTAGCCGCCATCGGCGGCACCGATCTGGCGGTGCTGGTGACCGACGGCAACCTCGCCCCCTTCGTCCTGGACATCATGGCTGTCACCCTGAGCCTGGCCACCCTGTTCTACGCGGTCGCGCTGCTCGTCTCCGCGTTGAAGGGCACCGCCGGCGAGTGACCTGCCAACCCCGGCGCCGGGTGCTCAGGCCCCGGCGCCGAGGGTTCCACTGAACGCGAGGACTGCCACAGAGCCCGGGGGCGGCTGCGCCGCCTTCACCTCCGCCGCTGTGCTCCGCCGGCTGGTGGCCCCCGGTCCAGAACCGCTGGAGACATGCGATCGCCTGAGTCCCGTTCGCTGCGCCGTTGGCGTCAGAGGATGCGAAAATGCCCCCGAAGCGATCTGCTTCGAGGGCATCGTGCCTGGTCAGGCGATGTGGCCAGGGCCGGGGTCGAACCGGCGACCTTCCGCTTTTCAGGCCAAGCCGGGGCGACGAGATGCCCCACTTTGGGCTCTCCTGCCATCCGCAGAAGGCTGCCGTCGGACGCCGCGGTTCGGGCCGGTTGGCGTCAACCGGTGGCGGGCGGTGCGAGCGGGTGCGGGTCAGTACGGCAGTAGGTCGTTCGTGACCAGGTCGAAGTCGAACGGCTCGGGGATGCGCAGAGTCTCGCCGAACTCGATGTCCTCGCGGCGGTGGTATTTCGTACCGTCGGGCCGGCTGAACAGGGTGACGGTCTTCTGCCTGGCGTCGACCAGCAGGTACAGCGGGATGCCCATCAACGGGTAGTCGCGGACCTTCCCCACCCAGTCGTTCTCCGGGTTCGAAGGGGAGACGAGTTCGACGGCGATGGCGGCGAACTCGGACGGGACCTGGTTGTCGGACGTTTCCAGTGCCTCGCTCGGAAGGTACGTCAGATCCGGGTTGCGGCTCTTGCCGACGTTGGGTGACACCAGGTCGGTGTTCTCGCTCGGCAGCAGATCGACCGGGGCGTGCCTGTCGAACTGGCGGCGGACCAGCAGCAGGTTCCGTTGGTGGATTCCCGAGGGGCTGACCATCATGACGATGGTGTCGCCCGAGATTTCCACCTTGAACCCGTCGGGCAGGCTCCGTCGGGCTTCTTCGAGGAGTGCGAAGTGCTCCGGGTTCATGAGGGGTGTCTCCTGGAGTGTGCCGGGCAACACCCTCAGAGTAGTCCGGCGCCCGGGCCGACAGCGCTCGTGCGCGGTGCTTGCTGCGGCGCCCGTTCTCCGGCCCCTCGCGGGGCCTCGACCGCTCCGGCGGCCGACCGTCCGCCGTGCGGTTGGCATCAAGCGACACGAAGATGCCCCCGAAGCGAGCTGCTTCGAGGGCATCGTTCCTGGTCGAACACTGTGGCCAGGGCCGGGGTCGAACCGGCGACCTTCCGCTTTTCAGGCCAAGCCGGGGCGTTGAGATGCCCTGGTTTGGGCGATTCTGCCGTCCGTGGACGCCTGCCGTCGGACGCCACCGTTCGGGACGGTTGGCGTCAGCGTTGGCGTCAACCGGACCGTACGGACCCCAGGCACTGCGTTCTCGGGCTCGGCGTGAGGGGCTATGAACCGCACGCCATGGCCTACCGTTACATTTCGGAGGCTCGATGGCGCTCTTTTGGGTGCGTGAATTTTGATGAGATATCGACCGTCGAGTACTCGCGCGCGAGCTCCTGCGCTGTCCATCCTTGAAAGACAGCCTTCTTGCTGCCGTCCTCGTCGACATAGGGGTGGCCGATGGCGAAGAGTCGATCCTCATCATTGGCCATTAGCGCAAGGAAGCGCAGCATGGGTTGCTCCACGCCGCGCACACAGACCTCTGATGATCCCCCGTAGAAGGCCTTGTGGAACCATTGCGCATGTGGCTTCGAATAGAATAGGGGGAAGGCTCCAGGCTGGTTTAGCTTCTGTTTCCGGCGTCCCGCAGGGGACTTCTCTTGGTCGGCAAGTTCCGGGATTAGGCACCAAACTCCAGTCGTCTGACCTTCCTTCTGCTTCATCAATGTCCAGAACGGCTGGCCTGTGGCAGACTCGCTTGGCAGTGCGATAGGCGAGATCATGGAAGCGATCACGCTGCCGAGATGGGGGAGATCGCCACCCGAGTAGTGCACAATACCGTGATCTTCCAGGTATTTCTTGGCGGCTGGCTGGAATCCGCTCTTTGAGATGAAGATCCCGATGGTGCTCGGAAGGTCACGGATCTTGCCCGCGAATGCGATTGCATCGTCCCGCTCGACTGGGCGGCGGGTATCCTTGCACTCGATGGCTACGCGATGATGGAGGCCGGCGACATCAAATTCGTAAAAGATGTCGATGTTGTAGGAATTTCCGCGGTTGTCGTAGACTGTAGCCCGTCGCGATACCGAGATGTTCTTCCCGTGGGCCCCGAGAAGGGTCTGATATACGAACTGGATGTAGCTCTCGAAAGATTCGCCCGAGTTTGCCATGGCGTGTCCGGTCTGGTCCTTTTGCATGGATGTGGTGCTGCGGCGCGGTGTCGCCCGTAATGGCCAGGCCGATGCCGACGATGATCACGGGCCTCGGGCGGGCCGGTGCGCCCTTTCGAGAGCAACCGGACCCAAAGCGTTCAGGCTGCTCCCGAGCGCCCTTTTCGGCATTGGTCGGCCTACCTGCTGCGAGAATCTCACTCCTCAGTAGGTACTGTCGCCGTCCAGCCGCTGTCAGGCGATCGGTCCTGACTTCCCCCGATCGGATTCAATGCCCACCCTCGGTCCAGAACTGCTGGAGTCGCGCGATCGCCTGGGCCTTGTCCAGCTTGGCGACCTGGTCCTCGGTGAGTCCGACACGATTGATCAGTATGTAAACCAGATCCACGGGAAGCGCCGCGCGTGATGGTTCAGGCGCGCCTCGATCGGTAAGTGTGCCGTCCAGGACGCACGGCCAGAAGACATCCTCCGTCACGTCCGGGTGCTGGGCTCCCCCGCGCACCCGCCCCGGGACGTCACGGGCCCCTCCCAGACCCGGCCGATGACCGCCCCGACGGCCTCCTGCGCTGACACCCGCTCACCCCGGGAACGGTGGCGGAACCTTCGGCCGCCGCCCGAGGGGGCGGAGCCGGTGTCGGTGGGCCGTGCAAGCCTGTGCGCATCGGTGGGAGGGAGCACGGCGTTGCCGAAGAGCAGGGTTCGCAGGAAAGCCGGACAGAAGGCCGGGCGGAAGACCTCGCCTGAGGTCAAACCGGTGGCGCTGTACCACGACATGGCCGTGTACGAGAACTTCGAGCGCTCTGCGCCGCGCATATTTCAGGTCCTCCACAAGGCACAGCAGACCGCACCGGGGGCGCCCCGGCTGCTGTTCTTCGACGTGCAGGGCCACCGGGACAGCGAGGGCGGCTACGACCACGACGCTTGGGAGATGCTCAATGACTTCCTGCCTGAGAAGGCGTTCCCCTACGTCACCGAGCTCCACACACCGCTGTACGTGATGAAGAACCCGCGTCGGCAGAACGACCTGGTCCCGGACCAACTGCTCGTGGGCTACCCGGAAGGGGAGGAGAAGTCGTTCTGGTACGACATCGACTCCCTGCCCCTGCGCACCCGGGAGACCGAGGAAACCAGCCGCAGAACCTCCCCGTCCAAGCAGTCGATCATGGAGTACCTCGGGATCGCTGAGGAGTGCCTGATCTGCTGGGGCTCACCG
Source organism: Kitasatospora sp. NPDC096128 (assembly GCF_040303105.1). NCBI lineage: Bacteria > Bacillati > Actinomycetota > Actinomycetes > Kitasatosporales > Streptomycetaceae > Kitasatospora > Kitasatospora sp. NPDC096128. The sequence continues at coordinate 100,856 of NZ_JBEOSP010000026.1, read as the reverse complement.
GTCGAGCGGGCGCATGTGGTTCCTGCCTCTCTGGGCGGCTCGATGGACGTCCGGAACTTCGCCCTGCTCTGCGTGGAGCACCACCGACAGGCGCCGGACATCGCCGACGCCGAGGCCTTCTGGGCTTGGGTCGACTACGCCGAGCTGCGCGATTCGGGCAGCAAGTGGAAGCGGGCGCCGGAGGAAGTGAAGCGCTGGGTGGAGGCCAGCGGTGGTCGGGTCGAGCCCGTGGACCGCGGCGAGACGGCTTTCCTGGCCGCGGTGGAGTTCGAGCTCCGTCACCTCTACAACTGGTCCGACGAGGACTTTGCCAAGGTCTCCTGGGCCTTTCTGGAGGAGTACCACCACGTGCTGGACCGCGCGACCGGGCGGCACTTCGGCGTCGAGCGGAAGGTCGCCACCCACGCCTGGGCCTACCACGTGGCCATGCTGAGGCTCTCCCGTTCCTGACTGCGGCCCGCAACGACCGTGGTCCGGGTCGGCGAGGAGTGTCCTCGAGGCCCTGGCCACGAACGACCGCCATCCGTGCCCCAGGCAGTATTCGAACCTGCTACATCGGCAAGACTCGTGACCAGGTGTTGGAGAAGATTACGGCGCTCAAGGCCCAGGACAACCAGGGCATCCCGACACCCGACACGAACGTGAAGGTGGCCGAGTACCTGACCCACTGGCTGGCTGCGGTCGTGAAGGTGAATCGCCGGCCGAGGACCTAGCAGGGGTATGAGAGCGTGGTCCGGGGCCACCTTGGCGCAAGAAGCTCAGGACCCTTCGGGCTGGGGTGCTGTGCCGCGGGCGAGTGCTGCGAGACCAAGCTGTCCCGCCGCATGGTGCAGTCGATTCACGCCGTCCTGCGGAACGCCCTGAAGAGCGCCGTCCGGGAGGAGCTGATCCTGCGGAACGTCGCCACGCTGGTGCAAGCGCCCACGCCCGACTACGGCACCGGGAAGGGCCTCACTGTCCCGCAGGTCCGCTTGCCCTGAAGGCGGCCAGCGCGGACCGCCTGCACGCCCTCTACGCCCTCGCCCGCGCCATGGGTCTGCGGCGCGGAGAGCTGCTGGGCTTCCACTGGGCGGCGGTGGATCTGGAGCGCGGGATGCTCATCGTCTCAGCAACCTCCAGCGGGTGGACGGCACCCTCCAGATCGGCCCGACCAAGACGGCGTGCTCGCTGTGGCCCCTGCCGCTCGTTCTGGCGGCTCTGCGGGCCCACCGGGAGCGGCAGGCTCAGGAGCGGGCGGGCGGCGCGTGAGCGGTGGAAGGACACCGGCCTGGTGTTCACCAGTCGGATCGGGACGCCGATCGAGCCGGACAACCTTCGGTGGAGCTGGTAACCCGCTCCGGGATCGGCTCGGGCTCTCGCTCCGGTTCCACGACCTCCGCCACGCCTGCGTGAACCTGCTGCTGCTCGACCTGGGTGTTCCGCCTCATATCGTCCGGCAGATCGCTGGCCACAGCGACATCGCCGTGACGATGAAGGTCTATGCCCACGCGTCCCTGGACGAGCAGCGGAAGGCCCTCGGGCCGCTGAGCGACAAGCTTGGCTGAGCCGTTGGCGTACCAGTTGGCGTACGGGACATGAAAACGGCCCCGGAGAGTGATCTCTCCGGGGCCGTTTTGCCTTTTCAGGCGCTTGTGGCCAGGGCCGGGGTCGAACCGGCGACCTTCCGCTTTTCAGGCCAAGCCAGGGCGGTGAGATGCCCCAGTTTGGGCGCTTCTGCCGTCCGTGGGAGTGTGTATTCGGTTGCTGCCATTCGGGGTGGTTGGCGTCAGCACTGGCGTCAACCGGGATGCGAACCGGCTGGCCCAGCCACATCCTTCGCGAGCGTGAACCGATCCGCACGGGCTCAGCCGACCAGCGCAAGGCCGCAAGGCACTCCGCCGCAGGGAAGTCGATCACGCGCTTGGTGGTGATATCGCCGGGGTGAGTGACTCGGCGGGCTGGGCGAGGGCGTCATTCTCGCGGGTGGCTGGTCCACGCGGCAACGGCCGGCCAGGTGAGAGATGGGTGGGATGCGGAGCTGTGCTCCTCGGTGACGTTGGTGCGGGCAAACTTTAGGGCCGAGGTCGGGCCCAACTCGCCCTTGCCCCTCACGAACCCGTTGAACTGGAGGCATTGGACACTGCCGGGGGGCTCGGCCATGGCAGTGGCCATGAGGGGGCTCAGCGGGATGGGCTCAACGTCCTTGGCGACGAGCAGCACTGTTCCGCTGACCACAGGGGTGCTGGTGAGGAGGGCGTCCGGGCTGGGCTTTCCGGTTCCGCGAAGGCTGAGAAGCTCGACCGCGTACTTCTCTCCGTCATATGTCATCGATTTCGCGACAGCCAGATCGCCAGCACCGCACGAGATCATCCGGTGTGAGATCCGGCGAAGGTATGCGTCGAGGCGGGCGAGATCTTCTGGGTGTGGGTCGGCGCTGTCGTGGAAGATCCCATTCCGGATAGGGATGAAACCCTGGAGGTGCTGTCGTGCTGCGGAGTCAGGTGCGACACAGGCAAAGAGACGACGGAAGTTGCTGCTGGCGTCAGGACCGTCAGCGAGCGCTGTGCATACGTTGAACCACGTTCCCATGGCCGGCGCAGCGAGCTTCTCGATGGTGATTCCAGGTAGGGCGAATGGTGGCGTACTGGAGAGGCCAACCACGGCTGCGAAGCGCAGTACCGATTCCAGGGCGTGTAGCCCCTCAGTGAGCTGCTTCTCGGGGTCGGTGGTCCGGATGTACCGGGCAAGGCGTGAGGCTATGGGCGTGGGCAGCTGCTCGCTCGCTATAGTCAGGGTCTGCTCATGGTGACTGGCGAGGACGGTAGTTACGCGGTCAAGGAGTTCCTGGTCGGCGTCGTCCTTGTCGATCCAGTCAGTGGCTCCGAGTCGCATGGCCAACTTGACTTGTTGCTTGGCGCCCTCCCCGGACAGGACAAGAGTGGGGATGCGCGAGCCCTCAGCGTGAAGCTGCCTCAGTAGCCACAGGCCGCCCCACTCCTCCGGGGGCATCTTCATGTCGATGAGGATGAGATCGAAGGGCTGCGCGGCAAGCGCGTCAAGGGCTGCCTGGCCGTCACCGACGAAGGTAAGCCGTGCCTTGGCCCGCCGGAGTGGCATGCACAGGGTTTTTGCGACATCGGTCTGATCGTCTGCCACCAGAATCTGGATGTTGGTGAGAGGTTGGGTCATGTCGTCTCCGGGTCTGCGGTTGGCGCGATGGGGATGGTGATGAGCCACGTGGTACCGGAGTTCACGGGCAGAGCCGAAAGGTGTCCGCCGGCGCGCGTAAGCAGCGAGCGCGCTCCGAGGAGGCCGAGGCCGTTTCCTCCGGGTTTGGTGCTGCGGATCCGCTCGCCAGATTCGAGGGCTGCGAGGACATCGGCTGGGAGGCCAGGGCCGGAGTCGGAGACTTCGATAACGGCTTCGTTGTCATCTGAGGTCCAGTCAAGGGCCATCCCACCACCATGGCGCATGGCCTCTATCGCGTTGCCAACCAGGTTGTCCAGAATCGCGCGGAGGGTTCGCTCTCCCAGAGCAACATGTGCAACGCTCCGGGCGTCGGGGACCGACAGTGAGATCGTTTGAGGAAGCCGGGAAAGCAAGGCTGCAGCGTACGAACGCAGGAAGGACCCCAGCTCGCTGCTCAGCTCGTCGTCGTGGCCGAGCATAGAGGTGGAAGACTTGAGCCGGACGGCGAGCGCCTGGGCTTGGTCGAGGTGCTGGCTGGCCGCCCATTGCTGCTTGCGGCCCATAGTGCGTGTGGTGGCAGGCGCAGAAGCGGCCGTGCGCGCGGCGGTAACCTGGTTTTTCAGGTCGTGGAGGAGGTCCGCGACGGTGGCGCGGTACGGCTCGGTTCTGGGTTGGAGGACGGCAAGCGCAGCGCCAGCGATAGGTCCAGGAGCTGTCGGGACGTGTGCCCGGGTGACTGTCGCCTCGATGCCGAGTTCGAAGGGCCGGAGAGCTACGGTCCTGGTCACACCAGCCCAGAGAGCACAGGTGCGGCCGACTGCCGCCTGTTGTGCGTCGTTGAGGGCGGCGGTGAACCTGAATCTCAGGGGCTCGTGACTGAGCAGCTCGACGCTCGCCTGGCCGGACGTCTTTACCAGGGCGCTGGCAAGCGCGTCGAGGACAGCCCGTTCGCGGCCAGTGAGTTGGGCATCGGGTACGTCTGTTCCGAAACGGATGTCGACACGTCCACGGTGCAGTAGTGCCCAATCGTCAATGAGCTCTGGAACGTGGGCGCCGGGATCATCAGTGCCCATGCAGCGATAGATGTCGCAGAGCCGAACCAGTCGATCGAGGTCCTCGCGAGTCAGGGACTCAGGCTCATCGAGTTGCTCTATGTATTCGACGACCTGCGAGAGCTCGACATCGATACGTCGGGACTGGTCGTCAGCCAACTCGGCCTCGCGAGCGGCACGAAACGCCTTCTCGAACCGGTCAGTCTGCTCGTCGAAGCTTACGACGCGGGTCATGAGCTGGTCAGCTTCGGTGGCCCACTCGAGAAGCGCTTCGGCGGATGCTGCCCATTGGAGACCGAACAGTTTTCCAGCGATCCACCGTTGAAGAGGAACGGTGGTCCTCGTGAGTGCCGCCGCTTGGTGGGCCAGGAGGAAGCGAGCCACTGACTGGTCGCGTGCAGGCGTGGACGCCAGGGCTTTGGCTGGTCGGCGATCAGCGAGGTTGTCCAGGATACCCAGGACTACCTCGCTGGCATTGTGGCGTGCGGCTGTTTTCGATGGACCTGCGGCGCCTTCCCTGACACTGACGCTGGCAGACAGCAGGGCGCTTGAAAGCACGACTGTGGCGCGGCGTTGCTTCAGATGGTCTGGCCCGTATTCGCGCAAGGTGTAGTCGATATGAAGCTGCATGCTGCTGGCGAGGCGGCCGAGGACAGTCGAGGGATCGTGCTCGGCGTCGGGCATGATCGTCCGCCACAGCGGACTCCACACTAGAGGCCACTCCTGAGCGAGAGACGCTGGGAAGTTCTTAGCGATGTAGACGGCACCGATTACAGCCTGGAAGGCGTTTGACCCCACCTCGACAGGGATTCCGTGGTTGGCCTGCCCAATGCCCAGCAGGAGGGCAGGCGCCAGCCCTGTCTGGCGTAGAACAGAGTCGTACACGGTGTTGGTCACAGAGCTGGTGACAACTGATTGGGGTGGTGAGAGAACCGCCCTCTGGGCCCGGACAAGGAGGTATTCGAAGTTGAGGACCTGAGAGCCCATGAATCCGATCGCCTGGTTGTCCTGCTGGTGAAGCGGCGCCAGGAGATTGCGTTGTTCGTAGGCCCAGGAAGCGTGGATCAGGGCCTGTCCCAGTATCGGACGGGCTGCGGGAGGTAGGGAGAATAGGTCCTGCAGCCGCTGTACAGCTGCGGCGTGTTTCTCGGGGCCAGGGATTTCCCCGGGCGCCTGGCGGGGAGCCGACCTGATCGAGATGTCCTTCAGTACGTGGGGCATGTACTTGGAGACGAAGTCCAACGCCGCGTTTCGGGCCGCTGTCTTCTTGTTACTACCTTGTCCCTTTCCCGGCCGACCCAGTCTGTCCGTCACGACGGCTATGAAGACTTTGGCGTGATCAGGGCCTTCGTCGCTGAACTTGTAGCTGGCAGGCTGCTTGCCGCTGCGGGAGAGGAGAGCCTCAAGCATGGTTCTTGGGTCAGCGAGTACCTCCGATCGCGCCATGTTCCCAGCCAACCCGCCTAGGAGCCGCTCGGCCACATCCTGCTCATCAAGAAGGCACAGCACGCCGATCAGCTGGCGGAACAAGCCACCCGCGACGCTCAACGGCAGTGGCTTACCGAGAAGGCCGGCACTGACTCGGCACGAGGGAATCAGCCAGGACTGGTTGACGGCCCATTCGGCGAGTTGGGGTGTGATGGTGCTGGCGTGCTTGCTCAGCGCACCTGCTGTCAACGAGGGCAGTTGCTGATAGCCCCGGACCGCACCGAGCCGCCTTGCGTAAGCGTCTCCGAGCGTTGAGAGGGTGTCCAGTAGCCCTCGCGTCACTCCCGGTAGGAGATCCTGGTGCTCGTAGACGAAGGAGATATGGGTGAGCGCGACGGCCACCGCCCGCCTGATGTTGCCACTCGGCGCACGGAGGCCGACGCTCTGAAGGTGTGTCAGGACAGGCGATATGTCGTGTTCGCGATCGACCACGCAGTGTTCAAGTACACCGAGTGAGCGTCCGATTGAGGTCACGGGAGCGCTCGCTGTCATCTATCCCCCACGCGCACATGCCATCCGTAAGTCGCCCTGACAATACCGGCGGCGCGGTCCCTAGGGGTCGTGATCGACAAGATCCGACTGAGCTAGACCGCGTGTGGGGTGGTGAGCCAGAGCGGCCCACCACCCCACCGCTGCTCAGACGTCGACACGGACGATCTTCCGGTCGGCCTTGAGATAGTAGGTCGCCTCGCTGGCGAGCTCGGCCTCCCATGAGGGCGGACAGTGGCTGCTGGGTGTTGCCCTCTTCTGGGACGCCCCGGGCGACTGGTCAAAGGCGAGGCGTCCCGTGCTCCAAGTAGGAGGTCGCCGAGCGAGATCGGGCGTCAAGGCCGGCGTGGACCCGCCGGGCCAGGCGAGGGATTAGGAGCTCGTCGATCTGGTCGGCGGTGTGGAAGGCGTACTCGCCGATCTCCACGCCGTCCAGGTTGATCTGAGCTCGCTCCTCAGCCGAGAGGATCCCCCCGTCGAAGACGAAGAGCAGCTTGTCGCCCTCGGTCGGGTGGGGTGCCCAGTCCGCGACGAGGAGGCGGCCGATGGGCGGGGTGATGCCGAGCTCCTCCTTGACCTCTCGGGCCGCGCCCTCGCTCGGGGTCTCGCCGGGGTGGAGGTAGCCGCCCGGGATCTCCCAACCCGGCTTGTACGTGGGCTTCACCAGGAGCACGCGGCCAGCTTCGTCGAAGAACAGCACGCCGGCGGCGGTGCGCGGCTGGGCAACGGCCTCGGGGGCGTCGGAGTCGCTCATGACCATGACTGTAGCCGTCCCCGGCGGGCTACCCCACGATGCGCAGTCGCTGGGCCACGCCCGCGAGCTGGTGGCTCGGCTTGCCGCGCTGCTGCCTGACCCAGGTGGTCACCAGGTGTCGTGGGATGAAGTGGTAGCGGACCTGTTCCGGGGCCAGTTCCTCGGCGTCCAGTACCAGGGCGAGGGCCTCGTCCGTGCGGTTCTGCGCGCTGTAGGCGCGGGCTACTTCGAGGGTGTGGCGGACACGCCGCTCGAGCGGCAGGGTGGAGGAGTCCACGCGCGGCCCCTGGTCTGCGGCGACCTGGACATCGCCCAGTTCCATTGCCGTTGAGATGCGGTGGATGGCGACGTTGGTCGGCCCGAAGGCCGTCCACATGTGGTTGGCGTCGTGGCCAAGGCGCTGTGCGGCCTGGTCCGCCTCGGAGAGGAACGTGGTCACCGTGGCCCGGTCGTCGAGCCGGGCGGCGGTCACTGCGCCGACGAGGAAGAGGGTCCCGTAGATCGACAGGTATGTCGGCGAGGCGTCCACAAGGCCACTCTCCAGATAGCCCGCTGAGTCCGCCACCAGGTCCCGCGCTGCGGTGAGGCGACCGCTGGAAAGGAGGCAGTGGGAGACCGATCGGAACAGGGAACCGGTGACGACGAGGTCGCCCGACTCCTGCGCTGCAGCAAGACCGCGGTCGGCGGCCATCCAGGCGAGATCGGCTTCCCCTATCTTCGTCAGCACCATGGCCGCGCCCTGGTACGCCATCGCGAGCAGGGCCTTGGCCTTCAGCTGGTCTTCGCCGTCGTAGGCACGGACAGCAAGCTGGGCGTCCGCCAGGATCTCCGGGATGAGACGAGTGGCCCTGGCGTACCGGGCGTCCTGGTAGGCCGACCATGCGGACCCGACGTCCGCTCGCAGGATTTCCAGGTCGGGTGGCGGATCCGTGGACTCGGACGCCAGTAACGGTGACATGTGCTTGTAGTCCGTGAGTGCTTCGCGCAGCTTCGGCACCGCGCCACCCCGGCTGTCGGTACTCCAGTCGATGAGGGACGGTTCGACCAGCAGGTCGCCCAGTTGTACGTCGAGCGCAGCCGCCAGCGCTTTGATCACCGAGAGCCGGTCGAGTTCGATACGGCCGTTCTCGACCTTGCTCAGCCAGTCGGCGGTCCGCCCGACGAGGCCGGCCAGTACCTCCTGCGGTATGCCTCGTCGGCGGCGGTACCAGGCGACGCGCTCCCCGATGCTCAGCGTCTCGGTCATTCCTCGCATGCCCCCAGCCTGGCGCTGCTTGGTTTCCTTACCCCGGAAGAATTTTCCGGGTTCCGCTGCGTCCATCCTCCTAGCGTTCTGACGTGCCATCAAGCAGTGCTGATGAGCCGCCTGTTGCGAGACGAGGAGGGGCATATGGCGATGGAACGTCGCGGCCGACAGGCCACTGCACCCGCCACGGAGGAGGCGGTCGCGCTCCACCCGGACTCTGAGCGTCCGCACATCCGGCGGCCACCGGGCAGCCTCGTCCTGGGCGACAGCAGCGTGCCCACGCAAAGCACACGGATCGAAGAAGTCCGGTGTGTCTCGGTGCAGATGAGGTTCGTCCTGTCCGCCCGTTCCGTGCCCTTGATCCGGACATCGGTGAGGCGGATCGCGGATGCCTGGGGATTCGACGCCCTGCTGATCGACGATATCGAGCTGGTTGCTTCTGAGCTCTCGGCCAACGTCGTGTTGCACGGTGGCGCGGCGGGCTGTGCTTGCTTCGATGTCCGCCTCGCTCCTTGCCCCTGCGGGCTGAGGATCGAGGTCTCGGACGAAAGCCCGCGGTTGCCTGGCGTCGAACAGTCCGAATCGACCTCGGAGCACGGCCGTGGGCTCTTCCTGGTCGAGGCGGTATGCCGGCGCTGGGGCGTCGAGGAGGGTGGCGGCGGCAAGGTCGTCTGGGCCGAAGTCGGAGCTGATGCGGCGTGAACGCCTACCACGCGTCGTCGGCCCGACACCGGGGCGCGCACCACGACCCGTTGGGTGCCGCGCTCACCTGGCTGTGGGTACTCGGCCACCTGGTCGTTCTGACGCTCCTCGGACTCACGGCACACCACCAGCTCAGCGCTGATCACTCCGGCCCCGCCCTGGCGGCCGACCACGAGCCCGACCGCGAGCCACTGCGTGAGCCCGCGGTCGAAACCGGGGCCTGACAACGATGCCAGGCCCGGCACCATCGCGCACCGCTGATCAGAAGGGAGCACAGCCATGACGTTCACCAGCGTTCGCCTGGAGGCGCCGCAGCCTCCGCCGCCACCTCCCCCGCCGCCGCCGGCACCGCCGACCCCGCAGCCGCCCTACCCGGGGCGGTAGGCGGAAGAGAGACCGTGCGGGCCTGCCGGACGGAACCCGGCAGGCCCGCACGGGCTGATCCTCCCAGACGGCGGTAGGGAGGACGGCATGTCCAGCACGGCGCACAGGCGGACGACTCATCCCAGGCCCGGTCCAGACACCGACGGAGAACGGATCATGACGGCAGTCCTTGGAGACTCATCAACAGCAGCGCTCACCCTCCCGCACGTCGAACGCCTGGCGGACCGCTTCGGCGTGCCGGTAGAGGACGCACTACTCATGGCGATCAACCTGTTCGGCATCTCCTCCGTCCACGCCCGCCACCGGGCCCGGGTCGCAGTGCGCATGGCCACCCGGCCCGAGGTCTCCTGGATGGTGATCGTCCCGCTCAACGCCGAGGCATCACCGTTCAGGCTGGAGGGCCACGACCTCATGCTGGCCGGCAGCCCGATCGCCACCGTCGAGCGGGTCGCCGCCGATGAGGCGGTCGGCGGGTACTTCCGGGACGGCGGTCGCGCCGCCACGCTCAACCCCAACGCCCGCAGCCGCTGCGTGGGGTGCGCGTTCTGCCCGAACACGCTGGAGGCGGCAGCAGACCCCCGGCTCGCCGAGGAACGGGAGCTGAGCGAGTTGCTCGCCGCCATGGTCGAACAGCACCCCCACCGGGACCTGACCGAACTGCGCGAGGTCACCGTGTCGACCGGCTGTTTCGAGCGCGAGCGGGCTGCCGTTGACCACCTGATAGGACTGCGTCAGGTGCTCAGCGCCCACGGAATCGGCGCCCGGATCGGCTTCCTCACCTCGGTGATCCGGAGCACCGGCGCTTTCGAGGAACTGGCCCAGCGCGTGACGCCGTTCGTGCTCCGGCTGACCGCCGAGTGCTTCAGCCGGCGGGACCTGCTGCTCAAGGCCAGCAAGGCGGTGCTGACGGCCGAGGAGATGCCCGAGGTCCTCCGGCGGGCGATGGCGGCCGGTCATGCCACGTCGTTCACCTACATAGTCGGTCTGGACAGCCTCGCGGAACTCAGCGACGGGGTGTCCAAGTTGATGCCGTTCGTCACTGAGTTCCCGAACTTCCAGGTCTACCAGGCGCACAACTCGATCATGGCTGGCCTGCGGGCCGGCGGGTCCGACTCACTGGAGTTCTACCTCCGAGCGCGCCGCGAGATCGAGCGGATCGTGAGCCCGACCGGGCTCCGTCCGGCAGCCTGGGAGTGCTACCGGCCGCTGTGGTACTTCACCTTCGACGGCGAGAGCCTGGTGCCCCCGTGCTGAGCCGGGCCGATGCGCTCTGGAGGGCCGCCGTCTACGTGTCGGTGGTGCTCCTGCACCTCGACGAGAACGTGCTCCTGGAAGAGCCCTTGCGAGCCCGCCACATCAAGCGCCGACCGACGGGCCACTGGGGAACGGTGCCGGGAACCGCGTGGGCCCTTGCCCACACGGCGCTCGCAGCGGGGGAGGCGGCTCCCTGCCGGGCCCTCGTTCCCGTACTCGGTGCCGGCCACGCGGGTGTGGTGCAGCTGGCCTTCGCGTGGTTGTCGGGAGAGCTCGCCTCGGTACGTCCGCAGTACTCCCGGGATGCCGCGGGCCTGGCGCGTCTGGCCCACGACTTTCCCGAGGTGGACGGCCTTGGGGCAGAGGTTCACCCTCTACTCGGAGCGGGGTCGGCTCCGGGGGGCTGTCTCGGTGGTGCCTTGGCGTTCAGCCACGGGTTCGCACTGGACACGCCTGACCGGGTCGTTCTCCCGATCATCGGGGACGGCGAGTGCGAAACGCCCACCACAGCGGCCTCCTGGCTCGCGGCACGGGCGTTGCCTGCAAGCGCGGTGGTCCCGATCATCCACGTCAACGGCTTCCGCATGGGCGACCGGTCCCTGCTGGGCGCGATGACGGACGGGGAACTCGCCGGATACGCGGCCGGGCTGGGCTGGCAGAGCCGCGTGGTGCACGTGTCTGCTGCCTCCCGCGATGAACATGAGTCCTTCCGACAGGCCCTCCTGGAGTCCGTGGGGCAGGCCGCAGACGGTGCGCGTACCGCCGTCTTCCTGCGGTGCATGAAAGGCTGGAGCGGGCCGGAGCAGATCGGTGAACGGCCGCTCCTCGGCACGCCTGGCACCCACAAGACACCGCTCGGCCTGGCGCGCGAAGACGGCTGCCAGCGAGAGCTCCTGGGGCAGTGGCTCGCCTCGTACCGGCCGGCAGAGCTGTTCGACACCGATGGGCGCCCGACCGGAGAGCTGGCCGGCGCGCTCGAAACGGCAGGGCGGCGCCCGGCAGCCCCGCTCTCTCAGCCGACTGCGATCCAGCCCGTGCGCCGTCCGACCTGGGACGGCGGCGACTTCGGGTACGCCATGGACCAAGTTCTTCGGACCCACGCCGTCGCAGGGGATTTCCGCCTCTTCAGCCCTGACGAGCTCGCCTCGAACCGCCTCGGTGCGCTTCAGGACGAGCCGTGGGTGTCCGAGGTCCTGGCGGAGGAGGTCCTGCTGGGATGGCTGTGCGGCTGGCTCGCCGGTGGCCGACGCGGTGTCCTGGTGTCCTACGAGGCTTTCGCGCCGCTCCTGACCTCCGGAGTCGTCGGCCACCTCAAGCACCGTCGGCTCACCGCCGGAGCCCCCGCACCAAGCCTCAACCTGCTGCTGACCTCGTACGGGTGGCACAACGTCTACACGCACGGCGATCCCTCTCTGGCGACTGCCCTGCTGGCGACGTGCGATCCGGCCGTGCGGGTGCTGACCCCGGCGGACCCTGCGCGGGCGGCCCTCGTCCTGGACGAGGCGCTGGGGTCGACCGGCCGCGTCAACATGGTGGTCGCTGGCAAGCATGCGACGGCACAGCAGCCGGACGAGACCATCGAGCAGGAACTGGCACGGGGCGTGGCGGTCTGGCCTCACCTGAGTGATGAGGGCGAGCCCGAGCTCACCATTCTGGTTGCAGGCGATCTTCCTGCGGAGGCCACCACAGTGGCGGTTCCCGTGATCCGAGCCCAGTTGGGCTGCCGGATTCGCGTCGTGGGTGTGCTGGACCTGACGGTCCTCGGAGATCCGCAGGTCTGGCCAAGGGGCCTGTCGGCGGCCGAGACAGCGACGTACCTTGGCGAGAACGCTGCGGTCCTCGTGGCCACGCTGGGCCACCCGGCTGCCGTCTGGGGACTGCTCGCCGGACGGCTCGGCCGTCCTGTCGAAGTCATCGGCTGGCGCGAGCCCCCTGGGCCGATGTCCCAGGCAGCACTCGCCGGTGAACTCGGCCTCGACCCGGCTGGTCTGCTTCAGGCTGCCCGCAAGCTGACCGCCCCGCGGGAGGTGGCGTGCTGATGGACGTCACCATCGACAAGATCGAGACGATGCTGGTCGGAGCCGGCGCGGCTGCCGGGGACGACACCGTCTTCGTCACCGTGCACGGCGGTGGCCGGACAGGTTGGTACGGCCCGGTCAGCGAGCCCGTCGGCCGCGCTGTCGACGTGCTATCCCACGCTGCGGTTGGTCACCTCGTGACCGACCACGACGGCCACCGAGCACGACTGCAGGTCGCGGCCGGCGCACTGGTCGGCAGCGTGGCCGAGTGGGCCGTCGGAGCAGTGGACTGTGCTCTGTGGGATCTCCACGGACGTCTGGCCGATCAGCCAGTAGCCGACCTGTTGGCCCCGGCAGCGAGCCGCTCGTCCGTACCGGCGTACGCCTCGTGGCTCCGCCTTGATCTCAGCGGCCCTCCCGCTTCGGGTGCCCTGGCCCAAGTCGCCGACGAAGGCTGGGCCTTCACCAAGTGGGGTCTCCGGCGCCGACCGGATTCCACCACCGCCACCGAAGCCAGGCACCTTCTCCAGTCCGTGGATCGGGCAGCCGAGATCCTCGGCAAGGGCTTCGCCGTCGACGCGGTCGGAACGTGGAGTCCCGAGCTCGCCACTGCGTTCGCGAAGCGATTCGACAACCCGGCACTCACCTGGCTGGAAGACCCCTTGCCGGAGCACTACCTGCGGATCTACCACCGCCTCGCCAACGCCGGCCTGCCCGTGGCCGTGGGGGAGCGACTGCGGCCGGAGGAAGACCTGCCCATGTTGTTCGACCAGGTGAGGCCGAAGGCGCTCACCATCGACGTCGTCGCGTGTGGCGGGCTAACCCGAGCCGTCGAGATCACCGCGGCGGCTCGCCAGGTCGGCGTCCCCGTCTACCCCCACGGCCGTTCGATGGTGCCGGGGATCCACCTGGCGGCGGCTTTCCCCGACGCCGTCCCCGCCGTCGAGTACCGCCGTCAGTGGGAGCCCCGCCGCCAGACCCTCTACGCCGAACCCTGGACACCCGAGCACGGCCATCTCCCCTCGCCCCGAACCCCCGGCCTCGGCACCCAACCACGGAGACCCCAATGACCCGGAGCAGCGAGAGCCTTCCCGTCCGCGGCACGACCCGGCACGACGAACAGGGTCCCCTCCTCGTGCTCGACCACCGCCTCGACGGCCACGACACCTTCCTGTCCGGCGAACTCGACCTTGGCGATGGGCGCGCGCCGGTGCGCATCATCAGCCTCGACGACGTCACCGTCCTGCGGCCGATGTATCGGGTGGCGGTGCCAGCGCCCGTCTGGTCGGGCACGCTTCACCTGCCGCACGGACTGCGTCCGCGCACCATCCCGACGGACCTCGCGGAGGCGGCCCAGAGGCACGGACGCAACCTGGACGCGCTCGACCAGGCGGAGATGCGGTACGCGCTCACCTTCCTCGGAGAGGCCACGACGGAGTCGATCCGTACAGCGCGCATCGAGGCGATCGTCTCCGCCTTGCCCGTCACCGGAATGGAGGCCGCCTGATGGAGCCCGTCGGATCGCTGATCAGCCTCGACATCGGAGGCACGCTGGGGAACGCGCAGGGCCCGGGTCTCGCCGCCCACCTGGCTGCCGCCTCGCCGCTTGGCCCGAAGCAAGCCCGACGCATCATGCGCGACGTCCTGCACACCGCGCCCGAGATCACCGATGCGGTGGTCGACCGGGTGTGCCGTGCCCTGAGCATCGAGCCATCGGCCTTCCCCCGAGACCTTCCGGTGGCCCCGCTCGTGCTGTTCCCGGGGACGGTCGATGCGCTGCAGGAACTCAGCCGGGAGGCGACCGTCGTGACGCTGTCGAACGTCACGTGCACGGAGGCCGACCCCGAGCGACTCCTCAAGCTCCTGTCCCCTTGGGTCAGCGGCCACTTTCCCTCGTGCCGCACCGGCTACGCCAAACCGGACCGCCGGGCCTTCTGGGCGGTCGCCGACTCGCACCAGGTGCCGCCCTCGCAGATCATCCACGTCGGCGACGACTGGGAGTGCGACATCCGAGGTGCCACGGCCGCGGGACTCCGTGCCGTGTGGGTGTCCCACGGGCGTACGGTGCCTGACGAAACGTCACTCGTTGGACATGGCGTGCTGGTGGCCAACGATCTCGCTGATGCTGTGCAGCACGTACGTCATCTACTCGACCGGAGGCTTCCATGAGCTTGTTCACCGGCACCGTCGGCTACTACCGCCAGTACCGCCCGGGTATCCCGGAGGAGGTCGCCACCGTCCTCGACCAGGCCGCACCGAAGAGCAGCCCTCGCCGGCTCCTGGACGTCGGCACCGGCACCGGCCTGGTCGCCGAGGCCCTGCTGGACCGGTTCGACGACATCATCGCGATCGACAACGACAGCGAGATGCTCGCGGCGGCGGAGTCGGCTCTCCGCCCCGCACTGCCGGACGGGACTGCCCTGGCACTCGTCGAGTCCACGGCCGAGGACTTCACGCCTCCGGCGGGCTGGCTCGCCGACCTCGTCACGATCTGCCGGGCCTTCCACTGGCTCGACCAGGCCACCGTCCTCGCGCTCCTCGACGACCAGGTCGCGCCGGACGGCGCGGTCGCGATCTTCGGGGACAACAGCTTCTGGGCTGCGGACAGCCCCTGGAAGCAGTCCGTGCGCGCGGTCGTCCAGGAGTTTCTCGGAGAGGAGCGCCGGGCCGGCACCAGCACCTTCAAGCACCACAACCGGCCCTACAGCGAAATCATGGAGGAATCCCCGTTCAACCAGGTCGAAGAGGTCCGGGTGCCGGTCCAGCGCACCTGGACCACCGAGGGCATCCTCGGCTACCTCTACTCGACCAGCTTCGCCGCACCCCATCTCTTCGGCGATCGACTCGCCGACTTCGAGACCGCCGTCCGGGCCGTTCTCGCCGAGCACAGCAGCGACGACACCTTCCTTGAGGACAACGAGTTCCTCATCCGGATCGGCCGCCGGAGCGGGATGTGACGCCAGCCGCAGCAACGGCTCGGCAGTACGGTCGGCTCGCCGCCCCGGACGTCGCTGCCGGGCTCGGTGCCGGATCGGTGCTGTGCCTGCCGATCGGCTCCGTCGAACAGCACGGCCCCCACCTGCCGTTGAACACGGACACGGTCATCGCGGAGCAGTTCACCACCCGGCTGGTCGAGCGCTACGGCGACCACCACGACCTGTGGGCGCTGCCCGCGATCCCGTACGGCCTGTCGCTGGAACACATCTGGTCGCCCGGAACGGTCTCGCTGCGAGTGGCGAGCTTCATGTCCCTGCTCGACGCGGTGGTCGGCGGCTACGTCCGATCCACCCCTGCCCGGACCCTTCTGATCGTCAACGGCCATGGCGGCAACCGCGGCGTCCTGGAGGCCGCCCTCTACGAGTTACAGGAGCGGTACGCGCTCGCAGCCTGTGTGATCCACCCGAGTTCGCTGTCGGCCTTCCGAAGCGAAGGCGAGCTGCCGGAGATTCACGCCGGCCACCGCGAGACCTCGCTCATGCTCGCTCTCGCCCCCGAGGACGTCCATCTCGACCGCCTCCCTGTGGACTTCAGCGCCGACGGAGAGCGGCGCGGGGAGATCGACCGGTTGGTGCTCGACCGTGGAGCGACGTGGCCGTGGAACTCCGGCGACAGCGCCATCGGGGCCTGCGGGGTGATCGGCGGCGACCCGCGAGCAGCGTCCCCCGACGTCGGCCACGCGATCGTCGAGAGCGCCCTGGACTCGGCTGCCGGAGTCCTGACCCAGCTTCTCCCTCACCGCCCGCAGTGGCCCGCCTTCGTCAGGAGTTCCCATGGCCCTCACCCCTGCTGAGAAGAGCGCCTTCATACGTGACGGCCTGCTCATCAAGCGCGGCGCCGTTGGCTCCGATCTCGTCGCTCGCGCTCGTGTGCTCGTCGACGACTGGCTCCGAGAGTCGATGGACCCTGCCCTCATCCACTCCTACACCCAGCGCACCTTCGCCCCTGAACTCGGCGGCCACCCCGATCTGCTGGGTCTCTTCTCCAGCTCCGGGGCAGCCACTCTCGCTGGTGCGCTGCTCGGAGACTTCCAGCCCGTCTCAACCACGCAGATCCAGGTCCGCATCCCCGAGTCGCAACCCGAGAAGGCGATGCACGTCGACGGCGTCGCCTGTCCCCACCTCGATCCCGACGAACTGCGGACCTTCTCGCTCCTCGTCGGCGTGGTGCTCTCCGACATCACGGACCCGACCGGCGGAGCGCTGCGCTACCAGCCCGGCGGACACCTGACCATGTCCGAGTGGTTCCGCGACCAGTGGTCCCTCGGCATCACTGACCAGGTCCCTCCGGACGTCGATGCCCGAGCGGGCACGCCGTTCCTCGGGGCTCCTGGAGACGTCCTGCTCATGCACCACCTCGTGCCGCACGCCGTAGGCCGCAACCTCAGCCGCGAACCCCGGATCATGGCGTACTTCCGCGTGTCGCACGTCGCCCATGCCGAACACCGACTCCAGTCACTGCGGGACCCATGGCTGGACTACCCGGGTCTCGCCGGACTGCACCAGGCCGAGGCGTCCTCGTAGGAACCTCCCGCAGCTCCCCCGTGCCGGACAGCCGTTGGAAGCACTACTGCCGAGCCAGACCTGATCCAACTCGCCGATCTTGAAAGCGGAGTGTTCATGCAGCAGATCCCAACCGACCAGCTCGACCGAGCCGCCAGCGCCCTCGAAGCCGGCGAGCTGGTCATCGTCCCCACCTCGCGCTGGTACATGATCTGTGCCGACGCCACCAACGCGCCCGCCTGCCGGAGCATCTTCGAAGGCAAGCGGCGGCCCACCGCCAAGTCCCTCGTCCTCGTCACCCCGTCCCTGGCGGACTGCGAACAACGCTTCGTGATCTCCGACGAGGCCCGCAGCCTGGCGGAGGCATTCTGGCCGGGCGATCTGGCCCTCCTCCTGCCTTGGCGTGACGCCGACGAGGGTGCTCGGCATTCTGCCGTCGGTACTCCGGCCCTCGTCACCAACTCCCCGGGCCCACTCGGGATGCTGGCCTCGCTGACCCGCACTCCCATCGCCGCGACCACTGTCAACATCTCCGGGGATGCGGGCATCGACGCGCGCGGGCCGGCGATCTCGCCCGAGGAGGTCGCCGACTTCCTGAGCCTCACGGGTGTCAAGGCGACCGTGATCCTGGACAGCGGTGTCTGCCCGGCCGCCAACCACCTGACGATCATCGACTGCTCGACCGCTGACGCACGTCTCGTCCGGGCCGGACTCGTTCACGAACGCGCGGTCGAAGCGGTACTCGGACGCGAGATCCTTTCCTGAACGGAGCCACCGATGCTCCGATCTCGGCGCCACCTCTCGCGGAAGGAGTAGGCGTGACGCAGACGTCCGACGGGGTGCCTGGTATCGCCGCTGCGATCGTGGTTCACAAGGGCCGCGTGCTGATGGTGCGGCGCCTGGTCAGCGAGGGGGAGCTGTCCTGGCAGTTCCCGGCCGGCAAGATCGAGGCCGGGGAGACGCCGTTGCAGGCCGCTGTCCGTGAGACCCGGGAGGAAACGGGCCTGAACGTGGCAGCCGTCAGGCTCTTGGGCGAGCGTGTCCACCCGAAGACAGGGCGGTGGCTGTTCTACGTAGCCTGCGCGGTCCAGACCGGAGAGGCGCAGGTTGCGGCTCCCGACGAAGTGGCCGAGCTTGCCTGGGTCTCGCCTGATGAGATCCCCGCATACGTGCCCTACGGGATCTTTGAGCCCGTGCAGGCATGCCTGGACGGCGCGTCCCTCGGTTAACCGCGCTGCCGGACATGCTTGCCGCGGGGTCGTCACCGGTTTGGGGCGACCCCGCGCCAGTTCGGCCTACTCGTTCCAGATCGCTCCGGCCATCATCCCGTCGAAGGCGAGGGCTCTCATGGCGGTGTCGAAGTCGTCCCATTCGTGCTCGGGTTCGATGTAGTGCAGGTCGAAGTCGGCCCGGGTGAGGTCGGGCTCGCGCCACTCGTGGGCGCAGCGGCAGCGGACGAAGATCTGGTCGTGGACGGCGAGGAGGAGCCAGTCGCGGCGGGCGCCGCAGGCGGTGCAGGTGATGGTGATGCCGCGGGGGTTGAGCTCGGCGGGGTGCGGGACGGCGCGGATGACGGCACGCGCGGGTTCGGGGGCGGGGTTGTAGAAGTCGTGGTCGTAGTCGGTCATGCGGTCCCTTCGGGTCGGCAGCGGGGCAGCACGGGACCATACGACGAGCGGTGCGGGAATGGATCCCTCCCAGCGAGAAGGACATCGAATCGACACCGTCACCTCGCTGCAGGGTAGTTGTGGCGCTCTGGCTGAGCGGGTTTCCTCGGGAAGTCCCGGCGGTCTGCTTCGTTGGCTGGGTTCTGCTTTCGGCGGCGGCTGACGGGTGATGTCCGTGCTGGGCGAGATTGGTGGGCGGGTGCGGAGGCTCCGTACCCGCCCACCTGGGTTGGTCAGCGTGTTCGGCGCACCTGGTCGGGTTCGACCGGCGCCGGCAGTGTGATGACCGCGGTGGCCGGTGTGCCGGGGGTGCGGGCGGTGGTGCGGGCGCGGGCTGCCCTGGTGCGCAGTTCGTCGGGGGTTGCGGCCGGTGCGGGGGCGGGGAGGCCCGCGTCGCGGCGGATGCGCCAGGTGAGGACGGCGGCGGGTGAGTCGGCGGTGGCGAGTTCGCGGCGCCCGGCGGCGTTGGTGAGCAGGGTGGTCGGGTTGTGGCCGGCGGCCTCGGCCTGGGCGAGGGTGGCGGCGAGGGCTGCCCAGTTCTCCTCGGCGAGGAGCCGGGTGGCCTGGTCGGCGGGCAGCGTGCGGCGGACGGCGTCGGCCTGCCGGTCGTGGTCGGGCTTCGGGAGGAGTCGGCCTTCGAGGGTGAGGTGGGCGATCGGCTTGGCCGCGTGCCGGGTGTAGGCCGCGCGAAGGTGGTCCGCCGCCGTGCGGGCGGCGTCGGCCTGGTGGCGGTGGCCTTGGGCGGCGTGCCACTTGGCGATCACGATGGCGAGCAGGACGAGGCTGGTCAGGGCCGTGGCGGCGGCCGTGCCGTCCTCGCCCCGGCCGGTGGCGGGTCCGGCGTGGAGGAGTTCGCGGGCGGCGGAGCGCATCGCGCGCAGGTCGGCGCCGGCGGCGCGGGTGTGGGCGGTGCGGGTGTACTCCAGGGCCCGTGTGGCCTGGTGGAGTTCCTTCCTGCTGAGGGTGGGGCTGGTGGCGGCGAGCGTGTCGAGGACTTCGAGGCCGCCCCGGATCACCGCTTCCGCGCGGGCGACGTCCTGGTCGTCGTCGAAGGCCGGGTAGGCGCGTTCGATGGTGGTGCTGGCCCGGTGGCGGCCGTCAGCGGGCCAGGTGCGGGGGTCGGGCGTGGGGAAGGCGGGTTCGTCGACGCCGAGGGCGAAGCGGGCCTGGATCTTCGGCTGGGTGAGGTCGGAGGCGAGCTTGCTGCCGGAGAACCAGATCGGCCCGCTCTCGCCGCTGGCGGGAAGGGCGAACTTGTAGCCGGTCACGTCGCCGGAGGGAACGCGGCGCACGGCGAGGAGCACGCCCTTCGCGGTGAGTCGGGCGGTGAACTCCTCCTCGTCCGCGGCCCCGGCCAGGGCCTGGCGTACGGCGGTTCGCAGGCGGTCGCGGTTGGTGCCCTCCTGGCCGAGGCGCTGGGCCTTGTGCAACTCCGTGCCCTTGGCGCGCTTGGGGATCGCATCCCGGTACTCGCGGGTGCGGGTGTCGGAGAGGTCCTTGAGCTTGTACTCGCGTTCGATCTTCGTGAGTTCGGACTCGACGCGGTACTGGTCGCTGCGTAGGCGGGCCTGCGTGAGGTCCGCCCGGACAACGGTCGCGAGGATGTGGATGTGGTCGTCGGCGTGGCGCACGGCGATCCAGCGGCAGCCGTTCGGGTCGCCGTCTGGTGCGATGCCAGCGGCGGTCACAATCCGGCGGGCGATGGTGCCCCATTCCTCGTCGCTGAGGATGCGGTCGGTCAGGTCGGCGCGCACGGGCCGGTGGTAGACGTGCTGGGTGACCGGCTTGCCGTAGCGGACGACGTGCAGGTCGAGCGCGTCGCGGAGCTGGACCAGGGTGGCATCTGGGTCGACTGGGTCACGGCCGGGGTCGGGGGCGAAGCCGCCCCAGGACGCGACGATGTGCGGGTCGGTGTGCTCGTTGGCCTTGCCGGGACCGAAGAGGTACTTGAGCGCGCCGTGCGTCTTGGACCCGCGTATGGGCTTGCTGATCATCGGCGCTTCGCCTTCGCCAGGCGCATGGCCGACGCGTCGACCTCCGCAACGGCCGCCCGGACCTCGGCGACCAGGGCCAGAGCCCTGTCGAGGACGGCCCCCGCCGGGCCCGGCTCGATGCCGATGCCGGCGTTGAGCCGGTAGGCGATCTGGTTGGCGTTGTTGCCGACCGGCGCCAGCTGGCCGCGTGCCGCGTCGAGCGCCACGATGGCCCGCTCCAACTGCTCGTCGCGGGTAGTGATGCCGGCGAGGTCCTCGGCCAGCGCCTTGCGCTCCAGGTAGGCGGCAACGTTCAGTTCGGCTGCGGCGGCCAGCTGCTCGATGCGCGCCTTCTGGGCTTCGGTGCAGCGGAAGCCCACCTTCTTCGGCAAGGGGTTATCGGGGTCACGGCGGCGACGCTTCGGGGCGCGCTGTACGCGGCGGGCGGCGCTCGCGGAAGAGCTGGCAACGGGGAGCGTCAGCACGTCGGCGATGGGCTCGGACGGCGTGTCGGAGGGCTTCTCCTGCTTCGCCGCGCCCTCGCGGTGAAGCTCCGGTGCTGCCGCCCTCGGCAGCACCGGCTCGTCCACGCCCTCCTGGGCGGGGACGTCCGCGTACGTGGCCCCGTAGGGGCCCCGTATGCACTCGCTTGCTCCGCCAGGGGCAGGGAGGTAGTCAACTCCGTTGCAGTCCTGGGAGCTTACAGACTTCCCGAGCAGGCTGTGCAGGGTTCGTCGGACGGCGTTCACGCGTGTCGTTCCTCGGTGGCGGCTGGCGATGCGGGCTGGTGAGTGTGCGGGTGGGCAGTGTCCGTGTGGTTGCCGGTTTGGACATGCCGGAAATCGCAGGTATGGGCGACGTGTCAGGCGCGGCCTTCCCGGGACCGAACGCCACATGGGACTGGTGTCCGCGGTGCGAGTCGAGTCCGGCCGGGTGCAGTGACCGGGCGGCGGTGGCCTTCTGCCGAGTGCGGCGGTGGGTCGGCAGAAGTCGGTGTCCGGCTGACCGACCGGGCCGGTCAACCGAACACCAGGGCCGGTCAGTCGGCCTCGGAACGCGGAGGGTTCTGTTCGTCGGCCTGCTCTTCGCGGAGCTTTCGCATCAGCTCGGTGAGGCGGGTACTGCCGAGCGGAAGGCCGGCGTCGCGTACGGCCTGCTCGACGATCGCGCGGGTGAGACGGCCCTCGGCGGCGACCGCCGCGCGGCCCACCTCCAGCAGCCGCTCCATCGGCGCGCCCGGCGGACGCCCGATCGGCTTGTTCTCAGCCCGGGCGACACCTCCGGCGGCTTCGGCCTGGGGGTCCGGGTCATCGGCCGGTCGGTCGTCGGCTTCTGCCGGTTCGGAGTCGGGCA
The DNA here is from genome assembly GCF_040303105.1 of Kitasatospora sp. NPDC096128. Taxonomy (NCBI): domain Bacteria; kingdom Bacillati; phylum Actinomycetota; class Actinomycetes; order Kitasatosporales; family Streptomycetaceae; genus Kitasatospora; species Kitasatospora sp. NPDC096128. Next base: position 78,809 of record NZ_JBEOSP010000026.1, on the reverse strand, counting down.
GCGCGTCGCGCCACTCTGCGGGCAGAAGTCCGGCGGCGGACAGGAGTGCCAGGAGCGCGTTCTCGTCGCTGCGGTCCTCCACCCGTTCCTGCCGGAACTCCGGTACAGGGTCGGCGGTCACCGGGTCGGCAGAAGCCTCGGTGCGCGGAAGGGCGCTCTGCTCAGCGGGAGCGCTCGCGGTGTCGTGCCCGTGGCGGGCGATGAGGATGTAGAGGTGGACGGCGCCGCCGAGGGCGAGCGGGGCGAGGGTGGACAGGACACCGACGACCGTGTCGGTGAGCCTCAGCCCGCTGCCGGTGGTGGGCAGTTCGTTGAGGCGGACGGCGTGCAGGGCGTTGGCCCAGACGCTGGTGGCGGTCGCTCCGGCGAAGAGCGTCCAGGCGTAGGCGCGGGCGGGCCAGCGGGCCTCGCGCAGGACGAGCAGGGCCCGGACGCCGTAAGCGATGAAGCCGTCGACGATGATCGGGAACAGGTAGGTGAGCGGGCCGCGCACGTGGGTCGCACCGGCCATCTGCCGCAGCGCGTCGTAGGAGAGGACGAAGCCGAGGACGCCGAGCAGACCGACGGCGAGCCGGTCCCAGATGGTGGCCCGAGCAGGCGGGGTGTGGGCAGGGGGTATTGCGGCGGTGGTCAAGGGTGTTGCTCCAGGGGTGGCCTCGCCGCAGGCGGGCATGGCGAAGCGGCGAGGCGAGGGGCGGGGTGAAGTTCGGGGAAGGCCGGCGCGCTGACCGGGCGGCGCTGAGCGCCAGCGCCGGTCAGGCGACGCGTAGCCTGCGGCGGTCGGCGCCGGTGAGGATGGCGCGTTCGCACATCTCGGCGAGGCGCGAGGCGGTGCGGTCGCCGAGGGCGTTCTTGACCTCGCCGGGCGCCAGGTTGGTGGTGAAGATCGTCGGGAGCAGGTGTTCGTAGCGGTGGTCGACCAGCCGCAAGGTCAGCTCCTCGGTCCACTCGGACGCCTTGGCGGCGCCGAGGTCGTCGAGGACCAGCAGCGGGCAGGCCATCAGCTCGCGCATCTCCCGCTCGGTGTCGGTGCCCTGGCGGGGCCGCTGGGAGGCGTACAGCTCGGTGGCGGTGAGCTTGGTCCAGCGCAGACGAACCCCGGCCTTCAGCAGGCTGCGGATCGCCCCGTACGCCTGGTGGGTCTTGCCCGAGCCGGTGGGTCCGGCGATCAGGAGCGAGGGCCCCTGGGCGATGCCCGGGGTGCCGCCGGGGCCGGGTCGGCAGGCCAGGGTGACCTGCTGGACCCAGGTGGCGACCTCGGGGTGGTCGGCTTCGGCGAGGCGGTAGCGCGGCGGTATGCGCTGGTCGGCGAGCTCCAGCGCGGTGGAGGGCTGGTCGGTGTCGGGCAGCGGCCGGTCGGGGTCGATGCCCTTGGCGGCCAGCATCCGTTCCAGGCGCAGGACGGCGCCGGAGGCCGGCTGCGGCTCGCGACGCTCGTCCGTGCGACGGGGGTTGGGCAGGCTGGTCACAGGTCCCCCTCGTAGTAGTCGCGGGCGTCGGCCGGGTTGGCGAAGGGCTGGTACGGCGCGCGGGCGGCTCCGTGCCCGGCGCGGGCGGGCCCGGCGGGCTGGGCGTTGATCGCCTCGTGGACCATGCTCGGCAGCACGCTCGGGCTCATCGGCTTCGCCGCGTAGAGCCGCAGTCCGGCGCGGATGTCGTCGTCGCTGGTGCCGCCGTCGAGCAGGCCCTTGATGACCTTGCCGAGGTGCCCCCGCACGTCGCCCGGTACCGGCTTCGGGCAGGTGGCGACGTACTCGGCCAGCAGGTCGCCCGCGTTCACCGACGGCTTGCCGGTGGGCGCCGCGACCAGGACCGGGCCGTCCCGGTGGGGTGCTGCCGACGAGGGTGCTGGGGTGGGCGCGGCGCCGCCGCCCCCTTTAGGGGTAGATCCATGGTCCAAGGTCCATGGTCCAGGCACGACGTTCTCCGGAGTCCTCCGGAGGGATTCCGGAGAAGCCGTCTGACCTGCACTTTTGCTCGGAGCCGCCGCAGCTGGCACCGGCAGGGCCACGGCGGGGGTGGGATCGGGGTCGGCCGAGAAGGGCCGCTGGGCGGGGACGGTCTCCGCGAGGGGCGCGAGCGGTTCCGGAAGGCTCCGGAAGTTCTCCGGAGCCGGGCGCGCACAGCCCTGGCCCTTGGCCTTGCACTTGCCGCACCAGCCCGCGGGCTCGTGGACGGGGCAGGAGGGCAGGCGCGAGGGGGTGGGGTGGGAGATCTTCTGGTGCTCGTGCCACTTGGTGACGTGCAGGTACTGGCGGCCGTCGCAGCCGGTGTACCGGCAGATCAGGCCGGTCTCGGCGAGCTGGCGCAGCTCGTCCTCGGTGTCGAGCGCGGTGTGCTCGGGCCGCAGCGACCACAGGGCGCCGTTGAGGACGGCCGCGTTGTCGCGGTGACGTCCCTCGTCGTCGGCCTGGGTGAGCAGGCAGACGAACGTGCGCTCGGCGGTCAGGGAGACCGAGGCGAGGTCCTCCGAGACGGGGTACTCGGGCTTGATGGTGCGGATGCGCGCCATGGCCTACCACCCCGCCTTCGGGGAGGCGGAGTGCGAGACAAGGCGTGCGCTGGCGGCACGCCGCGTCGTACGCTTGGGCACGGAGATTCCTTCCCCGGTGACATTTCGGACGGCAATCCGGTCGCCGCGGTCGATCGTCGTGGATGGGCGGTTAGGGGATCCGTGGAGGCCCTCGGTGTTGGTAGCACCGAGGGCCTCGGTGTAGCTGGGCAGCCTCTTCGGTGAGGCCGCAGCAGCTCTGGTCAACTGCCAGTCATGCAGAGGGCGTTGATGTGACCATCCGCTTGGCGGCGCGAGCTCGACACTATGTCGAGCCCCCCTCGAAGATCCAACGCGAAGTGGCCCCATCCGCTCACGGCAGACAGGGCGGTCCGCCCCGTGTCGCGAGGCTGCTCGACACGGTCTCCCGGCAGCGCTTGGGCGCGAGCCCGCTCGGCTACGCGCCGGCGCGACGGAAGGCGCCACCGCGCGAAGGTCTGGGGAACTCGGCTTCGGCTTGCAACACAGCAGGCCGGTCTTCCTGTGTCGTCATGGGCTCACCTCGTCCGGCAGGTCGGGAAGTCGGTGCCCCAATCCCTACCACGGACTTGCGGCGACACACAATCGGAGCTAATTTTGCATCCATGACACAGACCGACTGGCCGTCCAAGGTGACAGCCCGCGTCGCCGACGCTCTTCGAGCTCGGCGCAAGGAGCTCGGCCTGAGCGCCCAGGACGTCACCGACGCTTGCGCCGCGCTCGGGTACCCGATCCCGCGCACCGTGATCGCCAACCTCGAGAGCGGCCGGCGGGCGAGTGTCGATGTTGCCGAGCTCCTCGTCCTTGCGGAGGTCCTCGGCGTGCCCCCGATCACCATGCTCTTCCCTCTCGGTACCGCCCCCACCATCGAGGTGCTGCCGGGGCGGGAAGTGTCGATGTGGGACGCAGTGGCCTGGGTGACTGGCGAGTCGCGGGAGGAGGCGATGAAGACGCCCACGCAGACCGTGCTCAACATGTTCCGCGAGCACGGCATCCTCGTCTCGGTCGCGATGCTCAGCCGCGAGCTGGGCGAGGAGAAGCGCCGCGAGGCGGCCCTGGCCAGAGATCCCGAGCACCGAGCGAAGTTCCTCGACACGGTCGCCGAGCTCGACAGGATTCACGCACGAGACATCCAGTCGCTCCGCAACTGGCGTGCTCGCATGCGCGAACTGGAGGTCGTGCCCCCCGCGCTGCCTGATGAATTCGCCTACCTGGAGTCCTCGGAGGCCGCCCAGTAACGAGCCCGTTCCGGGCCGACCGCCCGAGCACCCCTCGGCCGTCGCCGCGCCATTTGGTGCGGCCGGAATCCAGAGCTACTGTCACACCCCACTGCGGCTGCCAACCGCGTGAAACGCCCATCCACGACGATCAACCACGGTGCCGGGTTGCCGCCCACAAACCACCGGGGAAGGAACCGCGTGCTGTCCACGCGTCGCCATGCCGTCGGCCAGACTGCCACTGGCCCGGCGCAGGCCGAGGTCATCCTCGGCCGTCTCGCCGTACCTGCCATGCTTGCCGCCATCGCGGCCCACAGACCGATCTGACGGTCTGTTCACGCTGTAGCCGGTGACCACGTCCCGGTGCCGCCTTCGGGCCGACAGCTTCTTCCCAGTCACCCGCCGCCCCGCACCGGGCCGGTCGGGACTTCTCTTCTGTTCACGGCAGAGGCGTCCAGTCGCCAAACCTTCGCCCCTGCCGGGCCAGATCCCTCCGCACCTGGGCGCTCGCGCGCCCGCCAACTGAAGGGTCCTGTCCCTAGCATGGCACTCTCGATCGTTGCTTCGCCGAAGGTCCCGGCGCCGCCGTCGCTCACCTCCGCCGAAGCCGCCGGCTCGCTCGGCGGTCCGGTCCTCGTCTCCGCACCTGCCGCCGCTCCGGCCGGGGCGGCCGACCCCACGGCCCTGCATGAGCAGCTCCTGCTGACCATCCCGGACGTCATGGCCCAGCTCCAGCTCGGCCGCTCCACCGTCTACGACCTCATCCGCACCCGTCGCCTGCCCTCGGTGACCATCGGCCGCTCCCGCCGCGTCCCGGCCGCTGCCGTCCGGACGTTCGTCGCCGAGCTCGCGGAGGTGGCGGCCTGATGGCCAAGCGCAACCCCAACGGCGCGGGCAGCATCACCCTGCGCAAGGACGGCCGCTACCACGGCCGCGCCTACGTGATCACCACCTCCGGCCTCCGCAAGCGGGTCTCCATCTACGGCAAGACCTGGGACGAGGTCCACAACGCCCTCGTCGAACTGCAGGCCGACGCCATCAACGGCATCCCGCTGCCCGACACCGACTCCAACGTCGCCCAGTACCTCAACTACTGGCTCGCCGAGGAGGTCCTGCCCAACCGCCGGCCCAAGACCTACCAGGGCTACGAGAGCGTGGTCCGCGTCCACCTCATACCCGGCCTCGGCACCAAACGGCTGCGCGACCTGCGCGCCCAGGAGGTCCGGGTGTGGCTGAACCGGGTGCGCGCCGAGTGCCAGTGCTGCAAGGGCGGCTGGGACGCGCAGCGGCCCAAGCCGATCTGCTGTGCTGCAGGCGAGTGCTGCAAGCGGCTGCTGTCCGCGCGGATGATCCAGTCCGTGCACGCCGTGCTCCGCAACGCGCTGGAGCACGCCGTCCGTGAGGAGCTGATCCACAAGAACGTGGCCAAGCTCGTGAAGGTCCCCGCGCCCGACTACCGGATCGGCAAGGGCCTGACCACCGCTCAGGCCAAGCTCGTGCTCAAGGAGCTGAGTGGCCACCGCCTGCACACCCTCTATGTCCTCGCGCTGATGCTCGGCATGCGCCGGGGCGAGCTGCTCGGCCTGCGCTGGAGCTCCGTCGACCTGGAGCGCGGCACCCTCACGGTGAGCACCAACCTCCAGCGGGTCGAAGGCGAGCTGCGACTCGTCCTACCCAAGACGCTGTCCTCCGAGCGGACTCTGCCGCTGCCCGCGCCGGTCCTCGCCGCCCTGGCGGACCACCGGGAGCGTCAGGCCGTCGAGCGGGCCGCCGCCGGCATGGACTGGCAGGAGAACGGCCTCGTCTTCCCGTCCCGGATCGGCACCCCGTACGAGCCGGACAACCTGCGTCGCAGCTGGCATGCGGTCCGCGGGCGCCTCGGCTTGGACGACCTCCGCTTTCACGACCTCCGCCACACGTGCATCACCCTGCTGCTCGACCTCGGCGTGCCCCCGCACATCGTCCGGGAGATCGCCGGCCACAGCGACGTCGGCGTGACCATGAAGGTCTACGCGCACGCCTCCCTCGCCGAGCGTCTCAAGGCCCTGAGCCGCCTCGGGGAGGCGCTCTCCTAGCCTCGGCGCTGACCCGCCGTCATTCGCCCGGTGCCCGGCGAGCCCCGATCCAGTGGGCCTCGCCGGGCACCGGTGTCGTAAGCGGTTGGTAGCTTGCGACCCGCCTCCAGATCGGGGGTCCGCTGTTTCCGAGAGGTGATCCATGGGAGCCAAGACCGGGTTGCTCGTCTATCTGGACGGTGCTGCGTCTGGCCCGCTGCGCCTTCCTGCGGAAGCGGACCGCGAGCGTACGGCGGCTCTGGTCGGCCGCCTGTATCCCGGCTGGGAGGTCGAGGAGGCAGCGGGGTGCGAACTCGGCGATGCAACCCACCCGCCGGCCGGGACTGCGTACGTCGGGAGCTTCCCCGGAGTGGACATCATCTGTGACCGGCACTGGGGGAGCGACTATCCCTCGCGGCTGCCGCAGCATCTGATCGATGCGAGCGCGGGGCGTCGGCTCGTCGTGCACTGGATGCACAGCGTGGTGGACTTCCTGGCCTTCGCGGTCTGGGAGGACGGTCGGTTGGTCCGCTCGCTCAGCCTCTCGCCCGACGGCGGTGTGGTGGAGGACATCGGCGAACGCTTCCCGTTCGAGGCACCGTTCTGGGCCGGGGCGCACGCGGTGGAGTTGGACGAGGCGTGGGGCGCCCAGGACCCGTACCCCTTGCCGTTCCACCCCCTCGAACTCGGGGAGGAGGCGCTTCGCGCCTTCTTCGGCTTTGTGCTGGAGGGCGCGACCGAGCCTGACGACATCGACCCGTACGAGGTGGCACTGCGAGGCTTTCGTCTCACGGCGCCAGGTGGGCCCACGCAGGCGGAGAAGGAGGCCGTGTTGCGGGCAGCCGTCAGCAGGATGGCGCCGCCGCGGATGTTGACCTACGGTCCCGACGGCTCCCTGATTGTGGTCGACCGTCGGTGACCGACATGGGGTTGAGCTGTCAGCCTGTCCCCGTAGCGCGATGAGTGGCTGGATCCGCTCCTGCGTGAGCAGGCGGTCACGCCGAGGTGGTCTCCTCCTCAGTGGGGACGTATCCGCATTGCTCCGGGCTGCACCGTGTCCTGTGGTCCCGGCCCCAGAGGCTGGTGTCGCGTTCGGTGGCGCGGGCGACATGGGCGAGGCGGCGCTGTCTGAAGCGCGGAACGGTCGAGGGCAGGGTGGTGAAGGTCTCGGGGAGCACGGCCAGCATGCTGCTGACCTGCTCGCCGTCGATCATCGTCAGGAGCATGCGGCACTCCCACCAGCGTCGCCCCGCTTCCGGGTCCGGCCAGCAGTAGTCGGCCGGATCAGGAAACAGGTAGTGGGGACCACCGGGCGCGAGATGAGCTTGGAGCCACGGACTGCTCCCGCCGCGGCCGAGCCGCAGGCGCCCGGCTTCCTCGTGGAGGGCGGAGACCGCGTCGGTGTCCAGAGCTTTCAGGACCCTCGCCTCGCGGGGAAGTGGCTGACGACCGGCAGGGGCCTTCACCGGCCAGCCCGCCAGCAGGCCCATGCGCTGGCGGGCGCTGAGCGGGGGGACTCCCTTGCGCGGGATCGGGAGTGGAGACGGGGGAGTCCAGCGGAGTCCGATCTTCTCGATGTGCGAGACGATCCAGGCTCGCTTCTCCGGGCCGGCCGTGTTCCAGAGCCAACTCATCGGCCGTTCCCTCATCGCCCGTTCCCGCCTGCCGTCGGGCTTCCCACGGGTGGGACGCCGAGCGCGCGGCCTGGTGCCCACGGGCAGGTTGTGGCCCAGGTCGGCCAGGAGCCTGATGCGGTCGAGGGTCTCCTCGGATGAGACCTCCTCCGGCAACCGCCGAGCGCGACCGGCCAGGTACCGGATCTCGATGAACGCCTGGATCGCCAGGTGAGCGGCCAAGTCCCGGTCGTCGACCTCCCCCGAACCGGGGCTCCCGATCGTGGGCGTTGACTTCGGCACTGCTGGCAACAGCTGGTCGTCGTGGGCGCCCGTCATATCTGCGAGCTCGTGGATTTCCCGGTCACCGTTGGACCCTCGGGATCGCGGTGGCTGCCGAGCGACTGCTCGGCGAGGAGTTCGGACCGGACCAGCTCAAGCAGGCGACCCATCCAGTTCCGCCCGCGGCCGTCGGCGACGTCCCGCCAGAAGGGTGAGTCCGAGAAGCCGGTGTAGCTGATCGTCGCGTCCCCAGTGGAGAGGAGGACCGTAGCGACCTCGGGGTGCTGGGTGAACTTCGCCCGCAGCAGCCTGCCCATCACCGCGAGCCGCATCGCCGGCCAGTCCGCCCGCTGAACCGATCGGCCGCCCAAGTCCTGTGCTTCCCGCCCGGACGGAGCTTCCTGGATCCGCTGGCGATCGGCGGCGTCGGCAGTCGACAGGGCCCAGTAGCCGTGGAGTACGGAGGGGTAGGTCTCGCCAGCGACGACGATCTGTGTCGGGTAGTCGTTGCGCAGCACGAACAGTCCCAGCACCTCGGGCCAGCCCTGCGGGTAGACGGTCTGGTGGGAGATGACAGCCGCCCGGCCGGGCCCGCTCGGATCGTCGGCGTACTGGACGGCGCGCCTCTCCTGTTCGCGGGCTACGCCTTCGTCCCCGCGGCGGAAGTAGTCCAGCGTCTCCTGGTGCATGTCCGCCGTCACTACCGGGCCATCCCCGTCCACGGCCTCACCCAGGTCGGTGAGAAGGATCCGCAAGGGGCGGTCCTGGAGGTCCATGTCGCCGAGGACATAGATCCGGCGGTGAGGTGGGACTGCCAGGTAGGCGTCCCGCAGCAGTGCGCGGTTCGGCTCGTCGGGCTCCTGCTGGTAGCGGCGGATCGCCTCCCAGCAGCGCTGCCCGGTGCTCGGTCGGCCGTTGAGTTCCTCGATCTTGTCGGCGACCTCGCTCAGAAACCCGTCCGGGGTCAGCGGTTCACTGCGACGGGAGCGCCACTTCGAGGGTTCGTCAGGAAGATCGGGAGCTCCGGGCCGTGTCACGGCGATTCGGCCCGAGGCCAGGAGCTTCTCCAGGCCGGCCAGGTCGGTCCGGTCCTGACACCTGACCGCGCCGTCCGCGAAGACGATCAGGTCGTCGAGGTAGTACTCGGCATCCCATCGACTCCGCTGCCAGACGTGGCAACAGGCCCCGTCGATTCTCTCCCCATCCACCGTTCGATACGTCGGTCCCCGCCACGTCATGGGTGCACGTTACTGCCTTGGTGTCGGGGTGGCGTGTGCTTTCCCGCTCGGCCCTGGGGAAGCTCGACGGGGTGGCTCCCTGTGATCGACATCGCATCGCGCCGGTCACCGGAGTGCCTGTCTCGGCTGCCTGGATCTGCTGCCGTTCGGGCCCGTTGGCGTCAGCGCTGGCGTCAAACGGCATGAAAAAGCCCCCGCAGCGCGATGCGCTCGGAGGCTTTCTGCTGGTCAGGCTATGTGGCCAGGGCCGGGGTCGAACCGGCGACCTTCCGCTTTTCAGGCGGACGCTCGTACCAACTGAGCTACCTGGCCGTACTGCACCGTCTCTTGCGAGACGAGCGATCCCGACGGGACTTGAACCCGCGACCTCCACCTTGACAGGGTGGCGAGCTAACCAACTGCTCCACGGGACCTTGTAGTGGCGAACCACCAAGGTCTTGCGATACTGCACTTTACTACGGCACTGCGTGCCCCCAACGGGATTCGAACCCGTGCTACCGCCTTGAAAGGGCGGCGTCCTGGGCCACTAGACGATGAGGGCTTGTGGTCCGTTCGGCTGTTTCCAGCGTTCCCGGGGACGTCGAGAAGCATATGGGATGCGGGGCGGATCGCCAAAACGGGTTTGGGCCGGGTGGGGGTGGGGGGCTCCGCGGGGGCGGGTGGGGCCTGTCCGTGGGCCCTGCCGGCGGGGCCCACGGCGGCGGGGTCAGGACCAGCCGAGCTCGTCCAGTTCGTGGTCGTCGAAGCCGAAGTGGTGGGCGACCTCGTGGATGACGGTGGTGCGGACCTCGTCGACCACCTGCTCGCGGGTCTCGCAGTGCCGCAGGGTGGGGCCGCGGTAGATCAGGATGCGGTCGGGCAGGACACCGGCGTACCACTCGCCGCGCTCGGTGAGCGGGGTGCCCTCGTAGAGGCCGAGGAGTTCGGGGTCGCCCGGTTCGGGTTCGTCCTCGACGAAGACCGCGACGTTGTCCATCATCGCCGCGAGCTTCGGGGGAATCCGGTCCAGGGCGTCGCTGACCAGCGTCTCGAACTCTTCCCGGGTCATCTCCACCGGATCATTGTCGGGTCTGGGGTGACGGTGTGCCAGGCGGCGGACGGCGGTGTTTGATGGGCCCGTGACGACCTCGGAGAACGCGTTGGACGACACCGCGACGGCGGCACCGGCGCCGCCGCGCCCGCCGGTGCTGCGCGGGCAGGGGCCCGCCGTGGCGGTGGTCGCGGTGGGCGGGGCGATCGGGGCACTGGCGCGGTACGCGGCCGGGCTGGGCTGGGAGACCGGGCCGTCGGCCTTCCCCTGGACGACGCTGCTGATCAACGTGGTCGGCTGCGCGGTGATCGGGGTGTTCCTGGTGGTGGTCACCGAGGGGCGTCCGGCGCATCCGCTGCTGCGGCCGTTCTTCGGCACCGGGGTGCTGGGCGGGTTCACCACCTTCTCGACGTACGCGGTGGACGTCCGCCGGCTGCTGGAGGCCGGGCGGCTCGGGCCCGGCCTGGCGTACCTGGGGCTGACCCTGCTGGGCGCGCTCGGCGCGGTGTGGGCGGCGGCGGTGCTGACCCGGCGGCTGATCCGCCGCGGGGGTGCCCGGTGAGCCGGCTGAGCGGGCCGGCGCTACGGCTGACCGTCCTGGTGGGCGAGAGCGACACCTGGCACCACCGGCCGCTGTACAGCGAGATCGTGCACCGGGCGCGGGCGGCCGGGCTGGCCGGGGCGAGCGTGTTCCGGGGGATCGAGGGCTTCGGCGCCTCCTCGCTGGTGCACACGGCGCGGCTGCTGTCGCTGAGCGAGGACCTGCCGGTGGCGGTGGTGATCGTCGACCGGGAGGAGCGGGTGCGGGGGTTCCTGCCGCAGCTGGAGGAGCTGGTCGCGGAGGGGCTGGTGCTGCTGGACCGCTGCGAGGTCGTCCGGTACGCGGGCCGGGGCACGGAGCCGGGGGCGGGGCCGGACGCGGGGTCGGGGGAGAGCGCGGAGTGAACTGGCTGCTGGTGGTGGCGGGCGCGGTGGTCGGCGCTCCGCTGCGGTACCTGACCGACCGGGCGGTGCAGTCCCGGCACGACTCGGTGTTCCCGTGGGGCACCTTCACGGTGAACGTGGTCGGCTGCCTGGTGCTCGGCCTGCTGACCGGGGCGGTGGCGGCCGGGGCGGCCTCCTCGCACGTCCAGCTGCTGGTCGGCACGGGCTTCTGCGGGGCGCTGACCACCTATTCGACGTTCTCGTACGAGACGCTGCGGCTGGCCGAGTCCGGTGCGGGGCGGTACGCGCTGGCGAACGTGGCCGGGAGCCTGGCGGCGGGGCTGGGCGCGGTCTACGCGGGGGCGGAGCTGGCCTCGGCACTCTGGGGCTGAGCGGGGCCGAGACGGGGCCGGGTGGGGCCGCGGCGGGGCGGAGGCGGGCTTCCGGGACGGCCTCCCGGCGGCGTCCGGGCGGGCTTCCGAGGGGGCGGTCGCCGAGAACTGCGCCACCCGCCCGTGTCCCGCCGCGCCCGGCGCGCGTTGGGCACCGAAAGCGGCCGCGCGGCAGTGGGCGGCCCGGGTGGGGCGATGGAGAGGGAGCTCGGTGGCTTCGGTGCGGGCGGCGCGTTCGGGCGCGGTGGTACGGGCGGCGGCGGTGCTGGCGGTGGCCGGGCTGGGGCTGACCGGGTGCATGTCGGTCGGTCCGGCGGCGGAGGAGAAGCACGGCGTGGCGCCGGTCGGGCAGGCCGGTCCGGCGGGCCGGCCGGGGGCGACGGGCGGCCCCTCGACCGCGGCGGGTAGCGGGCACCCGGGGGGCGCGTCAGGGCGCTCGGAGCACCAGGGGGGCTTGCAGGCCGAGAACGCGCCGGCCGGGGCGACGAGCGCCGCGCCGGGCGAGCTCGCGCCCGGCGCGAACGGCACGGTGGCCGGTGTGGTCCCGGTGCCGGGGGCGGGTGCTCCCGAGGGCGCGCCGGGCGGCAGCGGTGCGTCGGGCGGCGCGAACGTCAGCCCCGCGCCCCATCCGGGCGGCTCCTCGGCGGGCTCCACGGGCACCGGGGAGGGCCGCTCCGGCGGCGGTGCGGCCGGGACCCCGTCGGCCACCCCGAGCGGTCACCCGTCCGGCACCCCCGAACCCGAGCACACCACGCCCGCCGCGACCGTCCCGCCGGGCCCGGAACCCTCCGCCGGCAGCTCCGGATCTTCGGCCCCGAGCCCGCATGCGGGTGCGCATTAGCGATCTGGCCAGGGCATTTGCCTCTGATACCGAGGGTCGTCTATGGTGGTAGATCGTTCGTTTGATTCATTTGATTGGCGCCCTATTCCCATCTGGCGCCCTTGGCGCGTTCCGGCGATCCGTGGCTGACCGCATAGAGGCGGTTGTGAAACAGAACCCCGGACTTTGGCGCGTGCCACTTCCGGAAGGTTTTGCATGTCTCTCGTTGACGACGCCCGCTTCGCCATGCCCGCGAACGAGGCTGCCGCCGATGTCACCGACACCACCGAACTGATCGCCGAGGCCGCCGAGTCGGCCGTCGAGGTCACCGAGACCACCGACGCCGCCGAGACCGTCGAGGAGGCGGCCGAGGCCGCCGAGCCGACCATCACCTTCGGCGACCTGGGCCTGCACGACGACGTCGTGCGCGCCCTCGCCAAGCGCGGCGTCACCACCCCGTTCCCGATCCAGGCCGCGACCATCCCGGACGCCCTGGCCGGCAAGGACGTGCTGGGCCGCGGCCGCACCGGCTCCGGCAAGACCCTCAGCTTCGGCCTGCCGCTGCTGACCCGCCTCGCCGACGGCGAGCGCACCCGCGCCAAGCACCCGCGCGGCCTGATCCTGGTCCCGACCCGCGAGCTGGCCATGCAGGTCGCCGACGCCCTGGAGCCCTTCGGCTCGGTGCTCGGCCTGCGCCTCAAGGTCGTCTGCGGCGGTACCTCGATGTCGAACCAGATCTACGCGCTGGAGCGCGGCGTCGACGTCCTGGTCGCCACCCCGGGCCGCCTGCGCGACCTGCTGAACCGCGGCTCGGCCAAGCTGGACGACGTCCAGACCGTGGTGCTCGACGAGGCCGACCAGATGGCCGACATGGGCTTCCTGCCCGAGGTCACCGAGATCCTCGACCAGGTGCCGGCCGGCGGCCAGCGCCTGCTGTTCTCCGCCACGCTGGAGAACGAGATCGACACCCTGGTGAAGCGCTACCTGAAGAACCCGGTCACCCACGAGGTCGACCCGTCGGCCGGCGCCGTCACCACCATGACCCACCACATCCTCGTGGTGAAGCCCAAGGACAAGGCGCCGATCACCAACGCGATCGCCGCCCGCAAGGGCCGCACGATCATCTTCGTCCGCACCCAGATGGGCGCCGACCGCGTCGCCGAGCAGCTGATCGAGGCCGGCGTCAAGGCCGACGCGCTGCACGGCGGCATGACCCAGGGCGCCCGTACCCGCGTCCTCGGCGACTTCAAGGACGGCTACGTCAACGTCGTCGTCGCCACCGACGTCGCCGCCCGCGGCATCCACGTCGACGGCATCGACCTGGTCCTCAACGTGGACCCGGCCGGCGACCACAAGGACTACCTGCACCGCTCCGGCCGCACCGCCCGGGCCGGCCGCTCCGGCGCCGTCGTCACCCTGGTGCTGCCGCACCAGCGCCGCGGCGTCTTCCGCCTGATGGAGGACGCGGGCGTCGACGCCAGCCGCCACATCCTGGACCACGCCTTCGACGCCGAGGTCGCCAAGATCACCGGCGCCCGCTCGCTCACCGAGGTCCAGGCCGAGAGCGCCGCCAACATCGCCGGTGCCGCCGAGCGCGAGCTCGCCGACATGACCCGCCAGCTGGAGCGCGCGCAGCGCCGCGCCACCGAGCTGCGCGAGGAGGCCGACCGCCTGGCCGCCCGTGCGGCGCGCGAGCGGGCCGACCTGGGCATCGAGGACGAGGCCCCGGCCGATGCCCCGGAGGGCGGCGAGGAGGCCGCTCCGGCCGCCGCCGAGGCTCCCGCCGCCGCCGCGCCGCAGGCGGAGGAGCGCACCCCGGCCTACCGCGAGGCCCGCAGCGAGCGTCCGGCCTTCGGTCGGGACCGTGACCGTGACGACCGCGGCGGTCGCTCGGGTGGCTTCAACCGTGACCGTGACGACCGTGGTGGCCGCTCGGGTGGCTTCAACCGTGATGACCGCGGTGGCCGTTCCGGTGGCTTCGGCGACCGTGAGCGCTCGGGTGGCTTCAACCGTGACCGTGACGACCGCGGCGGCCGCTCCGGTGGCTTCAACCGTGATGACCGCGGTGGCCGTTCCGGTGGCTTCGGCGACCGTGAGCGCTCGGGTGGCTTCAACCGTGACCGCGACGACCGCGGCGGCCGCTCCGGTGGCTTCGGTGACCGTCCGGCCCGCACCTTCGGCGACCGCCCGTCCTTCGGCCGGGACCGCGACGAGCGCGGCGGCAGCAACAGCCGTCCGTTCGCGCGCCGCGACGACCACCGCGCCGGCGGCCGTCCGCAGGCCGACCGCGGTGGCTTCAACCGTGACCGCGGCGGCTTCGGCGACCGTGACCGCGGCGGCTTCAACGGCGGCGGCTTCAACCGCGACGACCGCAAGCCGCGCTGGAAGAACTGACCTCGACCGAGGTCGTGCGGCACGGCTGGTGATCGACCGCCGGCCGGCTGACTGAACCACGTACGAAGGGCCCGCTCCGTCCCCCGGAGCGGGCCCTTCGCGTTCCCCCGGCGATATCCCCCGATACCCCCGGTACCCCCCGACACCTCGCCGGCACGCGCCCCCCCCGAGGTGTTGTTCTGGAAGTGAGAATAACCTGTGGCGCGCGCCGAGGGTAGTCCCGTAGCGTCACGGACATGAGCAGCAGACTGCATGACGTGGCACGGGTGAACGAGGAGATCGCCGCGCGGGGGAGCTACCGGACGGCCGGGGGCGAACTCGTGCAGGTGGGGGAGCAGTTGGCGGCCGCCCGGGCCGGCACGGTGTCCTATGCGCCGACGGGGCTGGACGCGCTGCTGGCGGCGGGGGAGCGGGGTCCGGCGGGCGGGCGGATCGAGGTGACGGCCGAGGGCAGCGTCGAGGCGGCCCGGCGGCTGGTCGCGGCCGGGGCCGGGCCGGTCGGGGTGCTGAACTTCGCCTCCGCGCGCAACCCCGGTGGCGGGTACCTGCGCGGCGCCCGCGCCCAGGAGGAGGACCTCTGCCGCAGCGCGCTGCTGTACAGCTGCCTGGTCGAGGCGCCGGACTACTACGAGGCGCACCGGGCCTCGACGGACCTGCGGTACAGCCACCGGGTCATCGTCTCGCCCGCCGTACCGGTGATCCGGGGCGGCCGGGGCGAGCTGCTGGCCCGACCGTACCCGGTCACCTTCCTGACCTCGCCCGCCCCCAACGCCGGTCAGCTGGAACGGCGTTCGGCCGGTACGGACGTCCGGGGCGTGCTCGCCGAGCGGGCCCTGCGGGTGCTCGCGGCGGCGGCCCGGCACGAGGTGCGCGCCCTGGTGCTCGGCGCCTGGGGCTGCGGGGTGTTCCGCAACGACCCGGCCCAGGTCGCCGAGGCCTTCGAGGGCGCGCTGGCCCGGTACGGCGGCGCGTTCGAGCGGGTGGTGTTCGCGGTCTGGGACCGCTCGCCGGTCTCGGCCAACCGGGCGGCCTTCGAGGCGCGGTTCGGTACGGCGGTCGTGCCGTCCTGAACCGGGGCCGGCTCGGGGACGGGCGGTGAAGGACGGGCGGTGAAGGACGGGCGGTGCAGGCCGGGCGGATCAGCGCTTGCGCGCGGACAGCACCGTCGCGGCCGTCGAAGCCGCCGCCACCACCCCGGTGACGGCGAAGACCGACGGCCAGGCGCCGATCCGCTTCGCCAGCGGATGCGAGCCGCCGAAGGCCGCCACGTACAGGCCGGTCAGCGCCGCCGCGGCCGCCGTGCCCGAGCTGCGCCGCCACTGCGCGGCCGCCCCGGCACCGGCCACCGCCAGCACCGCACCGCCCAGTTCGCGCCGACCGCTCCAGCGGGCCACGCCGTAACCGCCGACCAGACCGCTCGCCGCGGTCAGCGCGGCGGGCGCGGCGGCCGCGAGCGCGTTCGGGACCTTCGCCATCGTCGACTCCACTCGTAGGGCTCGTAGGGGACGTGCGTCGGCTTCCGACCCTAACCCGGTGAACGGAGCGGCCCGCCGGGGGCCCGGGGCCCGGAGCGCTCAGCCGAACGCCGACACCGTGGCCGCCCCCGGCACCGTCCGGGCCAGCAGGCGCGCCGCCTCCCCCGGGTCGAGCACCCGCTCCAGCCGCAGCTCGCCCGGGACCTCCTGGAGGAAGCGGCCGGCCGACCAGCTGCGCTCGTACGGCAGCGGCTCCAGCACCAGGGTGCGCACGCCGTCCAGCACCGGGATGTCGCTCGGCGTGCCCTCGTTCCACAGCCAGGAGCCGTCCGGGGCGACCAGGTTGAAGGCGCCGGTGGCGATCAGCCGGCGGCCGTCCAGGAACTCCGTCCGGGCCAGCGCCACCACCTGCGGGTCCTGCGGGGTGCCGGGCAGGTGGCCGCCGCCGATCAGCACGTCGGCGAGCAGGGTGTGCAGCTGGAAGGTGTCGCTCAGGCCGCTCATCCGCAGCAGGTAGCCGGTGCCGGTGGGGCGGTCGAGGACCAGCAGCGGCTCGTCGTCGAGCACCAGCGCCAAGTGCGTCAGGCCCTTGAAGTCGTGCCGCTCGCCGTCGTACCGGTCGAACAGCTCCAGCAGCACCTCGGTGACGCCCGAGGCGCGGGCCTCGGCCCGGACCGGCGGGTGCGCGTACACCGCCCAGGCGGCCTGCTGCCACAGGTGCAGCGTCCACCAGGCGACCACGGCCAGGTGCGCGTGCCAGGGGTCGAGGTGCGCCGGGTCCTCGATCCGGGCGTGCGCCTCGGCCGGATCGTCCGCCTCCTGGTCCGGCAGCGGCCCGCCGCCGGTCCGCGCCCAGTGCTCGACCAGCCGCTGCGCGCCGGCCAACGCCCCGCGCAGACCGGCCAGTACCGGGCCCGCGCAGGCCACCGGGTCGGCACCGGACTCCACACAGGCGCCGACCACCATGGCCAGGTGGGCCCGGGGGAACGGTGGCGCGTCCGGCAGCAACGCGGCCAGCCGCGGCCCGGCCGCCCGCCGCTCGGCCGGGCCGGCCGGACCGAACACCCCGCCGACCAGACCCAGGGCCGGGCCGAAGCCCTCGTCGTCGCCGGCCGCGACCACCGCCTCCAGTGCGGCCACCGCTTCGAGGAGGGTGGGCTGCTGACGGGTCGGCGAAGTGCTCCGGGTGGACATTCGCCGCAGCATAGGCGGCGCCGCCCGTGCACCGGAAACCCCCTGCGCCCCGGCCCGGTGACGGATACTCGCGCGGTGACCGCGTCTCCCGAACCCCGCCACGTCGGGCCGCTGTCCGGCGTGCTGCTGTTCGCCGCCGGGGCCGAAGCCGGCGACCGCCCACCCCGGCGCCGCGATCACCCCGCCGCAGACCGTCGCGCGGGCCGGCGGCGCGCCTCGGGCCCGAGGCGCGCCGCCGCAGCGCGGAGCGGGCCGCGCTGTCAGCCGCTGGTGCGAGACTGCGGCCATGACGGACAGCGCCCCTGACAGCACGCCCGGCCAGGCGGTCACCGACGGCCGCTACCGGATCCGCAACGTCGGCAGCGGCCTGCTGCTGGAGGTCGCCGAGGCCTCCCGCCGCAGCGGCGCCCGGATCCGCCTCGGCGCGGACGACGGCTCCGACGCCCAGCTCTGGCGGCTCACCGCCGTCCACCCCGGCGGCGCGCTCTTCCACATCGAGAACGCCGGCAGCGGCAAGCGCCTCGACGTCACCGGCGCCTCCCCGGAGGACGGCGTCCCCGTCCAGCAGTGGTCCGCCAACGCCTTCGGCGCCCAGGAGTGGCTCCTGGAGGCCCACGTCGACGCCCCGGGCACCTACACCGTCACCAGCTTCATCAGCGGCAAGCCCCTCACCGCCACCGACACCGGCGCCCAGCAGTGGGAGGACACCGACGCCCCCACCCAGTGGTGGCGCTTCGAACGGCAGCGGTAGGGCCGCCCATCCTGCCCGGGCCTCGGATCTCGGGCCTCAGGCCTCGGGCCTCGGGCCTCGGGCCTCGGGTCTCGGGTCTCAGGCCGAGAGGTTGGCCCGGAGGGCGTCCAGGTCGGCGGGGGTGAGGCCGTGGGCGGCGAGGTAGGCCGGGACGGTGCCGTGGTGGGTGCGGATCCAGGCGAGGGAGGAGGCGATGAGGTCGGCGTTGATCGGGCGGGAGATCCGCTCGGTGCCGGTCTCGTCGATGTACGGGGTGGGGCCGTCCTCCAGGTCGAGGCCGGCGTTGGAGAGCAGGAAGTCGGCGGTGATGTCGGCGTCCGAGGCGCCCAGCAGGGACTGCAGGACGGCGATGGTGAGGCCGGTGCGGTCCTTGCCGACGGCGCAGTGCACGATCACCGGCACGGCCTCCGGGGCGGCCAGTCGGCGGATCACCGCGGCGAGCGAGGGGCCGGCGGTCTCGGGCATGAAGGTGTAGAGCTCGGCCTGGTCCTCGGGCCAGGGCCGGTCGAGGTCCTCGCGGTTGGCGGGCAGGGTCGGCAGGTTGATGGACTCGTGGTCGAGGCCGTGCCGCTGGTCCGGCCAGACCTCCAGCTCGAACGGGCTGCGCAGGTCGATCACCGTCCGCAGGCCGAGGTTCTTGAGCTTCCGGGCACCCTCCTCGGTGAGCGCGTGGAGGGAGCCGGAGCGGTACAGGACGCCCCGGCGCAGGGCGCCGATCCCGCCCGCGTCACGGAAGTTGCGCACACCGGGGATGTCGATGAAGGCAGCGGTCATGGCCCCACCGTACGGGCGCGGACGGAGCGGGGGGAAGGAAAACGGAGAGGACCGTTCGCTTAACCCCGTCCCGGACCCCCGTCCCGTACGCCCGTCCCGCACCGCCGTCCCGTACGCCCGTCCCGCCGCCGCGTCGTCAGCGGCCGCCGGAGACCTCCAGGAACGCCCCCGTGGTGTACGAGGCGGCCGGGGACAGCAGGAACAGCACCGCCTCGGCGACCTCCTCCGGCTCCCCGCCGCGCCGCATCGGCAGGCCCGGCGCGACCCGGTCGACCCGGCCCGGCTCGCCGCCGAGCGCGTGGATGCCGGTGTGGATCAGGCCCGGGCGCACGCAGTTGACCCGGATCCCCTCGGCCGCGACCTCCAGGGCCAGCCCGCGGGTCATCGAGTCCACCGCGCCCTTGGCGGCCGCGTAGTCGACGTACTCGTTCGGCGAGCCGATCCGGGAGGCGGCCGAGCCCACGTTGACGATCGCGCCGCCGCGCCCGCCGTGCCGGGTGGACATCCGGCGGACGGCCTGGGCCGCGCACAGGAACGGGCCGGTGATGTTGGCGGCCCAGATCCGGTTCAGCCGGTCCTCGTCGATGTCCTCCAGCCGGCACTGCCGCTCCAGCGTGCCCGCGTTGTTCACCAGCCCGGTGAGCGGCCCGAGTTCGGCGTCCACGGTGGCGAACAGCCGCTCCACCTCGGCGCTGCGGCTGACGTCGGCCCGGACGGCGATCGCGGTGCCGCCCCCGGCGCGGACGGCGTCCACCACGGCCGTCGCCGAGGCCTCGTCCGTACGGTAGTTGACGCACACCCGGTAGCCGCGGCGGGCGGCCAGCAGGGCGGTGGCGGCGCCGATGCCGCGGCCGGCGCCGGTGACGAGCAGGACCTCGTCGGTGCTGGTGGTCGACATGGGCCGTACGCTACCCGGCGCGCCGCCCCGCCGCGGCGGCCTCCCGCAGCGCGGCGACCTTCGGGGCGCGGCTCCTCGGCGAGTCGAGGCTGAACCCGCGGGCGTCGCCCAACTCGTCCCGGACGAACGCCTCGGTGCGGGCCACCGTCGCGCGCAGCGCGTCGTCCGGCGGGACGAAGGACAGGTGGACGATCTCGGCCCGCTCGGTGTCGTACTCCCACAGGCCGACGATCCGGCCCCGGTCCAGCACCAGGTGGGTCTGCGGGTCGGTCTCGCCGCCGAAGGTGCGCCCGGCCCGGCCGGCGGGCAGCGGGCGGGCGGCGTCCGCCGGGTCGAGCAGCCGGGACATGTCCCGGTGCAGCAGGTGGATCCCGTCGATGCCGGCCAGCAGGGTGTAGTGCGGCTCGGCCGGCACCTCGAACCCGGCGAACTCCTCGACGAGTTCGGGCGGCAGCAGCAGCTCCGAGCCGGGGGCGACCGGCACCGGGCCGGCCTCGGCGACCGCCGCGCGGGCGGTGGCCGCGGAGAAGCCGGAGAACCAGCGGAAGTGCCCGAGGCTGGCCGGCCCGGCCCAGGAGAAGTAGCGGCGGGCGAGGTCCACGGCGTTCCCCGAGACCGGCTGGTCCCAGCCGACGTAGCCGTAACGCTGCTGGTCCAGACGGCCGTTGACGGGCACCCGGCGGATCCGGCCGCGCGACTGCAGCAGCCCGAGGGCGAGCGGCAGGGTGGTCGCCGGCCCGCGCTTGCGGCCCGGCTCGCCCAGCGACCGGACGGCGCCGCCGACCGCCTCCCGGATCGTGGTCGGATCCAGCGGCCCGCCGTCGGCCAGCGCCCGCTCGATGGCCAGGCAGAGCTGCTCCACCTCGTCCCGGCCGACCCCCAGGTGCTTCGCCGCAGCCGCCAGCTCGCCCTCCGGGGCGGCCGCGCCCACCGCCAGGCCGAGCGCGAAGTCGGCGGCCGGCAGCACGTAGGTGCAGCCCCGCGCCGACGGCAGCTCGTGCACCGCCAGGCCGGCCACCTCTGCGTCCACCGCCGCCCGACCCAGCCCGGCCCGGGCGAACAGGCCCAGGTACGGGGCCGCGCCGCCCACCGAGCGGGCCCAGCCGGTCGCGGCCAGCGCCTCGGCGGCCGATGCCCCGGTGTGCGGGCGGTCCAGCCACTGCCGGTGCGACCACCAGGCCCGCAACTTCTCGACGCCGACGGCTTCCGGGCGGGGATCGTGCTCCATGGGGCCAGTATCGGCGGCCCGGCGTGCCCCGGGCCGGAAATCGCTCGCCCGGCGCGGCCCGTTCCGGAGAGGATGCGGTACCCGGAAGAACCACTGATCGAGAGGAGAACGCATGCCCGCCGTACCCGGCACCGTGCTGCTCTCCGGCATCGTCGGCTCCACCGCCTACGGCTTCGCCCACGCCGGCTCCGACGTCGACCGGCTGGGCCTGTTCGCCGTCCCCACCGAGGAGTTGCACGGCCTGCGCCGCCCGGCCGAGTCGCACGTCACCACCGAGCCGGACGTCACCCTGCACGAGGCCGCCAAGTGGTGCCGGCTGGCGCTGTCCTGCAACCCGACCGCCTCCGAACTCGTCTGGCTGCCCGAGGACCTGTACGAGACCGCCACCCCGCTCGGTCGCGAACTGGTCGGGATCCGGTCGAGCTTCCTCAGCGCACCCGCCGTCCGCAACGCCTATCTCGGTTACGCGGACCAGCAGTTCCGCAAACTGCTGACCCGCGACACCACCGACCCGGCCACCCGCCGCCGGGCCGCCAAGCACGCCCGGCACCTCGTCCGGCTGGTCGAGCAGGCCGTCCGCCTGCACCGCACCGGCCACCACCTGATCCGGCTGCCCGACCCCGAGCGGGTCCGCGACCTCGGCGAACGCATCGCCGATCGCCCCGCCACCGCCGAACAGCTGCTCGCCGACGCCGCCGACCGCCTCGCCCGCCCCGGCGTCCTGCCCGCCGCCCCCGACCCCCGCCCCGCCGAGGCCTGGCTCCGCCGCGTCCGCGCCGCCCACTACAGCCCGCCTCGAGCCGCGCCCCCCGCACCCGGCGCGCCCACCCAATCCACTGGCGGAGCCCTGGGCCCCACCGGGTAGGATCGCCCTGGCCCTCCCCACCCGGGACCATCCGGTACGGAGGGCCGCGGGCCACTAGCTCAATTGGCAGAGCTGCGGACTTTTAATCCGTAGGTTCAGGGTTCGAGCCCCTGGTGGCCCACCACAGCACAGCACCCCGGCCGGGTTCCCCGACCGGGGTGCTGCTGCGTCTGCGGGCGGTTCACTGGCCGTTCAGCGGCGGGCCCGCCAGAGGCCGTAGAGGCCGACGCCGGCGCCGGTGATCACCTCGAACCCGCCGCTGCCCGCGGTCAGGTAGACCCCCGTGGCGATCACCAGCAGGGTGACGAGGGCGATCAGGTCCAGGGCCCGGTGCCGGGTCGAACCGGTGGGGGCGGTCTCCGGCCCGGGGGCGTGCGGCTCGGGGGCCTGCGGCGGGTTGACGTCGGCGGACCGGCCGGGGACGTCGGGGTCTTTGTCGGTCATGGTCCGAGCTGACCAGAGGTTCCGGCGCTGACCCAGGCAGGCGTACGACCCCGCCGGTTCCCGTATGCGGAGGCCGAGGGCTCGGACGGCGCGCTGCCGTCTTTGAACGCCGCGTGCGTCGGCGGGCGTTCAGGAATGTTCAGGACTGTCCGAGGGCGTTCGAAGTACGCTGAACACCAGGCGAATTGACGAATGGACGGCGGGGAGAGTCGTGGCAGAACGATCGACAGGGGCCGACCCGGGAGATCTCGTGGCCGCGGCCGCGTACGACGGGCAGCTGGCGGCCTTCGTGGACGATCTGAACCGGCTGCACATCGAGTTCGGGGCGCCCTCCTACGGCGAGATCTGCGCCGCCGCCGACGTCTTCAAGCTGACCAAGGCGGGCATCACCGACCTTCTGACCGGCAAGCGACTGCCCTCCATGAACTTCCTGCTGGAGTTCGTCCGGGTGGTCAGCAATCCGCTGCCGGTGGACGCAACGAAGCCGAAGGGCCACCGGGCGCACCCGGAACTGATCGAGCTCTGGCGCCGCCGGTGGGTGGACCTCCGCGCGCTCAACCGGCAGCTCCAGGCCCCGCTGGGCCGGATCCGGAACGCCACCAAGCTGCTGGTCGAGACGGCGGAGCGGACGGCGGCGGAGACCATCGGCTCGGCCGAGGCGCACGCGTGGCAGCTGCGCTCCTGGGCGGAGGCCGAGGCGGCCCACCTGGTGGAGGAGGCCCGGCAGCAGGTCGCCCGGCTGCTGGGAGAGGCCACCGAGCAGGCGAACGCCGTGCGGGCCGAGGCGGAGCGGATCCGGGCGGAGGCCGTCCAGTCCGCGGGGGCGCGCGCCGCCGAGGCCGACCGCCGCGCGACGGCGGCGAGGCAGGAGGCCGAGGAGGTACGGCGGTCGGCGCGCGCCGAAGCGCAGGGGATCGTGGACGAGGGCCGACGGGTGAGCCGCCTGCGGACGCCCGCGGCTCTGCGCGAGCTGCGGGAGGCGGCGGAGAAGCTCGCCGAGGAGCAGGTGCCCGAGCTCATCCGGACGATCACCACCGGTCGACTCCAGGAGACGGTGAGCGGGCTGGTGTTCCCGTCGGTCGGGCTGTACGGGCGTGATGACGTGGGGCGGTTGGCCCATTGCTTCGACGAGCTTGTGAGATTCGCCGTCAAGCAGGCCCTGCTGCACCGGAACGCCACGGAGATCTTCGGCGATCTGTCCCGGCGCAATCAACTACTGACTCATCGTCAGCTGTTGCTTCTCTCGGAGCTGGAGGGCCGGGAGGCCGACCCGGAGCGGCTGACCGACCTCTTCAAGCTGGACCATCTCGCGACCCGCCTGCGCCGCAACACCGAGAACAGCCTCATGTTTGCAGGCGCGGTAGGCCGCCGTCGGACCGGTCCCGTTCCGCTGCTCGATGTGTTCCGTGCCGCCGCTGGCGAGGCCGAGTCATACGAGCGCATCGGGGTCGGGGCGGAGGCCGTCCCGCCGGTCGAGGTGGCCGGTCCCGCTGTCAATGACCTCGTCCACTTGCTCGCCGAGCTCTTGGACAACGCCACTGTGTTCTCTCCCCCGTATGCCCAGGTCCGGACTGCTGCCCACGCCCTGCCGGACGGTCGGGTGCTGATCGAGATCCACGACGCCGGCATCGGCCTCAGCTCGGACGGCCTCGCCGAGATCAATGAGCTCCTGACCAACCCACCGCTGGTGAACACGGCTTCCGGCGGGATGGGCCTGTTCGTGGTCGGCCGCCTGTCCCTGCGGCACGACATCCGGGTTCAGCTGACGCCGAGCGACAGCGGTGGCACCACTGCGCTGGTCATGCTCCCGGGCTCGCTGGTTCAGCTCCCCGCCGCCCCTGACATGGGCGTTCTTCCGTCGGGGAGTGGGTCCGCCGTCGTGCCCGGGGGCGGTGAAGGTGAGTGAGGAAGGCTCAACTATCTTGGTGTCATGGGACCTTTGAAGCCGGATGTTGCACAGCTGGTCATCGGACTCGTCTGCTTCTTCCTGATATTCGGGATCCTCGGGGCGGTTCTGCTGCCGCGGATCGAGAAGGTGCTGGGGGAGCGGCGGGACGCCACTGAGGGGGGTGTCGAGCGGGCGGAGGAGGCGCGGGCCGAGGCCCAGCGGGTGTACGAGGAGTTCCAGGCGGAGCTCACGGCGGCGCGGCACGAGGCGGCGGTGATCCGCCAGACCGCGACCGAGGAGGGCGCGGCGCTGATCGCGCAGCTGCGGGCCGAGGGGCAGGCGCTGCGGGACGGGATGCTGGCCGAGGCGCAGGTGCAGCTGGCGGCGGACCGGGTGCTGGCCGAGGCCGAGCTGCGGGAGGACGTGATCCGGCTGGCCGGGGAGCTGGCGGGGCGCGTGGTCGGGGAGCCGCTGGCGGAGCTGCCGCGGACCCGGGAGATCGCGGACGAGTTCTTCGCCGCGCACGATGCTGCGCACGACGCCGGGGCCGGAGCCCGGGCCTGACGCAGCCGTCGTCCCTCCCCACTCGTACTTCCCCGTCGAACGGCTCGGGCCCCGGGCAGTGGATCGACCACTGCCCGGGGCCCGAGCCGTTCTGCGGGGGCAGGACGTCGGCCATGTCGGGGCGGTGCGGCCGGTGGAGGGGACGCACCTGGTCAAGGCGGCCCTGGTCGGTGGCGCGGAACCGGCCTACCCGGAGGGCGCCTCGGCCGAGGTGGACGCGTTCTCGGTGTTCGGCGGGGTGGACCTGACCGTTCCGGCCGGGACGGCGGTGGAGGTCAGCGGGTTCTCGCTGCTCGGCGGCCGGAGCCGGGGCGTGGCCGGTGAGCCGGGCGGCGCGGTGGTCAAGGTGCGCTCGTACTCGCTGGTCGGGGGCGTGAAGGTCCGGCAGGCCGGCTGACCCCGGTCAGCGCCGGGCCGGTACCGGGGCCGGGGTGGGGGCGCCGGGGGCTGAGCCGGCGGTGGCGGCGGCCGAGGCGGTGGCGCGGGAGAGCCGGACGGTGAGGCCGATCATGGCGAGGACGGCCGCGAGCGCGACCCAGCCGGCGGTGGCCGCGGCGACCGCCGGGCTGTGGTGGTCGAGGACGGCGAAGTAGCTGCCGCCGATGACGGCGACGCCGGTGACGGCGGCGAACTGCTGGGTGGTGGAGAGGGTGCCGGAGGCGGTGCCGGCCCGTTCGGGGGTGATCCCGGCCATCGGGGCGCCGATCAGGGAGGGCAGGACCAGGCCGTTGCCGATGCCCATCAGGCCCATGGTGGCGAGCAGGACGGGCAGGGCGTGGCGGGCGCCGTCGGTCTGCAGGGCGAGAGCGGTGAGCAGCAGGCTCAGCGCGGTGATCGCGCCGCCGACGACGGGGACGCGCAGCCCGTACCGGGGGATCAGCCGCTTGCCGGTGAGCGAGCCGGCCATGGCGAGGACGGCCATGGGGGTGAAGACCAGGCCGGAGCGCAGCGGGCTGTAGCCGAAGCCGGTCTGGACGGTCAGGCTGATGACGAACACGAAGCCGGCGAAGAAGGCCATGAAGGCGGCGTTGACGGCGAGGCCGGTGCGGAAGACCCGGCCGCGGAACAGGTCGGGGTCGAGCAGGGGCTGTCCGCCGCGGGCGGCGAGCCGGCGCTCCCAGCGCAGGGCGGCAAGGGCGGCGGGGACGGCGGCGGCGAGCATCGCCCAGGCCCAGAGCGGCCAGCCGGCCTCCCGCCCGAGGACGAGCGGGACGAGGGCGAGGGCCAGCGAGCCGGAGACCGCGAGCACGCCGATGCCGTCCAGGGCGGGGCGGCGGCCGGTGGTGGTGCGGGGCAGGACGGCGGCGGCGACGGCGAGGACGACCAGGCCGACCGGCAGGTTGACCAGGAAGACGGCGCGCCAGCCGAGGCCGAAGAGGTCGCCGTCGAGCAGCACGCCGCCGAGCAACTGGCCGCAGACGCCGCTGAGTCCGCCGGTGACGCCGAACCAGGCGAGGGCGCGCGCCCGGCCTTCGGCGGGGATGGCGGTGGTGATCAGGGCGAGCACCTGGGGGACCATGGCGGCGGCGGTGAGGCCCTGGAGCATGCGGGCGAGCACCAGCTGGGTGGGGGACTGGGCGAGTCCGCAGAGCCCGGAGACGACGGTGAAGGCGGCCATGCCGGTGAGGAACATCCGCCGGTGGCCGAGGATGTCGCCGAGGCGTCCGCCGAGGACGAGTCCGGTGGCGTAGCTGAACACGTAGCCGGCGACGACCAGTTCGAGGGCGGCCTGGCCGGCGCCGAGATCGGCGCGGATGGCGGGCAGGGCGACATTCACGACGTTGCCGTCGAAGCCGTACATGAAGAACGCCGCCAGGATGACGGGGAGCAGGGGCATGGGGTCTGGCCTCCGGCGGGAGTAGTTATTGGTGGAAGTGCCAAAAACCTGGGTGCGGGGAAGCCCGGAGCCCCCGTGGGGGCTCGGGCGGTGGGGTGGTGAGGCGCTCAAGTGCTCAAGTGCTCAAGTGCTCAAGCGCTCAAGGGCTCAGGGGCGCAGGTCCTCGACGATCGCGTCGACGGTGGCGTGCAGCGACTCGGGCTCGAAGCCCGCCTTGGCCTGGAGCAGCAGGCCGTGGAAGCCGGCCATCACCTGACGGGCGAGCACCTGCGGGGCGCGGTCGGCGCGGATCTCGCCGCTGAGCCGGCCGGCCTCGATCGCGGTGGTCAGCGAGGCCTCCAGTGGGATGAAGGCCTGGCGGGCCAGCTCGGCCAACTCCGGTTCACAGATGGCCAGTTCGGTGACAGTGTTGACCGCGAGGCAGCCGCGGTGGTCGGCCGAGGCCTGGTCCACCCCGGTCAGCAGCAGTCGACGGATGCGCTCCAGCGGCGGGCGGTCGCCCCGGACCGGGTTCGCCCCGGCGCCGCCGCCCTCGCGGTAGCGGCGCAGCGCCAGTTCGAACAGCTGGCGCTTGCCGCCGAAGGCGTTGTACAGGCTGCCGCGCAGCATGCCGGTGCTCTCGGCCAGGTCGTCGGTCGAGGTCGCGGTGTACCCCTTGGTCCAGAAGGTGTTCATGGCCGCGTCGATCGCGGCCTCGGTGTCGAACTTCCTCGGGCGTGCCATGGGGAGGATCGTGCCAGTTGTTGTCAGTCCTGTCAAAAACTCCGTCAGATCCCGGCGCGGTCGGGACCCCGGCGCCCGCTCCCTGCGTGCACGGACCAGGGTGGGTTCGCGCCAATGAGGGCCGTGATTCGCGTCAATCGACAGGCCCGCGCCGGGCCGGGCACCGCCGGCGCCGAACGGGTCGGACCCGCTGCCCTACGATGCCGCCCGAACGAAAACGATCACTTGGGGGAATTCATGTTCCGCACAAAGGCATTGACTGGACGTCAGCCGAAGCGCCGCCCGGTCGTGGCGGCCGCCGCCGCGCTCGCCGCCGTCACGGTCCTCACCACCACCGGCAGCGCCGCCGAGGCCTCCGCCACCCCGCCGGGCGGGCTGCCGGGCTTCAAGGACGGCTTCGTGGTCAGCGACGGACTGCGGATCCACTACGCGGTGGCCGGGCACGGCCCGGCGCTGGTGCTGCTGCACGGCTGGCCGGAGACCCTCCAGGCCTGGGAGCAGGTGGCGCCCGCGCTGGCCGAGGACCACACCGTCATCGCGGTCGACCTGCGCGGGCTGGGCCGCTCGCAGGCCTCCGACAGCGACGCCTACGGCAGCTACACCCCGCTCACCCTCGCCGCCGACGTGCACGCCGTGGTGGACCGGCTCGGCTTCGGCGGTACCAAGGTCGCGGTGGCCGGCCACGACATCGGCGGCGGGGTGGCGCTGGCCTACGCCGCCCGGTACCGCGACCAGGTGAGCCAGCTGGGGATCCTGGAGGCGCCGCCCACCCTCTGGTACCTGAAACTGGTCGCCGACAAGCCGAACTTCCTGTGGTGGGACTCCTTCGTCAACGGCCAGCAGCCCGGAGTGGCGGAGCAGTTGGTGGCAGGCAAGGAGAAGGTCTTCTACGGGTCGGTCTACAACAACGGCGGTCCGGGCGGGGCGCCGAGCGCCAAGGCCCAGCGGGAGTACATCGCCGCCTACAGCCGCCCCGGCGCCACCCGCTCGGGCTTCGACTTCTTCCGCCAGCAGGACACGGGCATGCGCGACGTGCAGGCGCTGCTCGACCACGGCCGGTTGACCATGCCGGTGCTCGGCCTCGGCGGCCAGAACAGCATGAAGGACTCGATCGGCGAGGAGATGAAGAACGTCGCGACGAACGTGACCACCGCGGTCGTGCCGAACGCCAACCACTGGGTGCTGGAAGAGGATCCGCAGTTCGTCATCGACCAGCTGCGGCAGCTGCTGGCCCGCTGACCGGACCCTGCCGGACCCTGCCGGGGCCGCGGGGCCGGTGCCGGGGCGGGTGGGCGCCCGCCCGCCGCGGCACCGGGGGCGGTCACTCCGCCAGGAAGGTCTCGCTGAAGCTGGTGCCGCCGGAGCCGAGGCCGCCGGTGCTGGCCTCGTAGGTGCCGTTGGAGCTGGGGTCGAGGGCGACCGGGCCGGCCGAGCCGAGGGACTTGCCGTTGACGGTGGCCGAGGTGAAGTTCAGCGTGCCGAAGTCGGGGTACGCGCCGGTCGGCGACTCGATGATGACCTCGGCGCTGGTCCGCTGGGCGGTGGTGGACTTGGTGGTGGTGTAGGTCCAGCCCCGTGAGGAGTCGGTCAGCTTGAGCGTGTACCGGTTGCTGCCGACGTAGTTCACCGAGGCGGTGATGTGGTCGCCGGCCGACACCGGGTACGAACTCAGGCTCAGGTAGACCGGGTTCGCCGGGTACATCTCGTACCAGGCCTGGTCGACCGGGCTCCCGCTGGAGCAGTCGGTCGCCACCCCGGTCTGCTCGACGCTGGAGGAGCCGTATCCGTCGATGCCGACCCACGGGGCGTAGAGGTCGTTGGTGGAGTTGCAGGTCGCGTCCGGTTCGGTCCAGGAGGCCGAGACCGAGCTGAAGCCGCTGCCCGTCGCGGCGTAGCCGCCCCAGTTGTAGCCGTTGGTGTTGTACTGCAGGGGGCGGAAGGCGAGCCCCTGGGCCGCTGCCGCGGTGGTCGGCGCGACGGGGGCGAGGGTGGTGGCCGCTGCCGCGAGGGTGGCGAGGCGGATCATGAATCTGCGCATGCTGACTCCTTCGTGAGGGGACGAACAGGAGGAGCACACGCCAACTGAGGCCGTGGGGGCGGCCGTTGGCGAGTGGTAGTTCAGGATGGGCCGACTGTCATGGCCAGGGCAAGGGGATCAGGGGGAAGGTTGGCCAAGCCATTGCACTGTCGGGTGCACTACTTGACGATGCGTCGGCGAACCGATGCCGCCGCCGGACTCGTCTCGGCCGAGGTCAATCTGCGGTAAATCGGTTCCAGCGCTGGCAATTCGACCTCGAACCGCTTTGGCGTGATCCGTTTCTGTGTTTCGCTGGCGGCTCCATGCCTTGTCGAACACGGATCGAACGGTCCGGGAGCCGGGGGACGCACCATGGCCGAGCGCACCGAGAGCACCGAGCAGCCGCAGGGCCCCGAGCGGCCGCAGGGCCCCGAGCAGCCGCCGCAGGCCGGCGGCCGGGCCGCCGCCCGCAAGGCCGGTGGCGGCGGGCGTTCCCCGCTGCTGATCGCGGGCCGGGTGGTTGCCTGCGGGGTCGGTCTCGCGGTGTTCGCGGCCAGCGGGGTGGTCTGGTACGAGTACACGTCGCTGACCGACGGGATGACCACCTCCAAGGCCCTCGACGAGACCAGGAAGGACGCCCCCAAGCACCTCGACAACTCGATCAACCTGCTGCTGATCGGCCTGGACAGCCGCAAGGCGATGGACGGTTCGGACCTCGACCCGTCGATCGTGGAGAACGAACTGCACGCCGGCCACGACTCCGAGATCGGCGGTTACAACACCAACTCGCTGATCCTGCTGCACATACCGGCGGGCGGCGGCAAGGTGCAGGCGGTCTCCATCCCGCGCGACGACTACGTCATGACGTACAAGGGCGACGGGACCAAGATGGGCATGGCCAAGATCAAGGAGGCCTATGGCAACGCCAAGGACCAGTTCAACGGCAGCCCCAAGGCGAAGGGCCTCAAGGGCCCCGACCTGGAGAAGGCCGGCCGGGACGTCGGGCGCGCGGCCACCATCCGCACCGTCCAGACCTTCCTCGACCAGCCCGTCGACCACGTCGCCGAGGTCAACCTCAAGGGCTTCTACGACATCGCCAAGGTGCTCGCGCCGATCGAGGTCTGCCTCACCCACCCGGTGGACGACCCGATCATCGCCAGGACGGCCACCAAGGCGGGCGGTGGCACCGGACTCAAGCTCCCCGCCGGGCACAGCAAGCTGGACGCCGCCCAGGCGCTCTCCTTCGTCCGCCAGCGCCACAACCTGGACGACGGCCACGGCAACTCCGACGACTTCGCCCGCACCCACCGCCAGCAGGCCTTCGTCTCCTACGTCGTCTACAACCTCAAGCAGAAGGGCATCGTCGGCGACCTCGGCAAGATGCGGGAGCTGATGGGTGTGCTGCAGCAGGACCTCGTCATCGACAACCAGTGGAACGTCCTGGACTTCGCCCAGCAGGCCCCCAATCTGACCGGGGGCAACGCCGAGTTCCGCACCCTCCCGGTGGCCGATCTCTCGTCGGTCAACGGCCAGGACGTCAACCTCGTCAACCCGGCCAAGATCCAGAAGATCGTCAAACAGCTCTTCGGCTACGCGGACGCCGCCCCCGCCCCGGCCGACGCGACCCCCGGGGCCCCGGCCACCACCCCGGCCCCGGCCCAGTCGACCGCGACCGCGCCGCCGACCGCGCCGCCGACCGCCGCCGCCAAGGCCGTCACCGTGGACGTCCTCAACGCCTCCTCCGCCGCCGGGGTGTCCTCCTCCGACGAGGCCAAGGCCCTGGTCGGCATGGGCTTCAAGGAGGGGAGGACCGGCCCGGCCGCCAGCCGTCCGAAGACCACCACGGTCAGTTACGGCAAGGGCGCCAAGGACGGCGCCGACCAGATCGCCGCCCGTTACGGCGTGACCGCCGCCGAGTCCGCCTCGGTGGGCCCCGACCGGGTGGTCGTGGTCCTCGGCACCGCCTTCACCGGCGTCGCCGCCGACCGGCCCACCACCGCCCCGGCCGACCCGGGCACCAACGTGGCCCAGCAGGGCCCGATGGTCGACGCCCAGGCCGACGGCGGCATCCCCTGCGTCTTCTGATCCGGGCGGTTCCCATCGGGTTCCCATCGGGCTCTCGCCCAGGTCTCGTCCAGTTCTCACCGGGTTCCCGCCCGGTTCCGGCCCGGTTCTCCGAGACCGACGACACCCCGCCCGAGTCGGTCGATTCCGGACGTTCTGTGGCGGGAGTGCCCGGTGGCCTGCGGGGTGGTTGGTGTACCGGAGGTCGGTGATCGCCTTCGGTCTCCATATGATCGGAAGCCACGATGGTCGGTCTGTACCGACTTTCGTACGTACAACCAGGGAGCGGGTTCCGGCCGTCTCCCTGAGTGCGGTGCGCCAGATCGTCCGGGGCGTCGCTTCCGTCGGTGAAAGGTAAGCGCATGGCAGGTCGCAGGGGCGAGAGCCCGGCTCGGGGCGAGGACGCGCCCGGGGCACTCCCGGCGGACGGTGCGGCGGGCGGCGTGCCCGCCCCGCGCTCCGGCGGTCGGGCCGAGGCCCGGCGTGCCGCGCAGGGCAAGGGCGGCGGCCGGTCGGACGGCGGGTCCGGCGGGTCCGGCGGGACGGGCCCGGGCGGCCGGGCGGCGGCGCGGCGCGGTGCCAAGCCCAAGAAGAACGTGAAGAAGATCGTCGCCTGGTCCGCGGCCGGTGTGCTGGTGCTGATCGCGGGCGCCGGCGGCGCGATCTACTTCAAGCTGAACGCCAACATCAAGTCCTTCGACGCCGACGCGATAGCCGCCGACCGCCCGCCCGAGGCCAAGGCCGACGCGGACGGCAACAAGCCGGTCAACGTGCTGCTGATCGGCTCCGACAGCCGCGGCGGCAACAACTCCGACCTCGGCGGCGGCGAGGACGGCGGCGCCCGCTCGGACACCACGATCCTGTTGCACGTCTACGCCGACCACAAGCACGCCGTGGGCATCTCGATCCCGCGCAACGCGATCGTGCCGATCCCGTCCTGCAAGCTGCCCAACGGCAAGTGGACCAAGGGCGGCAACGACCTGTTCAACGCCGCCTTCTCGGTCGGCGGCAGCGACAGCGGCAACCCGGCCTGCACCCAGAACACCATCGAGAAGGTCACCGGCATCCGGGTCGACCACACCATCGTGGTGGACTTCAACGGCTTCGCCGCGATGACCAAGGCCGTCAACGGGGTGGACGTCTGCCTGCCGAAGGCGATCTACGAGGGCGACATCAACCCCAACCTGCACAAGAAGGGCAACCTCGTCCTCCCGCAGGGCAAGCAGACCGTCGAAGGACAGCAGGCGCTCGACTACGTGCGCCTGCGGCACGGCATCGGCGACGGCTCCGACATCGGCCGGATGAAGCGCCAGCAGGCCTTCATGAGCTCGCTCGCCACCAAGATGAAGAAGGAGGGGCTGAGCCCCACCAACCTGCTGCCGCTGGCCGACGCGGCCACCAAGTCGCTGACCGTCGACCCCGGTCTGGACTCCGCGGACAAGCTGCTCTCCTTCGGCCTGTCGCTGAAGAACATCGACATGCACGACCTCAAGTTCGTGACGGCGCCCTGGCGCTACCGCACCCAGGACGCCAACATCGACCTGGTCCAGCCCGACGCCAACAAGCTCTGGGACACCCTCAAGGCCGACCAGACCATCGACGGCCAGAACGCCACCGGCCAGCAGCCGGACGCCGCCGCCGGCACCACCGCCCCCCAGCAGGCCGCGCCCAGCACGCCCGCCGCGCCGGCCGCGGACCCCTCCAACGCCTCGGTCAAGGTCGCGGTCTACAACGGCACGGTCGTCAACGGCCTGGCCGGCAAGGGGACCGACCTGCTCAAGGGCGCCAAGTACTCGGCGAGCACGGCCGGCCAGGCGGCGAACACCAAGTACAAGACCACCACGATCGAGTACAGCTCAAGCCAGAAGGCGAACGCCGAGAAGCTCGCCGCGCTGTTCCCGGGCGCGAGCCTGGAGCCCAGCAGCGCGAAGGGCATCTCGGTGATCGTCGGCCAGGACTTCGCCGCGGCCAACGGCATGGGCACCACCGCGCCCACCGCGGGCGCCACCCCCGGCGTCCAGACGCCCCCGCAGCCGCTGCCCACCACCGTCACCAACGACGCCCGCTCGGCGGACGACGACATCTGCGCGAACACCACCTACGGCAGCGGCGGCTGACCGCACCCGCCGGACCGACCGCACGACCCCGGGGCGCGTACGGCCCGGGGTCGTGCCATCGTGGGCTCAGGGCCCGTCCCCGGATCGTCGCCGGACCGGGCCGCAGAGGGGACCACCGTCACCGAAAGGCGGACCCCATGCCCGAGATCGCCATGCAGATCGACATCGCCGCGCCCCGGTCCGCCGTGCTCGACGCGCTCAACACCCACGTCGGGCTGACCAGCTGGTGGACCACCGGCGTGGACCGCGAGGGCGAGGTGCTGCTCTTCGACTTCCCCGGCGTCCCCGAGCCGTTCCGGCTGCGCCGCGAGCGGGCCGACCCGGACCGGGTGCTGTGGGCCAACGCCGGGGCCTTCCCGCCGCACTGGGCCGGTACCTGGATCAGCTGGGACCTCTCCGACCAGCCCGACGCCCCCGTCCGCACCCGGCTGCTGTTCCGGCACGGCGGCTGGCAGCCGGGCAGCGAGGAGGGCGTCCCGATGGTGGCCGGCACCTGGGCCGAACTGCTGGTCCGGCTCAAGGACTACGCGCAGAGCGGCAAGGCGCAGCCGCTCTTCGTCACCGCCCTGCGCCACGACGAGGAGTGAACGCGGGGTCACCGCCCGGCCGCCGCCCGGCCGCCGCCCCGCCGCCGGTCGCCCGCGAGGGCGCCGTCCGGTGGCGGGAACGCGGCGCCGGACCGAAGGTGGGCGGTGTACCGCCGTCGTAAGCGCCGTCCGTGCGGACGGCCGTACCGGTCGGGCCGGGCCCCGCCCGCCCGACGACCCCAGCCGGCCACCACCGCCTCCGGGAGGCCCCGCAATGCCCCTAGTGACCGATCCGTACAAGCCCGGCACCCCGTGCTGGATCGACCTGATGGCGAGCGACCAGCAGGCCGCGCTCGACTTCTACCGCGACCTGTTCGGCTGGCAGGGCGAGGTCGGCCCGGCCGAGTTCGGCGGTTACGCCGTGTGCACCCTCAACGGCCGTCCGGTCGCCGGGATCATGGCGCGGTCCGGGCCCGAGGGCCAGCCGCTGCCGCCCGTCGCCTGGACCACCTACCTGGCCTCGGACGACGCCGACGCGGCCCGCGCCGCCATCGCCGGGGCCGGCGGCACGGTGCTCTACGAGCCGATGGACGTCGGCACGATCGGCCGGATGCTGGTCGCCGCCGACCCGACCGGCGCGGTGTTCGGGGTCTGGCAGGCGATGGACTTCATCGGCGCGGGCGTCGTCAACGAGCCCGGCGCGCTGGTCTGGAACGAGCTCAACACCTCCGACACCGACGTGGCCGGCCGCTTCTACCAGCCGGCGGTCGGGCTGCGCCCGGCCACCATCCAGGGCGGCTACGTCTCGCTGAACGTCGGCGACCGCACGGTGGGGGGCATGCAGGCGATCCCCGGGTACCTGGGGGCCGGCACCCCCTCGCACTGGATGACGTACTTCTCGGTGGACGACACCGACTCCACGGTGGACGCCCTGGTCAAGGCCGGCGGCTCGGTGCTCCAGCCGCCGTTCGACATGCAGTCCGGCCGGATGGCCGTGGTCCGGGACCCGCAGGGCGCGCTGTTCGCCGTCATCCAGGCGCCCGAGGCGCAGATGCCGGACTCGCCGTAACCGGTGCCGCGGCCGCGACGGCCCCCGGCCGCGGCGGGCAACCGGAAGCCGCCCTTCCCGCGACGCGCCGCCGGGAATGGGCGGCATCCCCCGCGTTCCCGGGGCAGACTGCACCCATGCTGGGGCTACCGGACGACATCCGCGCTTTCCTCTTCGACCTCGACGGGGTGCTCACCCAGACCGCCACGGTGCACGCCGCGGCCTGGAAGGACACCTTCGACGCCTTCCTGCGCGCCGAATCCGCCCGTACCGGCGGTCCGTTCGTCCCCTTCGACGCCGTCACCGACTACGACACCTACGTGGACGGCCGCCCGCGGCTGGACGGCACCCGCGCCTTCCTGCACAGCCGGGGCATCGACCTCCCCGAGGGCACCGAGGACGACCCGCCGAACACCCGTAGCGTGCAGGGCGTAAGCCGGGCCAAGAACGACACCGTGCTGCGGCTGATCCGCGAGCAGGGCGTCGCCCCGTACGACGGCTCGGTCGCCTACGTGCACCGGCTGCGCGCGCTGGGACTGCCCCGCGCGGTGGTCTCCTCCAGCGCCAACTGCCGGGACGTGCTGCGCTCGGCGGGCATCCTGGACCTCTTCGACGTGATCGTGGACGGCGTGGTCGCCAAGCAGCGGTCCCTGCCCGGCAAGCCCGCCCCGGACACCTACCTGTACGCCGCCCGGGAGCTCGGCGTCGAACCCGCGCACGCCGCCGTCTTCGAGGACGCGCTGGCCGGGGTCGCCTCCGGCCGGGCCGGCGGCTTCGGCGCGGTGGTCGGGGTCAACCGCACCGGGCAGGCCGCCGAACTGCGCCGCGACGGCGCCACCGTGGTCGTCGACGACCTCGCCGAGCTGCTGGGGGAAGACGAGCGATGAGTCCTGCCGACAACTTCGCCATCGACCCCTGGCAGGTCACCGAACACGGCGTGGACCAGGACGCGTTGGCCCGCGCCGAGTCCGTCTTCGCGCTCTCCAACGGCCACATCGGCCTGCGTGCCAACCTGGACGAGGGCGAGCCGCACGGCCTGCCCGGCACCTACCTCAACGGCGTCTTCGAACTGCGTCCGCTGCCGTACGGCGAGGGCGGCTACGGCTACCCGGAGTCCAGCCAGAGCGTCATCAACATCACCAACGGCAAGATCATCCGGTTGCTGGTGGACGACGAGCCCTTCGACCTGCGCTACGGCGAACTGGTCAGCCACACCCGCTGGTTGGACTTCCGCGAGGGCCTGCTGCACCGCGACTGCGAATGGACCTCCCCGGCCGGGCGGACCATCCGGGTGCGCTCCTCCCGGCTGGTCTCGCTCACCCAACGGGCCATCGCCGCCGTGGAGTACACCGTCGAGGCGGTGGACGGGCCGGTGCGGATCGTGCTCCAGTCCGAGCTGGTCGCCAACGAGCAGCTGCCCGGCGGCCCGGAGGGCGATCCGCGCGCCGCCGCCGTGCTGGAGGCGCCGCTGCAGGCCGAGGCGCACCACGCGAGCGGCACCAAGGCCGTCCTGGTGCACCGCACCCGGTTCAGCGGCATCCGGGTCGCCGCCGGAATGGACCACGTCATCGAGGGTCCGGAACGGCTCGACACCGTCGCCGAGGCCGAGGCCGACCACTGCCGGATCAGCGTCACCACCGTGCTCGCCCCCGGACAGCGGCTGCGGCTGGTCAAGTTCATGTCCTACGGCTGGTCCGGCACCCGCTCGCTGCCCGCCGTCCGGGACCAGGTCGAGGCCGCGCTGAACGCCGCCCGCTACACCGGCTGGGACGGGCTGGTCGCCGAACAGGCCGACTACCTCAGGGAGTTCTGGGAGACCAGCGACGTCGAGATCGAGGGCGACGTCGAACTCCAGCAGGCCGTCCGGTTCGCCGTCTTCCACGTGCTGCAGGCCGGCGCCCGCAGCGAGGAACGCGCCATCCCCGCCAAGGGGTTGACCGGCCCGGGGTACGACGGGCACAGCTTCTGGGACACCGAGACCTTCGTCCTGCCGGTGCTCACCTACTGCCTGCCCGGCGCCGTCAACCAGGCGCTGCGCTGGCGGCACACCACGCTCCCGCTCGCCCGCGAACGCGCGGCCCAACTCGGCCTGTCCGGAGCCGTGTTCCCCTGGCGGACGATCCGCGGCGAGGAGTGCTCCGGGTACTGGCCGGCCGGCACCGCGGCCTTCCACATCGGCGCCGACATCGCCGCCGCGGTCGCCCGCTACGTCCGGGCCAGCGGGGACGCGGAGTTCGAGCGCGACTACGGCCTCGAACTCCTGGTGGAGACCGCCCGGATGTGGCGCTCGCTCGGCCACCACGACAGCGCCGGGAAGTTCCGGATCGAAGGCGTCACCGGTCCGGACGAGTACAGCGCCGTCGCCGACAACAACGTCTACACCAACCTGATGGCGCAGACGAACCTGCGCGCCGCCGCCGAGGCCGCCGTCCGCCACCCGCGCGAGGCGGACGCGCTCGGCGTGGACACCGAGGAGACCGCCGCCTGGCGCGACGCCGCCGCCGCGATGTACGTCCCGTACGACGAGGACCTGGGCGTCCACCCCCAGGCCGACGGCTTCACCCACCACCAGGTGTGGGACTTCGAGTCCACCCCGCCGGAGAAGTACCCGCTGCTGCTGCACTACCCGTACTTCGACCTGTACCGGAAGCAGGTGGTCAAGCAGGCCGACCTGGTGCTCGCCATGCAGGTCCGCGGCGATGCCTTCACCGACGAGCAGAAGGCCCGCAACTTCGCCTACTACGAGCGGCTCACCGTCCGCGACTCCTCGCTCTCCGCCTGCACCCAGGCCGTGATCGCCGCCGAGGTCGGCCAGCTCGACCTCGCCTACGACTACACGGCCGAGGCGGCGCTGATGGACCTCCACGACCTCGGCGGCAACACCCGCGACGGCCTGCACATGGCTTCGCTCGCCGGGGCCTGCATCGCCCTGGTGGCCGGCTTCGGCGGGCTGCGCGACCACGGCGAGACGCTCGACTTCCGGCCCCGGCTGCCCTCCGGGCTGATGAAGCTGAGCTTCTCGCTGCTGGTCCGCGGCCACCTGCTCGGCGTCCGGATCGCCCACGACGGCACCACCTACACCCTGCGCCGGGGCGAGGTGATCCACCTGCGGCACGACGGCGAGACGGTCCAGGTCAAGGCCGGCTCCCCGGTCACCCTGCCCACCACCGCCCCGCCCGCCCAGGAGCGCTGCATCCAGCCCCCGGGCCGCGAACCGGCCCGCCGCCAGCCCCAGGCGGGCCTGGCCGCCGGGAAGCTCGGCCAGCATGACCACCTGGCGGCGGAGTAGCCGGGCCTGCCGGCGGCGGAGTGGCCGAGCCGTCCTGCACCGCAGTGGCCGGGCCGGCCGCTCGCCTGTTCGGGCCCGCTCCGGATGCGGAGCGGGCCCCCGCGCCGGAGGGTGGGCACGTCCTGTGACAACCGGCGCCCGGCTGACGCCCGGCGCCCGGCGAAGGGGAGCACCCGTGGCGACCGTGGCCGAACAGATGGTGGAGGTGCTCCGGCAGGCCGGGGTGGAGCGGGTCTACGGCGTGGTCGGCGACAGCCTCAACCCCGTGGTGGACGCGATCCGCCGGGCGGACGGCATCGGCTGGGTGCACGTGCGCAACGAGGAGGCCGGCGCCTTCGCGGCCGCCGCCGAGGCCGAGCTCAGCGGCCGCCTCGCGGTCTGTGCCGGCTCCTGCGGCCCCGGCAACACCCACCTGATCCAGGGCCTCTACGACGCCCAGCGCAGCGGCCTGCCGGTGCTCGCGCTCGCCTCGCACATCCCGTCCGGGCAGATCGGCACCGGCTTCTTCCAGGAGACCCACCCCGAGCGGGTGTTCACCGACTGCAGCAACTGGTGCGAGATGCTCTCCACCCCCGCCCAGCTGCCCCGGCTGCTGCGGGTCGGGATCCAGCACGCGCTCGGCTCGCACGGCGTCTCCGTGCTGGCCTTCCCCGGGGACGTCGCCGCCCTCCCCGCCGCCGGGCCGACCGGCAGCAGCCACTTCCTCACCGAGCAGGCCGTGGCCGCGCCGCCCTGGTCCCAGGTGCAGGAGCTGGCCCGGCTGCTGAACGCGGCCCGCCGGGTCGCCCTGTTCTGCGGCGCCGGGGTGCGCGGGGCGCACGCCGAGGTGATGGCGGTCGCCGAGGCGCTGAACGCGCCGGTCGGGCATTCGCTGCGCGGCAAGGAGTGGATCCAGTACGACAACCCGTACGACGTCGGGATGAGCGGCCTGCTCGGCTACGGCGCCTGCCACGAGGCGCTGCACTCCGCCGACCTGGTACTGCTGCTCGGCACCGACTTCCCGTACGACTCCTTCCTGCCGCAGGCGCACACCGTCCAGGTCGACCACGACGCGACCCGGCTGGGCCGGCGCACCGCGCTGGAGCTGGCCGTGCACGGCGACGTCGCGGCCACCCTGCGGGCCGTCCTGCCGCTGCTGGACGCGAAGCCGGACCGGTCCTTCCTGGACGGCATGCTGCGCAAGCACTGCAAGTCGCTGGAGGACGTGGTCGGCGCCTACACCCGGGACATCGAGAAGCACCTGCCGATCCACCCCGAGTACGTCGCCTCGGTGCTGGACGAAGTCGCCGCCGAGGACGCGGTGTTCACGGTCGACACCGGCATGAACAACGTCTGGGCCGCCCGCTACCTCCAGCCCAACGGCCGCCGCAGGGTGATCGGCTCCTTCCTGCACGGCTCGATGGCGAACGCCCTCCCGCACGCGATCGGCGCCCAACTCGCCTGCCCCGGACGGCAAGTGGTCGCGATGGCGGGCGACGGCGGGATCGGCATGCTGCTCGGCGAGCTGCTCACGGTGGCCAAGTACCGGCTGCCGGTGAAGACGGTGGTCTTCAACAACGGCGCGCTCGGCATGATCAAGCTGGAGATGCTGGTCTCCGGCTACCCGGAGTCCGAGATCGACAACGGGGACGTGGACTACGCGGGCATCGCCCGGGCGATGGGCATCCAGGCCAAGCGGGTCACCGAGCCGGCCCGGGTCCGGGAGGTGCTGGTGGAAGCGCTGGAGCGGCCCGGACCGGTGCTGGTGGACGTGGTCACCGACCCCAACGCGCTGTCCATCCCGCCGCGGATCACCGCCGCCCAGGTGAAGGGCTTCGCGCTGGCGGCCGGGAAGACGGTGCTGTCGGGCGGGGTCGGGCGGATGGTCGACCTGGCGCGCAGCAACCTGCGCAACGTCCCGCGGCCGTGAGCGGGGCGGGGCCGGATCCGGACCGGCTCCGACGGTTTGCCCCAGAGGCAAAATTCTTGCCCCGACGGCACGGCGGGTGTCCACTGGTCACATGACCAGCAGCTCCACCGGCACCCCCGCCGACGGCCGGCAGTCCGACGACCGGCAGTCCGACGGCCGGCAGATCGACGACCAGGAGGTCGCCGGCCTCGCCGCCCGCCTCCGTGAGCACCGGCTCAGCAGCCGGCTCACCCTGGAGGTCGCCGCGGGCCGGGTCGGCCTCTCCCCAGCCTATCTGTCCCGGCTGGAAACCGGCCGTCGACAGCCCTCGCTGCCCGTCCTGCTCGGCCTCGCCCGCGCCTACGGCACCTCGGTCTCCGGGCTGCTCGGCGAGACCATGGCCGAACCGGACCCGGTGGTCCGCGGCGGCGCCATCGAGCCCGGCCGGGCCGGGGGTTGGGGCTACCGCCGGGCCGGTGCCCCCGGCCGCGCCATGCAGGCCCTGCGGGTGCACGTCCCGCCGGGCGTCCAGGACGCGGTGGTCCGGGTCCACCCCGGCGAGGAGTGGCTGTACGTCCTGCGCGGGGAGCTGAAGGTCACCCTCGGCGACCGCGTGCACCACCTCGCCCCCGGCGACTCCGCCCACTACGACTCGCTCACCCCGCACTGCATCGCCGCCGAATCCGACACCGGCGTCGAACTGCTCTTCATCCACACCCTGTTGCAGAGCCCCGGCGGCGAACTCTGCCTCGGCGGCGGACCCGCCGCGAGCCACTGACCTGCCGTCGGACCACCCGGAGGAGATCACCATGGCCGATCCCACCACCACCGGCACCACTGCCGACACCGCCACCGGTGCCGTCCCCGTCGGTGCCGTTCCCGTCGGTGCCGTTCCCGTCGGAGCCGCCGACACCGCAGCCGGCCCGAAGACCATGGACGCCGGCAAGTGGGCCAACAAGCGGGTCTACCTCCGCCTGGTCATCTACACCGCGGGGATCCACGCCTTCGCCGGCTTCATCATGCTGCTGTTCGAACTGGGCAGCCGCAACAAGTAGGTGGACCCTCCGGACCCTCCTGCCGGGCGCCCGCCCGGACATGGTCAGCCCCTCAAGGCCCCTCGAGGCCCCTCAGGCCCCGCGGAGCACCCCGCAGAGGGCCCCCAGGGCCGCCGGGAAGGCGTGCTCCGGCGGGGTCCCGTAGCCGATCACCAGCGCGGGACCGTCCTCCTCCGCCGTCCCCGGCACCTCCGGGTCGGCGCGGTGCCAGGCGAGGCCGCTGAGGGCCAGCCCGGCGGCCTCGGCGCGGGCCAGCAGTTCGGCCTCCGGCGTGGAGCCGGGCGGGAGTTGAACGACAGCGTGCAGACCGGCCGCGATGCCGGTGACCCGCACCCGCGGGGCGTGCTCGGCGAGCGCGGCCACCAGCCGGTCCCGGCGGCGCCGGTAGTGCAGCCGGCACCGCCGCACGTGCCGGTCGTACG
Organism: Kitasatospora sp. NPDC096128; assembly: GCF_040303105.1. Lineage (NCBI taxonomy): Bacteria > Bacillati > Actinomycetota > Actinomycetes > Kitasatosporales > Streptomycetaceae > Kitasatospora > Kitasatospora sp. NPDC096128. The sequence goes on along the minus strand of NZ_JBEOSP010000026.1, from coordinate 37,247 downwards.
TCCCCGAGGTCATCAGCTCGGCCAGGGTCAGCTGGTCGAGCACCGGGGACATCGTGTCGGCCAGCACCTTCAGCCGGGCCACCGGTTCGACCAGCGCGTCCGGCAGGGCCAGCCAGGCCAGCCGCAGGCCCGGGGCCAGGCTCTTGGCGGCGGTGCCCGCGTACACCACCCGCTCCGGGTCGAGCGCCTGCATCGCGCCGAGCGGTTGCCGGTCGTAGCGGAACTCGCCGTCGTAGTCGTCCTCGACCACGTACCGGTCCTGCTCGCGCGCCCACCGCACCGCGGCCGCCCGCCGGTCGGCGGACAGCGGCGCACCGGTGGGGTACTGGTGGGCGGGGGTGAGCAGGGCGGCGGCGGAGCCGGCGTCCAGCCGGTCGACCAGCGCGCCCTCGCAGTCCAGCGGCAGCGGGACGGTGGCCAGCCCGGCGGCCCGCACCACGGCGTGCTGCGGCGGCAGCCCGTACCCCTCCACCGCGAGCGACCGGGCCCCGCGCTCGCGCAGTGCCGCGCACAGCAGGGCGAGGCCCTGCTGGAAGCCGCTGCAGATCAGCAGGTGCTCCGGGTCGGTGCGGACCCCGCGGACCCGGGCCAGGTAGTGGGTGAGCGCCTCGCGCAGCTCGATCCGGCCGAGCGGGCCGCCGTAGCCGAGCGCCTCGTGCGGGGCGGTGGCGAGGGCGCGGCGGGCGGCGGCCAGCCACGCGGTGCGGGGGAAGAGCGAGAGGTCGGGCCGCCCCGGCATCAGGTCGTGCCGCACGCTCCGGTGCGGACCCCCGGCCGGTGCGGACCGCTCGCCCCGCACCGGCACGGCCCGGCGCGCGACGGTGGTGCCGGACCCCTGTCGCGAGCTGAGCCACCCTTCGGCGGTGAGCTGCCCGTACGCCTCCACCACCGTGTTGCGGGCGATCCCGAGGTCCTCGCCGAGCGCCCGGGAGGACGGCAGCCGGGTACCGGGCGCCAGCCGTCCGTCCTGCACCGCCTCGCGCAGCGCGTCCTCCAGCGCCGCCCGCAGGCCCGCGCCGGCACCGCGCCGCTCGGTGAGGTCCAGATGCAGATCGCCGCCGAAGGAGGTCCAGGAGCCGTTCACGGGCCCCATTCTCGCCTGTCGGGCGCGGCTCCGGGCGCGGCTCCGGGCGCGGCTTCGGGCGGGGCGGCGGGCGCTCCGTGTCGAGGTGTCGAAGTGGTCGAGGCGGTGGCTGCCCTCCGTCGGGTCCGGCAGAATCGGGGCGGGGTTCTCGGGGCTCCCGGGGTTGCTGGGGCTGCCGGGTGCTCGGGGTGGGCGGTGTCCGTCACCGGTTCGACGGATCCCGACGCGAGGATGTGACAGATGAGCGGGGAAATCTCCCGAACGGAGCTGCTGGCCGCACGGTTCGAGGCCGAGCGGCCCCAACTGCGCTCAGTGGCCTACCGGATGCTCGGCTCGGTGGCCGAGGCGGAGGACGCCGTCCAGGAGGCATGGCTCAAGCTGAGCCGCAGCGACACGGACGGGGTGCGCAACCTCGGGGCCTGGCTGACCACCGTGGTCGGCCGGGTGTGCCTGGACCAGCTGCGGTCCCGGGCCTCCCGGCGGGAGGACCCGCTGCCCGAGCAGGACGGGCAGGTGCGGCTGCCGGACCCGGTGGTGAGCGGGCCGGCGACGCCGGACCCGGTGCACGAGATCCTGGTCGCCGACTCGGTGGGGATCGCGCTGATGGTGGTGCTGGAGACGCTCTCCCCGGTGGAGCGGGTGGCCTTCGTGCTGCACGACATGTTCGACGTGCCCTTCGACGGGATCGCCGAGGTGCTCGGCCGGACCGCCGCCTCGACCCGGCAACTGGCCAGCCGCGCCCGCCGCCGGGTGCAGGGCGCCACCCCGGCGGCCGACACCGACGACGGTCTCAAGCGCGGGGTGGTGGAGGCCTTCCTGGCCGCCTCCCGGGGCGGCGACTTCGACGCCCTGCTGACGGTGCTCGACCCGGAGGTGGTGGCCCGCTCCGACGGCGGCACGCTGGTGCCGAGCGTGCTGCGCCGGGGCGCGGCGGACGTCGCCGCCCAGGCGATCGCCTTCGCCCGGTTCGCCGCCGACGGGCGCCTGGTGCTGGTCAACGGCTCGCCGGGGGTGGTGTCCTTCGCCGGGGGCCGTCCGCTGTCGGTCATGTCCTTCACGATCCACCGGGGCCGGATCACCGGCCTGGACATCCTCACCGACCCGGCCCGCCTGGCCGCGCTGGGGCTCGGTGCCTAGAACGCCCTCGGGCCGTCCGGCAGTTCGCCGGACGGCCCGAGGGCTGTCGTCGATCAGGCGTCGGTCAGGCGTCGGTCAGCGGCCGGTCAGCCCAGGCCGCCGGTGGCCCGGAGGTTCTGCCCGGTGATCCAGCGGGCGTCCGGCCCGGCCAGGAAGGCGACCACGTCGGCGATGTCCTCGGGCTGTCCGAGGCGGCGCAGCGGGGTCATCGCCGCGACCCGGTCGAGCGCCTCGGGCGGGTTGGTGCCGCGCAGCAGGTCGGTGTCGGTGGCGCCGGGGGAGACGGTGTTGACGGTGATGCCGCGCGGGCCGAGTTCGGCCGCGGCGACGGCGGTGAGCTGTTCGACGGCGCCCTTGCTGGCCGCGTACGCGGCGATGCCGGGGACGGGGCGCGCGGTGTTCACGCTGGAGATGTTGACGATCCGTCCGCCGTCGCGCATCCGGCGGGCCGCGTAGCGGACGGTGGCGAACACGGCGCGGGTGTTGACGGCCAGGACGGCCTCGAAGGCCGTGTCGTCGAGGTTCGCGAGCGGGGTGGGCGTGAAGGACTTCGCGGCGTTGTTCACCAGGATGTCCAGCCCGCCGAGCCGGTCCTCGGCCTCGGCCATCAGCCGCTCGGCGGCGCCCGCCTCGCCGAGGTCGGCCCGTACCGCCCAGGCGCGGCCGCCGGCCGCCGCCACCGCGTCGACCACCGCTTCGGCGGCTGCCCGGTCGGTGGCGTAGCCGAGGACGACGTCCGCGCCCTCGCGCGCCAGCCGTTCGACGATCGCCCGTCCGATGCCCCGCGAGCCGCCCGTGACGACCGCCGCTCTTCCCTCGGCCACCTTGCGCACCTGTCCTCCCACCGTGAAGTCGCTTGCCCTGTCGGTGACATCGTCGCCGAGGCGGGCGGGCAGCGCGCGCAGATTTCCGGCGTCGAGGGGCTCCGGCGTCGAGGGGCTCAGACGGAGAGGGGCTCAGACGGAGAGGTAGACCGCGCTGCCGAGGCCGGCCAGGAAGCAGTACACCGCGAACGGCGTCAGGCTGCGGGTCTCGAAGTACTTGGTGAGGAAGCGCACCGAGATGTAGCCGGCCACGAAGGCGGCGACGCTGCCGGCCGCGACCGGGCCGAGGACGGAGGAGTTCTCCGGCTTGAACAGCTCGGGCACCTTGAGCGCCGAAGCGGCCAGGATGACCGGGGTGGCGAGCAGGAAGGAGAACCGGGCGGCGTCCTCGTGGTGCAGTCCGCGCAGGATGCCGGCGCTCATGGTGACGCCGGAGCGGCTGATGCCGGGGAACAGCGCCAGGATCTGGGCGGCGCCGATCCAGGCGCCCTGGCCGAAGCTGAGCTTGGTCAGCCGGACGTCGGAGGCGACCGCCGGGTCGAGGCCGGGCTCGTCGACGGGGGCGGCGTACCCGGCCCGGCGGCGGCCGCTGCCGCCGCGCTTGAGCCGTTCGGCGCCGAGCAGCACCAGCCCGTTGACGGCGAGGAAGACCGCGGCCGGCAGCGGCTTGCCGAGCGCGTGCCGCAGGGCCTTCTCCAGGACGAGGCCGGCCACGCCGACCGGGATGGTGGAGATGATGAGCAGCCAGGTGAGCTTCTCGTCCCGGGTCTCCACCCGGCGGTGGCGGATCGAGCTGACCAGGCCGCCGACCACCCGGACCCAGTCCCGCCAGAAGAAGACCACCAGGGCGAGCGCGGTGGCCAGGTGCAGGGCGACCAGTGCGGCGAGGTAGGAGGATCCGTCGGCGGTCATGTCGAGGTCCTGTTGGATCTTCCCGCCGATCACGGCCGGGAGCAGGATGCTGTGGCCCAGGCTGGAGACCGGGAAGAGTTCCGTCACACCCTGCAGCAGGCCGACGCCTATCGCTTCCGGGTAGGTCAGGGTGGACATCGCGCACCTTCGCTCGGGGGTCGGTGGTCGCCGGATTCCGGTGGCCACGGCGAAGCTACTACGGGCATGTAGACGCCTGGCAGCCCTGCTTCCAGAAGTTCATCGAGCGTATGTCCGGGCGTCATCGGGGCCGGTTCACCCGAACAGGGCGCCGGCCACCGTGCCCAGCAGGCTGCCGCTCGGCACGGCCCGGTGCACGGCGCCGCCGAGCAGCAGGCCGGCGGTCGCCGCGAGCGGGACGCCCAGCAGCGGCAGGGTGACGGCCAGCAGGGCGGCCAGTACGGCGGACGGGCGGGGTGGGCGCTCCATCGCGGTCCTCCATCGGGTGCGGGGGTCGACGGAGGCCCACGATGCCGCCTCCCGCAGCGTCAGGTTCAAGTCCGTTTCCGGGACTTGCTCTGGACGTCCGACCGGGATGCGCGTCCGGCCGGGACGGACTGAGATGCATGTTCGACCGGGACGGACGGAGATGCACGTCCGACCGGGACGGACGTCCGTCCGGTTCAGACCGCCACCCGCCGCCACCCCGACCCGTCGGCGGGCACCGGCGCGGTCGCGAAGTCGTAGCGCAGCAGCTCCGGTCCGAGCGCCAGCAGGGAGATCGAGGAGGAGCCCCAGATCCGCCCGTCGCCGAAGTCCCGTCGCTGGATCAGCGCGGCGTCCTCGTCCGGCGCCAGCCCGTCGCCGGTGACGATCGGCAGCCAGCCGCCCCAGGCCCGTCCGGTCGGGCCGTCGGCGGTGGGCCGCGGCCGGGGTTCGGCGCGGAAGCGGGCCCGGAAGTGGTCGGCGCGGGCGGCCATCAGCGAGCGGATCCGCTCGGAGGCGGTGCGGTTGGCGGCCAGGCCCTCCAGCCCGTCGTTGACCACCACGCTGAGCCCGGTGGGCAGTTCGTGCTCGTCGAGCCGCCCGCCGCCCCAACTGCTGACCCGGGCGCCGTCGGGGCGGACCTGCACGAGGTGGAAGGGGTCGTACGGGGTGAGGTCGAGGTGGCCGATCCCGCCCTCGCGGACGGCGGTGGGCGGCAGTTCGCCGCGGCTGAGCCGGGTGTCGGCGGGGGCGGGCGGGCCGAAGCCGTTCAGCAGGCAGGCGGCGGTGCGCCGGGTGGGGTCGACGGCCAGCCAGGTGCCGCCGGCCGCGAGGTCCAGTCCGCCGAGCAGTTCGGGCCGCTGCGGCCAGTGGCGGTCCGGTGGCAGCCAGGCGCGTCCGAGGTACTCGTCCCGGACGGAGAGCAGCAGTACCGGTACCGCTGCCTCCGGCTCGATGCTGATGAACGCCGTGCACACGGTCGTGTTCCCCCTGACCCCTTCGTGCGGAGATCCACCAGCGATCCTCGCACGCCTGTTCGTGCACCGGAAGTGGCCCAAGGAAACGCCGGCCGAATGCACCAGGGGCGCGGGCCAGTGGGCTCCTAGGCTGGCCATCGTGACGACGAACGTGACGACGAACGAGACGACGAACGAGACCGCCCGCACGAACGGGGCCGCAGCCGACCCCTCCGGCACCCCCGTGCCCGCCCCCGAGCAGCGCCTGCAGATGCCGCGACTGGCCCCCGAGTTCTACCAGGCCATGATCGCCGTGGACCGAGCCTCCCGGCAGGGCCTGGACCCGGTCCTCGCCGAGCTGGTCAAGGTGCACGCCTCGATGATCAACGGCTGCGCCTTCTGCATCGACATGCACGCCACCGACGCCCGCAAGAACGGCGAGCAGGACCACCGCCTGGTCTCCCTCCCCGCCTGGCGCGAGACCCCCTGGTTCACCGCCCGCGAGCGCGCCGCCCTGGCCCTCACCGAGTCGGTCACCCTGCTGACCCAGGGCCACGTGCCGGACGCCGTGTACGCCGAGGCCGCCGCGCACTTCGAGCAGGCCGAACTGGCCCAGCTGATCGCGCTGATCGCCACCATCAACGCGTGGAACCGGATCGGCGTGTCCACCCGCATGAGCCCGGCCGCGAAGTGAGCGGGGCAGCGATGACCACCCAGCGGGAGAAGGCCCGGCTGCTCCGGGAGTTGCACCGTCCGGGCGAGCCGCTGGTGCTGGCCAATGTGTGGGACGCCGCGAGCGCCCGGCTGGTGGCCGTCGCCGGGGCACGGGCGCTGGCGACGGCCAGTGCGAGTGTGTCCTGGTCGCTCGGCAGCGCGGACGGCGGCGGCGCCGACCGCGAGCAGGTGCTGGCGCGCACCGCGGACGTGGTCCGCTCGGTCGAGCTGCCGGTCTCCGCGGACCTGGAGAGCGGCTACGCGGACACCCCGGCCGGGGTCGGCGAGACGGTCGCCGCGCTGCTCGCCACCGGCGCGGTCGGGGTGAACCTGGAGGACGCGGACCACGCCCCGGAGCAGGCCGCGGAGCGGGTCGCGGCGGCCCGGGCGGCGGCCGACGCGGCGGGCGTCCCGCTGTTCGTGAACGCCCGCACCGACGTCTTCCTGCACGGCATCGGCGAGCCGGAGGGCCGGCTGGACGAGTCGGTCCGCCGGCTGCGGGCGTACGTCGAGGCGGGAGCGGACGGCGTGTTCGTCCCCGGCGTCGACGACCCGGAGACCATCGCGGCCCTGGTCGCGGCCGTCCCGGTCCCGCTGAACGTGCTGGCGGCGCCGGGCTCCCCCTCGGTCGCCGGGCTGGCGAAGCTGGGCGTGGCCCGGATCAGCCTGGGCCCGGGCCTGGCCAAGATCGCGTACGCGGCGGTCCGCCGGGCGGCCGAGGAGGTGTACGCGAGCGGCACGTACACCTCCCTGGATGGCGGGCTGACCTACCCGGAGCTCAACGGCCTCTTCACGGGCTGAGCGTGCCGGGCCGGACCCCCTGAGGGGCGGGAGCGGGCGGCCGGCCGGACGGGGGTCGGTCAGCCGCCCGCTCCGCCGCCCGTCGGGGTGCCCCGGGGCGGCGGACGGTCAGCCGATCTGCCCGCTGAGCCCCGGGTGGGACATCTGGTTGGTGCCGATGGCCTCCACCTCGTCGGCGGTGTGCCCGACCACCGGGAGCTTGCCCGCGGTCTGCAGGGCCAGGTCGGCGGGGGAGAGGGTGAGACCGTCCGTGAGGCCGCCGGTGGCGTCCGGCGAGCTGGCGGTCTGGCTGGCGGCGGAGGCCGCCGGGACGGCGAGGGCGAGGCCCGCCATGGTGAGGGCGGCGAGGGTGGCGAGTTTCTTCATGCCCTGCCGAACGACCGGGCGGCCCTCAGGTAACCGGGTGACGGCGAGCGTCACCCTGCCACCGCCGCCGTCGCCCCTCCGCAGGCCGTTCCCCGCAGACCGTTCCCCTCCTCAGGCCGTCCCCCTCAGACCGTCACCCGCAGCGTCCGCACGCTGTTGCTCACGAACGAGCCGATCGGCTCCGGCCGTTCGCCCTCCGCCAGGGCCAGCGCCGGGAACCGTCCGAACAGGTGCCGCAGCGCCGTCTCCGCCTCCAGCCGGGCCAGCCCCGAGCCGAGGCAGAAGTGCGGGCCGTGCCCGAGCGACAGGTGCCGGGCGGGCTGCCGGGTGAGGTCGAAGCGGTCGGCGTCCGGGTAGTGCCCGGCGTCGCGTCCGGCCGCGGCGTACGAGGCGAGCAGGGCTTCGCCGCGGTGGATCACCACGTTGCCGACCTCGATGTCCTCGCTCGCGTAGCGCAGCGGGAACTGGCCGACCGGTGAGTCGTAGCGCAGCGTCTCCTCCACCACTGCGGACCACGGCTGCGCGCCGTCCAGCACCAGCCGCAGCTGGTCGGGGTGGGCGAGCAGGGCCCGGACCGCGTTGGTGATCAGGTTGAGCGTGGTCTCGTGCCCGGCGACCAGCATCAGCAGCAGGGTGCCGACGAGTTCGGCCTCGCTGAGCCCGTCCCCGTCCCCGTCCCCGTTTCCGTCCCCGGCCTCGCGGACGGCGATCAGGTCGGTGGTGAGGTCGTCGCCGGGCACCGCCCGCTTGGCGGCGACCACCGAGGCCAGCAGTGCGTTGAGGTCCCGCTGGGCGGCGAGGGCCGCCTCGGGGGTGGCGGAGCTGGAGACCAGGGTGTCGGAGAGCTCGTGCAGTTCGTGCTGCTGCTCCGCCGCGAGGCCGAGCAGTTCGCCGATCACCTGCATCGGCAGCGGGTAGGCGAAGTGCTCGCGCAGGTCGAACTCGCCCTCCAGCCGGGCGACTTCGTCTAGCAGGGCGAGGGTCCGGGCCTCGATCGCGGGGGCCAGGGCGGCTATCCGGCGCGGGGTGAAGGCCTGGCTGACCAGGCCGCGCAGCCGCTTGTGGTCCTCGCCGTCGGCGGTGATCATGCCGGGCACTGCGACGAAGTTGAGCAGCGGCCAGCCGTACGGCAGCCGGCCCTCCCGGAAGGTGGTCCACAGCTGGGGGTTCTTGCCGACCCGGGGGTCGGCGAGCAGCGCCTGGAGGGTGTCGTGGTGGGTTACCGCCCAGACCACCACCCCGCCAGGGAGCTCCACCAGGACGGCCGGGCCGGCTGCCCGGAGCCGGGCGTTCTCCCCGTGCTGGTCGCGCCCGAAGGGGTCGAGCCGGACGGGGGCGGACCGGACGGGGTCGGGCCGGACGGGCTCGGGGCGGGGGCCGTGGGAGTCGTCGGCGGTGTCCATGCGGGCCTCTCGGGGGCTGGCGGGCGGGGCGGGGTGAAGGCGCTGTACAGCACCGGAAGGGCGACCAGGGCCCGCGACCACGGCGACGGCCGCCAGGCCAACTCGCCCGGCGGTACGGCAAGTTGGAGGTCCGGCAGGCGGTGCAGCAGGGTCTCGATCGCGGTCTCGACGATGATCCGGGCCGGGTGCTGGGCCGGGCAGACGTGCCGGCCCGCGCCCCAGGCGAGGTGGGCCCGGTTGCCGCCGAGCGAGCCCTGGGCGGCCGAGGCGGAGCCCTGGGCGGCCGGGTCGGCGTTGGCCGCGGCCAGGCCGAGCACCAGCATGTCGCCGGCGTTGATGTACTGGCCGCCGAGCACGGTGTCGCCGGTGGCCCAGCGGCCCGGGAAGTTCTGGGTCGGCGGGTCGCGCCAGAGGACCTCCTCCAGCGCGTCGGAGACGGTCAGCCGCCCGCCGGTCAGGGTGGCCCGGAAGCGGCGGTCGGTGAGCAGCAGCCGCAGGGTGTTGCCGATCCAGTTGATGCAGGTCTCGTTGCCGGCGACCATCATCACCACCAGGTGGTGCGCAGCCTCCTCGTCGGTCAGCGCGGCCGGGTGGGCGAGCAGCCAGGAGGTCAGGTCGGCATCGGGGGCGGCGCGGCGGTGCCGGACCAGTTCGCTCAGGATGGTCTGGAACTCCCCGGCGGCACGCACCGATTCGAGCCCGCTGTCGACGAAGTGGCTGATCAGCTCGATCATCCGGGGCCCGCTGGCGGGGGACAGGCCGATCAGCTGGGTGGAGACCAGCAGCGGCAGCGCGCGGGCGTACTGGCCGATCAGGTCGGCGGTGCCGTCCGGGCCCCAGCTGTCGATCAGGCCGTTGGCGGCGGCCTCGGTGGTCTCGCGCAGCTGCCGGTGGTCGATCTGGGCCAGGGTGTCCGAGACGGCGGCGCGCAGCCGCTGGTGCTCGGCGCCGTCCAGGTTGAGCAGGGTGGGCCGCCAGGCGGTCATCGGCTGGAGCCGCGAGTCGGGGGCCAGCCGGCCCTCGGCGGGGACCCGCCAGTGCCGCGAGTCCTTGGAGAACAGCGCCTCGTTACGGGTGAGTTCGAGCAGTTCGCCGTAGCCGAGGACGAGCCAGGCCTCGACCCCGGGCTCCAGCTCGATCGGCGCGACCGGACCGTAGCGCTCGCGCAGCCGGGCGTACAGGCCGTGCGGGTCGTCGGCGACGGCCTGGCCGTACAGCGGGGTGAGCGGGGCGCCGACCGGTAGCCCGCCGCCGGGCAGTCCGCCGCCGTACGGGGCGCCGGGCGGGTTGCCGTACGGGCCGGTGCCGTAAGGGGTCCCGGTGCCGTGCGCGACCGGGCAGCCGGAGGCCCGCGGGGGTTCGGGGGCGCTCACGGCTGGAGCTCCAGCAGCGAGCTGCGGTGCAGGTGGTCGACGAAGTCGATCAGCAGGTCGTAGGACTGCCGCCGGTCCCGGGCGTCGCAGTACAGGATCGGCACCTCCGGCAGCAGGTCCAGCGCGGAGCGCAGCTCCTCCTCCGGGTAACTCGGGGTGTCCGGGAAGGTGTTGACCGCCACCGCGAAGGGGATGCGCTGCTCCTCCAGCCGGCCGAGCACGTCGAAGCTCTCGTCCGGCCGGCGCAGGTCGACCATCGCGATGGCGCCGAGCGCGCCCCGCGACAGGTCGTCCCAGAGCGGCCAGAACCGCTGCTGCCCGGGGGTGCCGAACAGGTACAGCGCGAGCCGGGAGTTGAGCGTGATCCGGCCGAAGTCCAGCGCGACCGTGGTGGTGGTCTTGCCGCTGCGCCCGGTGAGGTCGTCCACGCCGCTGCTGGCGGCGGTCATGGTCTCCTCGGTGCGCAGCGGGGTGATCTCGCTGAGCGAGCCGACCAGGGTGGTCTTGCCGACCCCGAACGGGCCGGTGACCAGGATCTTCACCGCGCCCTGCACCGAGGACGGCAGGTACTGCGGCCCGGCCGGGGTTCCGGCGGGGGCTTCAGCGGAGTTGGCGGAGGCCAACGAGCACCTCTTCCAGGAGGGTTGTGGGCAGGCGTTCGGCCTGCGGGACGGGCGGGAGCACCTGCACGGCGCCGAGGTCCCAGAGGTCGCCGACGAGCACCTTGACGACGCCGAGCGGCAGCCCCAGGTGGGCCGCCACCTCGGCGACGGACAGCAGGCTGTGGCAGAGCCCGAGGATGCGCCGGTGCTCCCGGTTGAGCAGGACGTGCTCGGGCAGTGCCGGGGGTTCGGGCACCCCTAACGGTCCGGGCAGGGCGCTGACCAGGCTCTCGATGGCCAGGTCGGCGCGGGTGGGGCGGCTGCGCCCGCCGGTGATGACGTAGGGCCGGACCGGCCCGTTCACCGAAGGCCCCCCGCCGCGTGGTCGACCCGCGGCGGGCTGGTGAGGTGGGTGCCGATCCGCTCGACCAGGACCTGCATCTGGTACGCGACCAGCCCGGCGTCGACCGCCTCGCCGGTCACCACGGCCAGGTGGGCGCCGGCCCCGGCGGCGACGATGAACAGGTAGCCGCCGCCGTACTCGATGATGATCTGGCGGGTGGCGCTGCCGGGACCGCCGAAGCCGGTCGCGACGCCGCGGGCCAGCGACTGCAGTCCGGAGCAGGCGGCGGCGAGCCGTTCGGCGTCCTCGCGGGCGATGTCGGTGCTGCGGCCGATCTCCAGGCCGTCGTTGGAGACGACGACGGCGTGCTGGACCTGGGGGACGGCGATGATGTCGGCGAGCAGCCAGCCGAGATCGGGGGTGGTGGTCATGGAACTCTCCGGAGCGCTGGGGACGTCGGGGGGAAGTCGGGGAGGACGGGGGAAGCCGGGGGAGGCGGGACGGGACGGTTCACGGGACGGGACGGTTCAGTGCAGGCCGGGCGGGCCCTGGGCCCGGCTCCGGGCGGCCGACCGGCCGCTGGCGGTACCGGCCTGGAACATCGCCATGAACGCCTGGGCGTCCCGGGCCGAGCGGTACGGCGGTTCGGGCGGCGGGGGAGCCGCGTGCTGGGCGGGGCGGTTCGCGCGGTCGCGCCGGTGGCTCCGGCGGGGCAGCGGCGGCGGGGTGTTGTCGGCCGCGGCGGGCCGGCCGGTGGGCGGGGTCTCCACCAGTGGGTGACCGGCGCCGGGGTGGTCGTAGTCGTAGCCGGTGGCCGGTCGCGGGTCGGGGGTGAACGCCCGGTCGTCCGGCCCGAGTCCGGGGACGGTGGGCGGCAGCGGTTCGGTGAGCAGGGCGTTCGGCAGCAGGACGACGATGCGCACGCCGCCGTACGGTGAGGGCGCCGAGCTGAGGGTGACCCGGAAGCCGTAGCTCTCGGCGAGCCGGCCGACGGCGGCCAGCCCCAGCTGCGGCACCTCGCCGAGCCGGGAGACCTCCAGGCTGCTGCCCCCGGCGAGGGCGGCGGCGGCCTTGGCGACGGCCTGTTCCGGCATGCCGACGCCGCCGTCGTCGATCTCGATGACCGCGCCGTTGTGCACCGGCATCAGCGTGACGAACACCTGGGTGCTGGGCGGGGAGTATCGGGTCGCGTTGTCCAGCAGTTCGGCGACGGCGTGGATCAGCGCCTCGGCGGCGGCGCCGACCACCGCGGTCTCGATCCGGCTGCGCACGACCACCCGCTGGAACGGCAGGATCCGCGACTGGGCGCCGCGCACCACGTCCTCCAGCGAGACCGGCTCCGGCCAGTGCCGCCCGGCCCGGGCGCCGCACAGCACGGCCAGGGTCTGGGCCAGCCGGGCCTGTTGGGCGGCGGCGTGGTCGGCCTTGAGCAGGCCCTCCAGCAGCGCCGGGTCGTCGTGGGTGCGCTCCATCTCGTCGAGCAGCGCCTGCTGGTCGTGGGCCATCACCAGGATCCGGCGGGCGACGCTGAGGAAGGCCCGCTGGCTGGAGGCGGTGAGCTCCTGCTCCTGCTGGGCGGCGGCCAGGTCGGCGCCCCGGCGGGAGAGTTCGGCGGTCAGCTGCTCCTGGAGCCGGGCGAGTTCGCCCTCCAGCCGGTCGACCCGGCCGCGCTGGGTGACGGACACGGCGCGGTACCGCGCGGCGGCCACGAGGGCGAGGACGGCGAGCACGCCGGTAGCCGTTGCGCACCACTGAGTCATCGTCACGCCGCGAATTCTAGGGTGATGATCCTACGAAGGTGTGAACGGATCTCGCCATGTGACTTGATCTCGTCAATATCGAGTCAATACGCCGCCGTCCCGGCGTCGTTCGACCCCGATCCCGGGCCGCTGACGTGCCGTCCGATCGTTCGTCCAGGGCCTTTCGACCTGCTCGACGGCACGCATGTCGGCCGATTGACGTCCTGGGATGTGGGGGACTCGTGCGCACGGTGTTGCCGAAGGGGTCACATCCGGTGCAGGAGCACTGCGGTGCGGGAGCGCGGTGTCAGCTGCCGGACGGCATCCGGTGCAGGAGCAGCAGCGCCACGTCGTCCGGCCGGGAGCGCCGCTCCGTCACGTTCAGGGTCAGCAGGTCGGCCAGCCGCTCCAGCGCGGGCGCCGGGCCGATCCGCCCCGGGCCGGCTTGCCGGGCCCACAGCTCCAGCCCGCCGATCATCCGGTGCACCGACTCGTCGTAGTCCTCCTCGCGGTCCTCCACCAGCCCGTCGGTGTAGGCCAGCAGCGTCTCCCCGCCCGCCAGCCGGTCGGTGGTCAGCGGATACGGCTGCCCCGGGTCCACGCCCAGCGGCGGGCCGCCCGGCAGCTCCAGCTCGACGGCCGTGCCGTCGGCGGCGATCCGCACCGGCGCCGGATGCCCGGCCCGGGCCGCGGCCAGGCGGCCGTCGGCCGGGTCCAGGGTCAGGTAGAGGCAGGTCGCGAACAGCTCGGTGTCCAGCTCGGCCAGCAGCCGACTGGTCCGGGCCAGCGTCGCCGCCGGGTCGTGCCCGTCCGTGGCGTACGCCCGCAGGCCGCTGCGCAACTGGCCCATCACGGCGGTCGCCTCGGCGTTGTGGCCCTGCACGTCGCCGATCACCAGCCCGATCCGGCCGTCCGGCAGCTTCAGCAGGTCGTACCAGTCGCCGCCGATCTGCATGCCCTCGGTGCTCGGCAGGTAGCGGGCGGCGCTGGCGATCCCCGGCAGCCGGGGAAGGGTGCGCGGGAGCATCGCGCGCTGCAGCTCGCCGGCCCGGTGGTGGTGGGTGTCGTACAGCCGGGCCCGCTCCAGGGACTGCGCGAGGATGCCGGCGAAGGTCGAGTACAGGGTGCGGTCCGCGCGGCTGAACGCGCGCTCGGCGGCGAAGGTGATCAGGCAGGAGCCGACCTGCCGGCCGGAGGCGACCAGCGGCAGCACCGCCCAGGCGGCCGGGGAGTCCGCCCGCACCGGCCCGGCGCCGGGCTCGCTGAACAGCGGGGCCGAGCGGGCCGGCGAGTGCGGCATCACCTGCTCCGAGAGGTCCGCCAGCCGGGTCAGCTCGGCCCGCCGGGGCCCGCCGTACACGGTGTGCGAGACCGGCAGCAGCCGGCCCTCGTCCACCAGGTCCAGCACGATGCCGGCGGCGCCGAGGGCCGGACGGGCGACGTCGGTGACGGCGGTGGTGACGTCCCGAACGGTCACCGCCCGGGACAGCGCCCGGGTCAGCGACAGCAGCAGCGCCGTCCGGGCCCCGGTCGGGTCGTGCGGCGGCTCGGCGTCCCGGGGCGGGCGGTGGTCCACGTCGGCGAGCAGCCCGGCCATCCGCACCGGGCGGCCGTGCACGTCCAGCATCACCTCGCCGGACTCCTCGACCCGCGCGACCTGCCCGCCCCCGCGCAGCACCCGGTAGCCGATCCGGTAGCGGCCGCCGCTCGCCAGCGCCTCCGCCAGGGCGGCCTGCACGTCCGGCAGGTCCTCGGGGTGGACGAGTCGCTCCAGCTCCGGGGCGGCCCCGTCCGGGGCGACGGGCCGGCCGGCCACCGCGAAGGCGGCGGCGTCCCAGTGGCTCTCCCCGGTGACCAGGTCGCGCTCGAAGGCGCCGTGCCCGGCGGCCCGCACCGCGAGCGACAGCAGCGGGTGGGCCGGCGCGGCGTCCGGGGTGGCGGAGGCCCGCTCCCGGGGCCGGTCGGCGGTGTGGTCGAGCTTGTGGTCCAGCAGGTGGTGCAGCCGGTGGGCGCAGGCCCCGGCGATCGTCTCCAGCACGTCCAGATCGCGGCCGGGGACGGTGCCCCGGTGCGCCAGGGTGAGGGCCAGCACGCCGGTCGGCCGCTCGTCCACCACCAGCGGGAGGGAGACCACGGCGACCATCCCGGTCCCCGGACCGGCGTCGCGGTTCGGGTAGTCGATGCCGGTGTGCTCCGGGCCGAGCAGGTACGGGCGGCGCAGCCTCAGCGCCATCGCGGCGGGCAGGTCGCCGGCCGGGTCGACCAGGCCGTAGCGCTCGTGCGCCCGGTCCGGCAGTCCGTGCGAGGCGGTCAGCCGGAGCATCCCGGCGGAGTCCAGCAGGTACAGCGCGGAGCCCTCGCCGGTGATCCAGTTCGGGCCCTCGGCGAGGACGGTGCCGAGCAGCTCGGCGGCGCTGGTGCAGCCGAGCAGCAGGCGCACGCAGCGCATCGGGCTGCGGACGGCCGGACTGCCGGCCGGTGTCCGGCTCTCGTCCTCGGGGATGGGCACTGAATCTTCATACCCCATTTCCGGAGTCGGCGGCCGTCGCCCGACCCGGGTGCC
This sequence comes from Kitasatospora sp. NPDC096128, assembly GCF_040303105.1. Taxonomy (NCBI): domain Bacteria; kingdom Bacillati; phylum Actinomycetota; class Actinomycetes; order Kitasatosporales; family Streptomycetaceae; genus Kitasatospora; species Kitasatospora sp. NPDC096128. The sequence continues at coordinate 21,986 of NZ_JBEOSP010000026.1, read as the reverse complement.
TCAGCCGGCCGCGGCCGTGCCCAGCCGTCGCACCAGCACCAGCGTCCGGTCGTCCGCCACGTCCTGCGCCACCGCGTGCACCAGCCGCCCCGCCGCACCCCGGACCAGCTGCTGCTGGGGCCGGTGGGTGCGCACCTCCGGCTCGGCCGCCGCCAGCAGCCGGCCCACCCCCTCGTCCAGGTCCCGGCCCGGCACCTCCACCAGGCCGTCACTGAACAGCAGCAGCGAATCCCCGTACGCCAGCCGCCCCGACGCCGCCGGGTACGGCGCCCCCGGCACCAGCCCCAGCGCCGGACCGCCGTGCTCCGACGGCACCCAGCCCGAACGCCGGCAGAACCGCACCGGCGGCGGATGGCCCGCGTTGAACAGTCGGTAGCGGCCCGTCGCCGGGTGCAGCGCCAGGTGGACGGCCGTGGCGAAGTCGTCCTCCCAGCCCATCCGCATCAGGTGGTCGTTGGCCGCCGGCAGGAACGCCTCCGGCGGCACCCGGCCCAGCAGCATCGCGAACGCTCCCGACAGGTGCGTCGACCGGGCCGCCGCCCGGCTGCCCTTGCCGGACACGTCCACCAGCACCAGCTCCAGCAGGTCCTCCTCCGGCCGGTGCGCGCACAGCAGGAAGTCGCCTGAGAACGACGCGCCACCCGCCGGGGCCAGCGCACTGTCGAAGTGCCAGTCCAGCAGTCGCTCCGGCAGCCGCGCCAACGCCCGGTTGTGCTCCGCCAGCTCCAGCAGCATCGAATCGCCCTGGGTGCCGCGCAGCCCCAGCCGGTCCCGGAACCGGTTCGCCGTCAGCACCGTCGCCCCCGTCGCCGCCAGCACCACCGTCACCCCCAGCCGCACCCCGTGCGGGTCCTGCACCACCGCCCCCAGCAGACCGCCCGCCAGCGCCGCACCCACCAGCACCCGCAACTGCCCGCGCCGCAGCACCATCCCGCCACCCACCACCGGCAGCACCAGCGCCGACGGCGGCCACCCGTACGGCAGCAGGATCGGCAGCACCCCCAGCAGCACCGTCACTCCGAGCAGCACCCCCAGCGCCACCCGCCCGGCCCGGACGTCCCCGTCCAGCAGCCGGCCGTACCACCGCCGCACCCTTGCTATCAGTGCGGGCACCCGGGACCTCCGCGAAGGCGTGGGCGGTCCCCTGTCATGACCACCAGTCAGCCGGGCCACACTAACCCCTCCACCCCCAGCCCCCACCTCCCTCCCCGTCCACAGGAAGCCACCCGGCCCGCCTCCCCACCCACGCCCCGCACCCCGATCCGCGTGCCCCGAAAGGGGCGCGGGGAACTGCGCGCACCGGAAGACCCTGAAGTCCCAGCCGACCACCACAGCCATCCGGCTCCCGGTCGCCCGAAGTCGGCCCGTCCGACTTCTCGTGCCCGCCAGCACGTCCCGGTTGTGCCGGTGCCGCTGCCCGGTCCGGCCCCGCGTGTCCTCCGGCGCCGGAAGTCGACGGGGCCGACCTCTCGTGCAGCCCTATGCCTCGGCGGTTCCGGGCCAGGTGTGGAGGCCGGTGGTGAGGGTGGTGATGAGGCGGTCGTGGGTGGTGGTGAGGTCCTCGGCGAGTTGGAAGGCGCCGCCGATGGTGAGGGAGGCGAAGCCGTGGGCGAGGGAGCGGACGGTGCGGGCGGCGTGGATGGCTTCGGAGCCGTCGAGCCCGTACCCGCGGAGGACGGCGACGATGACGCCGACGAGGCGGGTGGCGGCGCGGGTGAGGTCGTCGTCGGGCTGGGGGGCCTGGGGGAGGGCGGCGTAGCGGTGGGGGTGTTCGGCGGCGTAGGCCTGGTAGGCGCGCAGGACCGCGCTGACGGCGTCGTCCCCGCTGCGGCCGACGGCGGCTTCGGCGAGCCGGTCGGCGAGTTCTTCGGTGACCCGGACGGCGACCAGGCGCCGCAGTTCGCCGAGGCCGCCGCTGACGTGCTTGTACAGCGAGGGGGTGGCGACGCCCGCCCGGGTGGCGACGGCGGCGAGGGTGAGGGCTTCGGAGCCCTGGTCGTCGATGAGGGCGAGGGCGTGGTCGACGACCTGGTCGGGGGTCAGTCCTACGCGGGGCATGGCTTCGGGTTCTCCGTGGGGGCGAGGGGTCAGGCGAGTTCGGCGAGGAAGGGCAGCAGGGTGTCGGCGACGGCGCCGGGGTTGTCGGCCATCGGGTAGTGCCCGGACCCTTCGATCATCACCTTGCGGGCGCCGAGCTTCTCGGCCTGGAGGTCGGCGACGGCTTCGGGCTTCGGGAAGTCGGGGTCCTTGCTGCCCATGAGGACGAGGGCGGGGCAGCGGACGGCCGCGCACCAGCCGATGGGCGCGGAGTCGCCGGTGACGTGGCCGCGGGTGGCGGTCCGGCGGCCGGGGGTGCGCAGGGCGGCGACCAGCCCGTCGACGTAGCCGTCGAGGTCGGCGGGGCGGGGGCCGGGGTAGGCCATCTTGCGCAGGTAGTAGCCCCAGACGCCGGGCCACCGGACCATGGCGGCGCCCATGACGACCATGACGCCCTGCATGAGGGCGTTGGCCCGGTATTCGACGAAGGCGTCGATCAGGGCGATCCCGGCGACCCGCTGGGGTGCGTCGCCGGCGACCTTGACCACGGTGGCCCCGGTGTAGGACTGCCCGACCAGGACGGCCCGTTCGATGCCGAGGTGGTCGAGCAGGGCCAGGACGTCGGTGGCGACGGCGGCGGGGCTGTAGTCGTCCCAGACGATCGAGGACTCGCCGAAGCCGCGCACGTCCATGGTGATCACCCGGTGGCCGGCGGCGGTGAGCAGCGGGTGCAGGTGCCGGTAGGCGCGGCGGGAGTCGAGCATCCCGGGGAGCAGGATGACGGGGGTGCCGTCGCCCTGCCGGGTGTCGTCGTACGCGAGCCGGCCGCCGGGGACGTCGAGGTACTGGGTGCTCGGGGTGGTGGTGCCGTTCATGGTGGGCCTCCGCTGGCTCGGTCGTTGCTGCCGATAGCCATAAAGCTAAGGCTAATAGCCTTAGCCGTCAAGTGCCCCGGTCGAACCGGCCGACAGCGGCGGCAGCGCCCTCCCGCCCGCGTCCTCCCGCCCAAGTCCCCCCGTTCAGATCCCCTCGGCCCTGAACGGGTCGTGCTCGCTGAGCAGCTTCTCCAGCCGGGCCTGGTCGACCCGGGCGACGGTGTCCGAGGACTCCTGCCGGTCCCGGATCACCTTGGCCAGCGTGAACGAGGAGGTGACGGTGTAGAGGAGGCCGATCCCCAGGAAGGCCCGGGTCCAGCCGCCGACGGGCAGGTAGGCGATCCCGGCGGCGAGGGCGGTGCCGGAGATGGCGAAGGAGAGGGCGGCCTGGGCGAAGTACGCGGCCGTGGTCCGTGACTGCATCGGTGCGCTCATGGCGCCAGGATGCGGTGGGGCGGTCGGGTCGCACATGAGTAGGAGTACTCAGATGAACCGGGTGATTGAGGGGTCGTTCGTTGACGTCCGATCACCTGTTCCACGGCCGTCCCGGGCGGATGGCTTGGAATCAGAGCGTCCTAGGATTAACGTTTGATAACGCAGCGCGGTCGTCAACGCCGTACCCAGACGGCACCGTGCGCCGTCGCCTAATCCCGCCGACCGGCCTCCGGGCAGGTCAGGGAGCCGGGGAACCACGTTCCTTGGGGTGAATCGGCGGGGCTCCGGCCCGGCCGTAGGAGACCTTCCTGCTCCGAACCCGTCAGCTAACCCGGTAGGCGCGAAGGAAGGAAAGGAGCGCGCCTCCGTGGCGTCGACGCACACTCCGGCACACCCGGCCGGCCCCGCAGCCGGTACCCAGCTCCTCGACCACCCCGGCCCGGACGGCCCGGAGCCCTTCGATCCGGAGGACTTCGCCCCGGAGGCCGAGGCCAACCGCCACCGGATGCCGCGTCAGACCCGCGGAGCCTCCCCGCTGCTCGGCGTCACCGCCGTCGCCGCCACCCTGGGTGCCACCGGCTTCGCCTCCGCGACCCCGGCCGCCGCGCCCGCCATCGAGACCCCGGACGAGGCGCCGGTCGCCCTGGCCGCCGACCCCGGCCTCGCGCTCGCCGCCCGCATCCAGCAGCAGGCCGACAGCCAGCGCACCGCCGCCGAGGAGGGCGCCCGGGTGCAGGCCGCCCAGGAGGCCGAGGCCAAGGCCGCCGCCAAGGAGGCGGAGGCCAAGCGCGCCGCCGAGGAGGCCGAGCGGGCCAAGGCCGCCGCCCTCACCCTGCCGGTGAAGGACTACAACCTCTCCGCCCACTACGGCCAGAGCGCCCGCTACTGGGCCCACCTGCACACCGGCCTGGACTTCGCCGCCGACACCGGCACCCCGGTCTTCGCGGTCGGCCAGGGCACCATCACCTCGGCCGGCTGGTCCGGCTCGTACGGCTACCGGATCGTGGAGACCCTCCCCGACGGCACCGAGATCTGGTACTGCCACCTCTCCTCGATCATCAAGGGCTCCGGCACCGTCACCTCCGGCCAGCAGATCGGCAAGGTCGGCGCGACCGGCAACGTCACCGGCCCGCACCTGCACCTGGAGGTCCGCCCCGGCGGCGGCGCCCCGGTCGACCCGGAGACCTGGCTCCAGCAGCGCGGCCTCAACCCGTAAGGACCGCCGAAGAGCGTACGGAAGGGCCCCGGGCGCGTCGCCCGGGGCCCTTCCGCGTCATCGGCTCACTCCGCCGGCTCCTCCGCCGCGGCTTCCGGCTCCTCCTTCGAATCCTCCGCGGGCAGCTGCGCCAGGTAGGCGTCGATCTCGGCCGCCCCCGGCTCCGGCGCGAGCTCCGGGAACTCCTCCACCAGCAGCCGCGGCAGCCCGGGCACCGTCCAGTCGCCGAGCAGGTCGAGCGCCGCCTCGGCCGCCGCCGCCTCGAACTCCTCGAAGCCCCCGGTCAGTTCCTCCGGCATCGGGCGCCCCAGCGCGTTCAGTTCGGCCAGGTTGCGGTAGCTGCGCCGCATCAGGCCCTGCTCCAGCAGCCGTCGCGCGCCGTCGGTGGCCATGCCGACGGACAGCACCCGGCCCGGCCCCCAGCCCTGCTCGTCCGGTTCGTCCAGCCAGCCGGTCGGCCCCAGCGCCCCGTACCCGGCCAGCCGCTCCTCCTCGTCGAGCCCGGCGAAGCCGGCCAGCCAGTCCCGGACGGCCGCGGGGTCGCCCACGTCCACCCCGTGGGCGTGCAGCAGCACCGCGTACAGCCGGGGCCAGGTCACCAGGTCGGCGCGGCGCAGCAGCCCGACCGCGACCTCGCCCTGCCACTCGGCCTCGGCGTGCAGCCGCTCCTGGCGCTTGGCGTTGAGCCGCTTCACGGCCCGCTGGTGGTCGACCAGCAGCCGTACGGCCTCGCCGTAGGCGAACGGGTCCTCCTCCGGTGCGGGTTGGACGTAGAGGTGGAGCCGCTCGTACAGCAGGTGCTCCACCGCGTCGGAGGTCAGTTCGGGCCAGCCGTCGTGCATCCTGCCCTCGCCCAGCTCCAGCAGCGCCAGCACCGTGCGCAGCGGCGCTTCGGCCACCGGCGCGCGGTCCTGCCCGGCCGCCCAGGCGAGCAGGTCGGCGGCCCTGGTGCGCGGGGCGAGCCGCAGGTCTTCGTCGTTCATGCTCCGAACGGTAGTCGCCGGACGCGGGTAGGGTCGGCGGCCATGGTCCCCGTACGCCTCACCGGCCCCCGGCTCGCGATCCGCGAGTACCACCACACCCCGGAGGAACTGGACGCGCTGCACGCGCTGTACAGCGACCCGGAGGTGACCCGCTACCTCCCCTTCGAGCCGCGCGACCGCGAGACCTGCGCCGACCAGATCGAGCTCTACCTGGAGGAGGCGATGGCCGAGGAGCGGCACACCTACCGGCTCGCCGTGGTCCGGCGGGAGGACGCCGAGGACCCGGAGGACGCGCTGCCGGTCGCGCACGCCAGCCTCACCCTCGGCACGTACCGCTCGGCCTACCTCGGGTACGTGCTCAGCCGCCCGGTGTGGGGCCGCGGCTACGCGGGCGAGATCGCCGGGCTGCTCTGCGGGTTCTCCTTCGGAGCGCTCGGCCTGCACCGGCTGGCCGCCCGCGTCGACGTGGAGAACGCGGCCTCGGCCAAGGTGCTCACCCGGCTCGGCTTCCGGCTGGAGGGGCACGTCCGGCACGACCTGTACAAGGGCGGCGTCTGGCGCGACTCGTACCAGTACGCGCTGCTCGCCGACGAGTGGACCGGTCCGTCCGGCCCGTCCGGCCCGCGACAGGGGGGTTAACCCCACCCCCGATGCGCCGGTCCCCCGGATGTCTCCCGGGCCGCGCCCCGGCCAGACTGGAACACGTCAGCGAGTGGGAACGACCGCGAGAACAACGAGGGGCCGGGGGCCGGGAGATGAGCAGCAGCGGAAGCACACTGGACCAGGGGTGGGACGCCCCGGGCGGTTACGGCGACGAGGGGACGGGCCCGGTCCGGGCCCGCCGCACCGATCAGCCGCCCGGCTTCTGGCGGGCGCCGTTCTCCGGGCACTACTACCGCGAGGTCGGCTACGCGCTCACCGGCCTGCCGGTCGCCATCGCCGGCTTCGCGGTCGCGATCGCCCTGTTCTGCCTCGGCGTCGGCACCTTCGTGACCGTCCTCGGCCTGCCGGTGCTGGCCGGTCTGACCATCGCCGCCCGGGGCCTGGGCCGGGCGGAGCGGGCCCGGGTGCGCGAGATGCTCGCCGTGGACGTGCCCGGCCCGGCGCCGGTGCGCCAGGTGCGTCCGGGCAATTGGGGCGCGATCACCGCGCGGCTGGCCGACGGGGCGGGCTGGAAGGCCGCGCTGTACCAGGTGGTGATGTTCCCCTGGGCGGTGTTCAGCTTCACCCTCACGCTGGTCTTCCTGCTGCTCGGCTGGGCGATGGCGCTCTACCCGCTCTACCACTGGGTCTTCCCGCGCTACACGTCCTGGCACGGGTACCAGCTGTTCGACTTCACGGACAGCCACCACGTCCGGCACGTGTACTACGTCGAGGGCACCTGGCAGATCGCGGCGTTCTCGGCGATCGGCGTGCTGCTGGTCTTCCTCACCGCGCGGCTGGTCCACGGCCTGACCAACGTCAACCGGGCCGCCGCCCGGGGCCTGCTCGGCCGCTGAGGCCCGGCCCCGCACGCCCCCGCACCCTTCCTGCCCCGCCCCACCCGCGCACCGGACGCGTTCCGGATGCGGGTGGGGCGGGCCCGTGTTCGGATGGCCGGGTGGCCACCGCCCCCACCCCCGTACCGGCCCCGGACGTCCTGGTCACCTCCCGTCCGCTGGACGAGTACTGCACGTCGTTCGGCCTGACCCGCGCCGGGCTCGCCGCCCTGCCCGGCCCGCTGCTGGACTGCCCGGGCGGTGCGGCGGGCCTGGCCGCCGAGGCGCGCGAGCTGGGCTGCCGGGTGATCGCCGTCGACCCGGCGTACGCGCTGCCGCCGCCCGAGCTCGCGGACCGGGCCCTGGCCGCCCGGGCGTCGATGGCCGTCGCGATGGCGGCCCACCCCCAGCTGTACCCGGCCGCCCGCCCGTGCCGCTCCGACTGCCTGGACCGTCCGGACCGCTTGGACCGCTTGGACCGCTACCTGCGCAGCTGGGACCGCGCCCGCCGGCTGTTCGCCGCCGACGCGGCCGCCCATCCGCAGCGCTACCTGGCCGCCGCACTGCCCCGGCTGCCCTTCGCGGACGGCGCCTTCGCCCTCACCCTGAGCGGCTACCTGATCTTCGCCTACCCCGAACTGTTCGACCCGGAGCGCCAGTTGGCCGCCCTGACCGAGCTGGTCCGGGTGACGGCCGCGGACGGTGAGGTGCGGGTCCAGCCGCTGAACGACGGCCGCGGCCGCCGCTGCGGCCACCTCGACCGGCTGCGGTACGCGCTCGGCGAGCGCCGGATCGCCAGCGAGGTGCGCCGGGTGCCGCGCGAGGACGGCCGCACCCGCGCGGTCCTGGTGCTCCGGGCCGTCGACCGGCGCCTCCGCCGGCCCGCTCCGGCACCGGCCAGGTAATGGTCACTAGGCAGGTGAGCCCCTATACTCGCCCATATGAGCGAGACCACGATCCGGCCCGCCCGCCCGGCCGACGCCGACCGGCTCACCGCACTGATCCAGGCCTCCACCGCCTACCGCGGCGCGTACTTCGCGATGATCGACGGCTACGTCGTGCGGCCCGACTACATCGAGCGCCACGAGGTGCGGATGGCCGTCGACCGCACCGACGACCGGCTGCTCGGCTTCTACGGGCTGATCCACGAACCGGCCGAACTGGACCTGATGTTCGTCGCCGATGACGCCCAAGGGCTCGGCATCGGGCGGGCCCTGGTCACCGACATGCTCGACCGGGCCCGGGCGGCCGGGATCGCCACGGTCAAGGTCGTCTCGCACCCGCCCGCCGAGGGCTTCTACCGCCAGGTGGGCGCCGAACGCACCGGCACCCGGCCGCCGCAGCCCAGGACCCCGTGGGAGCAGCCCGAACTGCGCTTCACCGTCTAGGAGTTCGCCTGCGGGTGGTTCGCCTTCGGCGGGTTCACCTGCGGGGGACCCGCCGACGCGGCGCCGTCCGGTACGGGGCCGTCCGACGTGGCGCCGTCCGGCTCCGGGCCCGGCTGCGCCGGACCCGCCGGCCCGTCCCCCGTCGGCTGCGCCGGGACGAAGGCCACCGCCTGCAGCCGGGACAGTATCTTCTCCGCCAGCCAGCTGCGGTCCGACCCGTACGGAATTCCCTGCGGGTCGACCAACTGCGCCGCCACCGCGTCCCGCAGCCGCTGCGCCTCGGCGCCGGGCAGCCGGGAGAGCAGGCCCCGGGCGGCCAGCAGCGCGTGGTACTGCTCGAAGCCCGATCGCGGGCGCTCGATCGCCTCCAGCACGCTCGGCAGGTCCGCCAGTGACGGGTCGCCCTGCATCAGCGCAAGGGCCTGGATCCGGCGGCCCTCGGAGCCGTCCGCGAAGAGCGCCCGCACCTGGTCGGCGGTCAGCGCCGAGCGCTTGGCGGTCGAGCGGACCTCCGCCACCACGCCGTCCGGCCCGGTGGGGGAGTCCGAGGAGGGCGGCAACTGGGCGGCCAGCGCGGCGGGTTGGTCCGCGCTGCCGCCGAGCAGTCCGAGCTGCTGCATGGCGCGCACCCGCAGGTCGTCCGCGCCCACCTTGTCGCCGTGCCGGTCGCGGTCCTGTCCGGCCAGGAAGAGGTCCAGCGCCTCGTCCGTCTCGGTCAGCACCCGGGGCAGCGCCAGCCTGGTCACCAGCCAGCCGGCCAGGAAGCCGAGGACCAGGAAGTACAGCACCAGCGCGGCCGCGAACGGCACCGCGGCGTCCTCCCCGCCCAGCGCGGGCGCCAGCGCCGTACCGAGCTGGTGCAGCCGCTCGCCGAGCGAGCCGAGCTGGGTGAGCCCGACGCCCAGCAGCACCTTGGTCAGCCAGTCGGAGACCTGCTCCAGATTGGTGTTCGGCGCGTACGAGCCCTGCGGCTCGCCGGAGCCGCTCCTCACCCGGGGCACCCCGAACAGGAAGCCCAGCGCGCCGCCGAGCACCGTCGAGGCACCGGCCACCACCAGGCCGCCGCCGAGCGCCTGCCAGGCCTGCGCCCGGCCGAGCGCGAACAGCAGCAGCCCGAGCAGTCCCGTACCGGTCAGTACCCCGGCGGCCGTCCACTGCGCCCTCCGCAGCGCCGGCCCACCGGCCCGTCGCCTTGTCCTCGTCGCCATCGCCCACCCCCTGTGTCCGCGCCGACTCTAGCGCCGGGGCCCCGACACAGGAACGCCCCAGGAGCGCCGTCGCTACGACGTGAGGGGCCGGGCGGAAACGCAGACGGCCCGCAGGCTGCTCCCCGACGCCGGCCCGTGCACTGGCCTGGCGTCGAGGCACCGGGGATGTACCGGTGAGCCTGCGGGCCGGGTGACTGCTGTGGATTTCGCCTGCCGGAGGCCAAGGCCTCACCCTGCGCAGGCAGGGGCGGCTCTAGCGAGCAGCCACCTCACACATCCTGATGGAGTTCAACTCAGGATCACCTCCTTTCAGTGTGCTGCCACTGTAGGCAGCCCCCTGTGGGGAGGGCAACGGATTATTCGCGGGCGCCGCTCAGGCGCTCTTCACCTTGGCCTGGAACTTGGTGTAGTCGATCACGTTGTCGGGCGACGGCAGCTGGACGGTGACCGGCTTGTCGAAGTCGGTGAAGTCGATCTGGCCCTTGTCCGCGCCGGTGGTCTTCTCCATCCGCACCGGGTAGAACTTGCCCTCGGTGGCGACGTGGAGGAGCGACTCCTCGCCCTTCTCGTCCTTCTCCTTGAGGCTGAAGGTCTTGACCCCGTTGACGGTCCCGGCGGTGCCCTTGGTGGGGGCGGTGCCCTTGTCGTTGCCCAGCATCTCGCTCACCCAGGTGAGCTTGCAGAAGTCCATCATCGGCTTCATCTGGGGGTCGCCGTCGAAGCCGGTCAGGTAGCGGCCCTTGAAGAGCTCGGCGACGGCGTCGCCCTTCGGCCCGCCGAAGGTCTTCCAGAACTGGGCGTCCGGCTTGAGGAAGGACTGCTTGCCGTCGCTGATGATCTCGAAGGAGCCCATGCCGGGCATGGCCATGGTGCCCTGGCAGTCGCCCTTGGTGTCCATCGCCATGTTCATGGTGATCACGCCGTCGTCGCTCGGGATCTTGCCGGACATCTTGAGCGAGGTCGCGGCGGAGACCGCGTCCTGAGCCTTCTGCTCGATCTCCTTGGCGCTCAGCGTGTCGGTGTCGAGCTTCGCCACGGTCGGGGTCGGAGTCGGCGTGGCGGTCGGAGTCGGAGCCGCCGCAGCGGTGGTGCCCGCGGGCGCGGCGGCCTTGTCCGAGTCCTTGTTGTCGCCACAGGCGGCCGTGCCGGCTCCCAGCAGGAGGCAGATCGCGGCGGTGCTCACCAGGCGCTTCGACAGCATGGGTCGTTCCTTATCCAGGGCACGGTCCCGCCGCCCCCCACTTGGATGAATTTTTCCTCAGTATGGAGGAGCGCTATGACAGCGGATCTTGGAATGGGGCGCCGTTACCGCTTCGTGGCAGGACCGTGCTCTGCCCGTGTCGGGAAACGCAAAAGGCCCGGAGGAAGAATCCTCCGGGCCTTTTGGCTACTGAGTAGCGGGGACAGGATTTGAACCTGCGACCTCTGGGTTATGAGCCCAGCGAGCTACCGAGCTGCTCCACCCCGCGTCGGTGAACACAACAATACGGGGAAGTCGCCGAGATGGGAAATCGGTTCTTCGGGACGCCCTCGGCTACCCCCGGGCGGCCCCTGTGCCGGCTCCTGTCCCGGCCCGTCTCCCGGGCCGCCCGCCGTGCCGCGCGGCACGGGACCTGGCCCACAGCGCGAAGCCCACCAGCGCCGCGAAGCAGGGCACCATCAGCACCCCGTAGACCACCAGGAACCCGTCTGTCCCCAGGTCGGCGGCGGCGTTCCAGGTGCCGTGCAGCACCATCGCCAGCAGCAGCCCGGCGGGCGCGGCCAGCCGGGCCAGCCAGCGCCGCCCGGTGGTCAGGGCGACGGCCAGGCCGATCCCGGTGAGCGCGGTGAACAGCGGGTGGGCGAAGGGGGAGAGCAGGGCGCGCAGCACGAAGGTCTGCACGGTGCTGTCGAAGTCGCGCAGGCTGGGCGGATCGCCCAGGCCGATGCTGTCCAGCCGGTTGCGCTGGTCGGTGCTGAAGGCCCGGCCCAGGTAGAGGGCGTTCTCGGTGAAGGCGAAGCCGCAGGCCGTCGTCCCGCCGAGCACCATCCCGGCGGCCAGGGTGCGCGGTCGGGAGCGGCGGTGCGCAGAGCCCGGGGCGGGCGGGGCCGGGCGCAGGTAGGGCAGCGGCCGCAGGTACGGGCGGAGCCGCAGCCGGCCGCGGGCGTGCGGTCCGGCCGGGCGGCGCTGGTACGGGCGGGGGCGCCGGGGCGCGGGCGCCCGGTGCAGCAGCGGCGCGCAGGGGCGGCCGGTGCGGCGGCCGCGGCAGCGCCGCCGGCCGAGCGGCAGCAGCAGCACCAGGAGGGCGGTGGCCTTGGCGCTCTCCTCGATCACCGGGGTGGCGACCCCGGCGCCGAGCAGTCCGCCGAAGGCGTTGTGGTGGGCGGTCAGGTAGTCGGCGGTCCAGTTGTTGGCGAGGATCGCGACCGTGGTGGCCGCGCAGGCGCCCCAGCCGAGGCAGAACACGGTGTGCCGCAGCGGCACCCGGGCGGTCAGGTTGAGCCAGGCCAGGCCGCCCAGGACGAAGGGCAGCGGCACCATCGCCAGGCCCAGGCCCACCAGCAGTCCGACGGTGCCGGTCTGGCGCTGGACCAGGTGCAGGATCAGCGCCCCGCAGCAGAGCAGGGTGAGCACGGTGGCCGTGGTGACCGAGGAGAGCGGCGTCCAGCGGCTGCGGGCCCGGGGCGCCGCGCCCGGGCCGGCGGTGCGGGCTCCGGTGCCGGTGCCGGCCGCTGTGTCGGGGGCCGTCGTCGCGGCGGTCGGTGGCGCGGCGGTCTGTGGCGCTCCACCGGGCCGGGACAGCAGCCGGTCGGCCCGGCGCCTCCGGGGCCCCGGGATCGTCCGGGTGCCGCCGGTGCGCGGGACCGTACCCGGTGCGTCGGCGGCGGTGCGGGCGGTCGCCCGCCCCAGCCAGGCTCCCCGGCCGCCGCCGGACGGGCTGCCCATGCGGCTCAGGGTAGGCCACGGCGGCGGCCCGTCGGGAGGACTCCGGACGAACCGTTCGTCCCGGGTCCGAGCGCCCGGTCAGGCCGCCGCGGCCCGTTCGAACGGGTGCCGACGGCTCAGCGGCGGCGGAACAGCAGGTCGTGCACCACGTGGCCCTTGGCGATCCCGGCCCGCTCGAACTTGGTGACCGGCCGCCAGTCCGGCCGGGGCGCGTAGCCGGGGACGCTGCCGTCCGGGTGGTCCGCGGGCTCCAGCCAGCCGGTCCCGTCACCCTCCGGGTGCAGGTTCTCCAGCTCCGGCGAGGCGGACAGCACGTCCAGCATCTGCTCCGCGTACGGCTCCCAGTCGGTCGCGCAGTGCACCAGGGCGCCCGGGGCGAGCCGGGGCAGCACCAGGTCGAGGAAGGACGGCTGGACCAGCCGGCGCTTGTGGTGCTTGGGCTTCGGCCACGGGTCGGCGAAGTAGACCCGCAGGCCCGCGAGCGAGGCGTCCGGCAGCATGTCGCGGAGCAGGATGACGGCGTCGCCGGCGGCCAGCCGGACGTTCTGCGAACCGTCGCGCTCCAGCATGCCGAGCAGGTTGCCGTGGCCGGGGGTGTGCACGTCGGCGGCCAGGATTCCGGTCGACGGGTCGGCGGCGGCCATCGCGGCGGTGGTCTCGCCCATGCCGAAGCCGATCTCCAGGGTGACCGGCAGGCCGCCGAACAGCTCCCCCAGGTCGAGCGGGGTGCCGTCGATCGGGACGCCGTACGTCTCCCAGCTCCGGTCCAGGGCGCCCGCCTGGGCGTTGGTCATCCGGCCCCGGCGCGGCTGGAAGCTGCGGATGCGCCGCTCCCGGTGCTGTTCCTCGGTGGCCTTGTGCGGGTACATCGGCGCGGGGTAGGCGGCCGGCGCCGCGGACAGCCGGGCGGACGGCGATTGCTGGGGGATCGGGGCGGTGGCAGTCACAATCACCCGAGTCTACGGGGCCGTGCGGGGCGCCCGGAGGGGTGTGTGACGGGGCTCATCCGGCCCGGGCCCGGCCGCGGGCTCAGCCGCCCGCCTCCAGCGCGGCCAGGGCCCGGCGGGCCACCTCGCGGCCGATCGGCAGCGAGGCCGTCGCCGCGGGGGAGGGGGCGTTCAGCACGTGCACCGTCCGGCGCGGGGAGCGCGGGTCCCCGGGGTCGAAGCCGGCGAAGGCGAAGTCGTCCAGCAGCGAGCCGTCCCGGGCCACCGCCTGGGCCCGCACCCCGGCCGTGGCCGGCACCAGGTCGGCGGCGGTCACGGCGGGCAGCAGCCGACGGACGGCCGTGGTGAACGCCCGCTTGGACAGCGAGCGGTGCAACTCGCCGACCTCGTACCGCCAGTGCCGCCGCAGGATCCGCCAGGTGCCGGGGAAGGCGAGGGTCTCGGCCAGGTCGGCCGGGCGGACGGTTCGCCAGTCGTACCCCTCGCGGGCCAGCGCGGGCACCGCGTTCGGGCCGACGTGGACGTCCCCGTGGATGCCCCGGGTGAGGTGCACCCCCAGGAACGGGAAGGCCGGGTCGGGCACCGGGTACACCAGGCCGCGCACCAAGTCCCGGCGGTGCTCGGCCAGTTCGTAGTACTCGCCGCGGAACGGGACGATCCGCACCCCCGGGTCGTCCCCGGCCAGCCGGGCGATCCGGTCGCTGTGCAGCCCGGCGCAGTTCACCAGCACCCGGCAGCGCAGCTCCTCGGCGGCGGTGCCGACCGTCACCCCGTCCCGGCGCCGGTCCACCGCCCGCACCGCCGTACCGGGCCGCAGTTCGGCGCCCGCCTCCCGGGCCAGCCGGGCGTACGTCGTCGCGACGGCGGGGAAGTCGCAGATGCCGGTCGTGCCGACGTGCAGCCCGGCCCGCCCGACCACGGCCGGCTCGTACCGGGCGATCCCGGCCCGGTCCAGCTCGGTGACCGGGATGCCGTTCGCCCGCCCGCGCTCGGCCAGCGCCGCCAACCGGGGCAGCTCGGCTTCGCCGGTCGCCACGATCAGCTTGCCGGTGACCTCGTACGGGATGCCGTGCTCGCGGCAGAACTCCACCAGCTCGGCGGCGCCCTCGACCGCGAACCGGGCCTTGTACGAGCCGGGGCGGTAGTACACGCCGCTGTGGATCACCCCGCTGTTGCGCCCGGTCTGGTGCGCCGCGAAGCCGGTCTCCTTCTCCAGCACCGCCAGCCGCAGCCCGGGCCTCGCCTGGGTCAGGGCGTACGCCGTGGCCAGGCCGACGATCCCGCCGCCGACCACCACGACATCGAACTCGTCCGCCACGCTGCGCTCCTCGTCACTGCCGGGCCGCCGTCGCCGGTGCCGGTACGGGGCTTCGTCCGCTGCCCCACCGGCTTCCGCCGCAGATGCTGCCACGGCTCCACGCGGGGGTCGAGACCGCGTGACGGGCGGGGCGGAAGTCGCGCGTCGGTCGGCCCGTCAAGGCTCCGCCGCGCGGCTACGCGTCCCTCACCCGCTCGACCACCCGTTCGATCCGGGGCATGCCGAGGTGGGCGGCAGTGTCTCCTGCCGCCCACCTCGCCCCCGGGCGCGGCCGGTCCCCCGGTCCGGCCGTGGTGTGGCGCGCCGAGTCCCCCGACTCCGCGCGCCACGCCCCCCCTTGGTCCGGCCGTGGCGGTCGCGCGCAGGGCCCCCGACCCCGTGCGCCACCGCCGCCCCCGTCCGGCCGTGTGTTGGTCAGACCTCCCAGGGCCAGCCGGCGTCGGCTCCCGCCTCCAGGAGGGGGATCAGCCGGAAGGCCGCGTCGCTCAGGCCGCCGAAGGTGTGCCGGTTGGCACCGCCGCTCGGGCCGTGGCCCGCGGCGTAGCCGGCCAGGTTCCAGGTGTAGACCGGGACGTGGGCCGGTATCAGGTCGAGAGGGTCGCTGCCCCGGTAGCCGAAGCCGGGCTGTTCGTCGGTGACGATCA
Organism: Kitasatospora sp. NPDC096128; assembly: GCF_040303105.1. NCBI lineage: Bacteria > Bacillati > Actinomycetota > Actinomycetes > Kitasatosporales > Streptomycetaceae > Kitasatospora > Kitasatospora sp. NPDC096128. The sequence continues at coordinate 6,531 of NZ_JBEOSP010000026.1, read as the reverse complement.
CCACCCGGTCGTGGCCCCGGTAGTGGCTGCGGACGGCCTCGGCGGTGTTGGTGCCGCCGAGGTTGGAGAAGCGCTCCAGCACCCGCAGCACCGCCTCACCCCGGCCGACCTCGACCACCCGGCTGATGCTGCCGAACTCGACCAGGTCCGCCTCGGCCGCGCGCACCTTCAGCGCGGTGCCGAAGATCGCCGCAGAGTCGGCCCGGTTGAGCTGGGTCTGCGCGCCGGGCCGGTCGAACATCGAGCCTGAGCGGTCGACCAGGACCAGCGTCCGGCCGGGCAGTTCGGGCACGTTGGCGAGCGAGTGGCCGAGCGCCGTCTCCAGCGCGTGCCCCCACCGCAGCGAGGGCGCGTGCCGGTACGCGGCCAGGTAGCGGAACGGGAACTGGCGCGAGCGCCGTACCTCGCCCTCGTCGGAGATCCGCCGGGCCACCTCGGCCGCGGCCTCGTCCGACACCCCGGCCCGGTCGAAGTTGCGCAGGTTGCGGACCAGCGCCATCGGGCCCATGGAGGGGATGACCGCCTCCCAGACCGGAGCGTCCAACGGCCCCTGCAGCCAGCCCGCCAGCGCCTCCCAGGTCAGTCCGGCTGCTGCCAGTCGCTCCGCGCCGTCCTTCGCCGTCACGGCCGTCCGGCGCTGCTCGACCGGCAGCGCGAGCAGCTCGCGGTTGGCGGTCAGCATCCGGTCGGCGGCGGGCGGCGCGGCCTCCTCCGGCCGGTGCCGGCGGTCCAGCGCGTACCCGAACAGCGCGCCCTGCCAGGGCTTGGCCGGGTCCGGCGCCGGGTGGGTCAACTCCAGGACGTCACCGAAGCGGTAGCCCTTGCCGGCGGTGTCGTACTTGAGCAGCGCACGGGCGTCGTACAGCCGGCGCACCGCGTCCGCGACACCGCGCTTGAGCGGCTTGGGCAGCGCCCGGCCGTAGCGCGAGGTCCAGTACGAGAGCAGCTCGCCGGGCTCGTCGGCCCGCCGCAGCACGGCGTCGACGGCCTGCCGGGAGTATCCGTGGGCGCCCGCGTCCAGCCGGGCCCGGGTGAACTCGGCGGCGCCGACCAGCGCGGCGGTGCGCAGCTGCGCACCGTGCCGCAGCCAGCGCAGCAGCCCGAGGGTCCACTCCGGGTCGCTGACGGCGAGCCCGCGCACCAGCGCGGTGTAGCGGTCGTCGCGCTTGCCGCCGCTCTCGTAGAAGGTGTCCTGGCCGACCAGGTTGGCCACGGCGAGCAGGAACAGCTCGGACTTGCCGTCCCGGACGAACCCGGTGCCGCCGTTGTGGTTGGCCGTGCGTGCGCCGGTCGTGGTCACCGGTGACTTCGGATCCGCCTTCGGACCCGTCTTGGCCTTGCGGATGTTGAACCTGGACATGCTGCAGCCCCCCTCGGCGTGCTCGGTCGTCAGCGGGAGGGAGGCATGCTGCGGCCGGGGTGCCCGAGATCGTGCCGGTCGTCGTGCGACGACCGGCGTCGGCGGAGGTATATGCCTTGTGCTCTACCGGATTGAGCTAGCGGCCGCACTCGCGCACGGCACGCCCGGGAATTGAACCCGGAACCGCAAGATCCGAAGTAACCCCCGCCTGCGCACCGGGCACTCCGAAGCGCAGCTGCCTCCCGAGATCAGATGTGGCCGCGGTCGATGGAACTCGGCTTCAACGCACCCCTGGAAAGGGGCACTCCACAGAAGTAACCGCTGCCGTCGCACCGGGAGGTGCGGAATTCTATTCACGTCTGGGTGTCCAGAGTTCGGATTCGGCTGAGGTGACGAAGCTGCTCTACCGACTGAGCTACACCGGCGTGAAGCCGATGACGGGACTCGAACCCGCGACCCGCCCATTAAGAGTGGAAGTAACCTCTGCCTGCGCACCTGGACGAGAGAGACCTTATCCAGGCCCCTCTCCCCAGCGCATCCCCTTTATCGCCAGGCCGATTCCGCGGCCGATTCCGCGGCCGATTCCGCGGCCGTTCCGTCGGCTCCGGCGGCTCACGCCGGAGCGACGATCACCGCCCGCGCCCGCTCGGTCAACTCCCGCACCCGGCGCTCGCCCTGGAACGGCTCCAACCGCCGCAGCATCTCCACCACGTACTCCCGGCTGCGCTGCGAGGAGATCCGGCCGGCCACCTCGACGGCGCGCTCGCCCGCGGCGACCGCGGCGTCCAGGTTTCCCGCCTCGGCCTCGGCCATCGCCGAGACCACCAGCCGCAGGCCGTGCGAACGGACGAAGCCCTCGGTGGGCTTGGCCAGCGCCTCGCGGGTGAACTGCCGGACCTTGGAGGGCACTCCGAGGTCGCGGAAGCACTCCGCGGCGTCGGCGGCCAGCCGGTCGTAGGCGTAGAAGTCGATCCACGCCGGATCCGGATCCCCGGCGCGCGCCCGTTCGAGTGCGCTCTCCGCAGCACCGAGCGCCGTCGCGCACGCCGCCGCGTTGCGGGCCTTGGCCTGGGCCCGTGCCTCCACCAGGTGGAAGAAGCTCATGGTCCGGGCGGTGGCCAGGCTGCGGTTGCGCTCCAGCGCGGCCTGGGCGAGGTCGACGGCCTCCTCGGCGAAGCCCCGGTAGCCGGCCTGCAGGCTCATCGAGGCCAGCACGTACCCGCCGAGCGGCACGTCGGCGGCGGCCCGGGCGAGCCGCAGGGCCTGGATGTAGTACCGCTGGGCGGCCTCGTGCTGCCCGGTGTCGAAGGCCATCCACCCGGCCAGCCTGGTCAGTTCGGCGGTCGCGCCGAACAGCGCCCGGCCGACCGCGTCGCTGTACGAGGCCAGCAGCAGCGGCGCCGCCTCGACCCGCAGGCACTCCGGCACCATCGACGAACGCCAGTCCCCGCCACCGTACTTGGAGTCCCAGCGACGGGCCTCCTGGGCGGCCTCGCGGAGCTTCACAGCGTCCGAGTGGCCGACCCGGTACGAGGAGTTCTCACTGGGGGAGCGCGGCACCTCGCGGGCCACCGAGCCGTCCGCCGGGTTGATCAGCCAGCGGGAGACGGGCGTCGCGTACGCGGCGACCGAGAAGGTGCCGGCCAGGCTGTCGCTCCAGCGGCCGCCCCCGGGCCCGCGGCGCAGATCGAGGTCGACCCGGAACAGGTCGGTCGCCGAGCGCACCGCGTCGGCGACCTCGCGCGGGAAGGCCAGGCCGAGTTCGGGCGCCGGGTCGGTGTCGCCCAGGCCGATCTCCTCCAGCGGGACGGGCCGGCCGAGCTTGCCGCCGATCGCGGTGGCGATCAGGTGCGGGACGGGCCCCTGCGGGACCATGCCCTTGCTGACCCAGCGGGCCACCGAGGTCTTGTCGTAGCGCAGCGTCAAACCGCGTTGGGCGCCCAGATCGTTGACCCGGCGGGCCAGTCCCGCGTTGCTGATCTGGGCGAGGGTCAGGAGCGTGCCGAGCCGTTCGTTCGGTCCTCGTGGGCTGACGGTCATGGTGGCGGGGGCACCTCCTGCGGCCTTGTGCGCGGGGCCCGGGCGGCACCGGGCCGTAGCTGCTGTACCTAGAGTAGTCGGACGCGTTCCGACGGTTAAGAGGCCGCATTCCGGATGGCGGGATCGCGCACCCGGCGGTGGAGCGCCGGGCCCCCGCGGCGGTTGGTCCGGACCACCCGGAGCGGTTCGGCCGGGCCGCGCGCCGGAGCGCCGTGCTCCGGTCCCGTGTTCACGTGCGCCCGGCCGTGCCCCCTGGCCCGACCGGCTGCTCGGCGATTCGCTGGTGGTCGTGGGTCGGCCCGCCGTCGAGGACCCGGCGGGCCGGGGGATGCCGCCGCCTCAATCCCCGCGGGCGGCGGTGAAGTCCGGGAGGGCATGCGGATGCCCTCCCGGGCTGGGCGACGCCTTTCGGCCATCTCGCGATGCCCATGTCAAGGGTGCCGCCCGGGCGGTCCGGGCCACGGAGGGGGAGGCCCGGCCCGCCCGAACCCACCCCGACCCCGGACCCGGTGCCGACACCCGCCCCGGTCCCGCCGAAACGGAAGCGGAACCGACAACACCGGCCCCGGCAGCGCCCGGTGGTGGCACGATGTCTCCTGACGGCGCGCCGGAACGCGGGCACGCCCGGACGCGCCTGCGGGCCGCCCCCGGCCGCCCGCCCGACGCCGGACGCGCCGCGCGAGTGCAGGTCCTCGTCCGGTGGAGGCGCGATGCGGTGGCTGACGGGCTGGAGCACGGGCACGCCCCGGGCGGGCGCGCCGGTGCACGAGGCCCTCGCCACGGTCGCCCCGATCGCCGCCCGCCCCCTGTGGACCGGCCCCAACCCGCTCTGGGCCGTGGGCGACTGGCGGCCCGAGGAGATCCGCCTGGTCACCCTCCGCCCCGGCGCCCGCGCCACCGTCAGCACCGGCCCCACCTCCCCCGACCCGGTCGCGGACACCCCCGCCACCACCCGGCTCGCCGTCCTCGGCCACTGCGGAGCCACCGACGCCGAACTCGCCGCCGGCCTCGCCGCCGCCCGCGGCGGCGCCGTCCGCCACCTCACCGCCTGGCCCGGCAGCTACACCGTCGTGCTGCGCACCGGCACCCGCTCCACCCTGCTGCTCACCGACCTCGCCGGCACCCAGCCCGTCTTCCACACCCCCTGGGCCGGCGGCACCGCGTACGCCACCGCGGCCCTGCCGCTCGCCGACCTGGTCGGCGCCGCGCTGGACACCGGCCACCTCGCCGCCCGGCTCGCCTGCCCGGAGTCCCCGGAGGCGCTCGGCACCGGCACGCCGTACCTGGGCGTCCAGCGGGTGCCGCCCGGCCACGTGCTCGCCGTCCGCGGCGGCCGCCCGTACCTCGACGCCTACGACGAGCCGCCCGGCGCCGAACAGCCGCGCGACGAGGCCCCCGCCATCCGCGAACTCACCCGCGCCCTGCTGGAATCCGTCCGCTCCCGGGTCCGCACCCCCGCACCGGCCACCGAGCCGGCCGGGCGCGCCCGGCTCGGCGTCGACCTCTCGTACGGGACCGCCTCCGCCACCGTCGCCCTGCTCGCCGCGGCCGTACCGCTGCCGGCCGGCCCGACCGGTGCGCCCGGCACGCCGACCGGACCGGCCGCCGGGGCCAGGACCGGCGCCGTCAAGGGCTCCTGGGTCCGGACCGCAGCCCAGGGCCCGTCCGCCCCCGAGCAGTTGGCCGCCGTCACGCTCGGCGAGACCGAACCGCCCACCACCCTCGCGCTCGCCCCCGACACCCCGCGGCTGCGGCACACCGTGCTCGACCCCGGCCCCGACGCCCTCCCGTACGCCGTCCTGCGCGCCGACCCGCAGTCCGGTCCGCTCACCGACGAGCCCGGCCCCGAACTCGTCGCCGCCGCCCGGGCCGGCGCCCGCTTCGACGCCGGCGGCACCGACCACCTGACCGGCTACGGCGCCCGCCAGGTCCTGGACGGCCACCCGGCCCGGCTCGCCGACCTCATCCGGGCCGGCCGTCCCCGCGAACTGCTGCCCCCGGTCGCCGCCCTGGCCGGCGCCGACCGGGCCGCCGCGGGCGTGCTGGCCGGTGCGCTGCGCACCCCGCTCACCGTGGTCCGGGCCGCCCACCGGCTCTCCCGGGTCCGCTATGCCGAGGCGCTGGACGAGGCGGCCGCCAAGCTCACCGCCCGGCACGTCCCCGACGGCGCGGGCACGGCGGGCGACCGCTCGGCCGTCGACCTCGCCTGGTGCGTCCCCGGCCCGGCCGCCCGCTGGCTCTCCGACGAGGCGCTCTCCTCGGTGGCCCTACGGCTACGGCTGGCGGCGCGCAGACCGGCGCCCGAGGAGCACCCCGGCGCGCACCGGGCCCGCCACGCCCTCTACCGCCAGGCGCGCTCCTACCGCACGCTCCTGCACGCCGCCGAACGGCCCGGCCAGCGGCTGCACGCGCCCTTCCTCGACAACCAGGTGGTCCGCGCCGCCCGGCTGCTCCCCGACGACGTCCGCCTCCAACCCGGCGCCCGGCACGCCCTCCTGCACGCCGTCCTCACCGGCGCCGGCCGCACCGACCTGCCCCCCGACTGGGGCCGCGGCCCCCGCCCCGACCGCACCGCCCCCGCCCGGGCCGGCCTGCGCCTCGCCGCCGACGGCCTCGCCGAACTCTTCGACGCCCCCCTCCTCGCCGAAGCCGGCCTCATCGACCTCCCCGCCGTCCGCGCCGGCCTCGCAGACCCCGCCACCCCCCTCTCCCCGGCCGCCCTCGCCGGCCTGGCCGACCTCGTCTCCACCGAACTCTGGCTCCGCCGCCTCCGCGCCCGCCGCCACGGCGCCTGCTGGACCGGCCTCCCCCACCCCCAACCCCCAGCCCTCACCCCCTGACCCACCGCAGGCATGCGGGACGATCCCGGAGGGCGCGCGGACAACGCCCCCCCGCGCCCACAACACCCCACCCCTCAACCCCACCCGCCCCCACTCACTCACCCGCCCCCACCCCACCCACCCACTCACCCGCACCAACCCACCCACCCCCACCCCACCCACCCACTCACCCGCACCAACCCACCCACCCCAACCACCCCCTCCCCTTCCCCAGGCGAGAGGGACGCGCTGCGGGAGGGGGCGGTGGAGGGGGTGGGTGCGGAGAGGGGCGTGACGGGTGATTTTCAGACC
>NZ_JBEOSP010000025.1:0-122510 GCF_040303105.1 Kitasatospora sp. NPDC096128 | reverse complement strand
GGTCTGAAAATCACCCGTCACGCCCCTCTCCGCACCCACCCCCTCCACCGCCCCCTCCCGCAGCGCGTCCCTCTCGCCTGGGGAAGGGGAGGGGGAGGGGGGTGGTGCGGGTGAGTGGGTGGGTGCGGGGTGGTGCGGGTTTTGGGGGTGGGGGTGGCGGGGTGGGTTTGGTGGGGGCGCGCGGGGCGCGTGTGCGCCTGTGGGGGGTGGGGTGGTTGGGGGGTGAAGGTGTTGCGTGGCGAGGGGGTGGGGGGCCGGGTTCGGTGGTCCTGGCGGCGGGGGAAAACCGGGCGCCACTAGCATGGTGCCGAATCTCACCCGTCCCACCGGGCCGTGGACGGCACCGGCAGGGGGACGCTTCCAGACATGACGGGGAATCAGATGGCAGGGGATCACCCTACTCCGGGTGCAGGCGATGCATCGTCGCAGGACAATCGGGGCGTTTCGTTCGGGCGGCCGGCGGGCGGTGTGGATCCTGCCGCTGTCGCGGACCAGATGACACAGCTCGACGGCTCGGCGGTTCCGGGGCAGGGCGTTCAGCCGCCGGCTCAGCCGCCGATGCCGCCGGCGCCCCCGGCGCAGCCTCCGGTGGGTGGGGTCGACTACGGGGCGTACGCGGCGACGGCGCCCGGGATGCCGGCGCAGGCGCCGGTCGGGCCGTACGACCCGGTGCCCGGTGGGGGCTACGCCGGGGCGGAGGCCGGGCAGAGCTACGGCGGTGGGTACAACTACCAGCAGCAGCCGGGGTACTACCCGGGTGCTCCGGAGGCGCCCAAGCAGCGCAACCCCGTGATGCTGTGGGGCGGGATCATCGGCGGTGTGCTGGCGATCGCGATCGTGATCGGGCTGGTCGTCCTGCTCCAGCCGAGCGATCCCCCCAAGCCGGACCCGGGTCCGGGACCGGTGGCCAACTCGAGCGGCTCCACCACGGTCGGGGGTGACAACGGCGGGAACACCGTCGCGCCGGGGCCGGACAACAACAGCACCAAGGCGACGTTCAACGTGGCCTGGAACGCCCCCGCGCCGGCCAACACGGATGCCACCAACCAGCTGCTCGGCATCTGGGGCACCGACAAGTACGCCGTCCGCGTCGACAGCGACGGCGTCAAGGCCTACAACCTCGTCGACGGCAAGCAGGCCTGGAACATCCCGGCGCCGGCCGGCAGCAAGGAGGTGTGCAGCGCCTCGTACACCTCCAACTCCAAGAACATCGCCGCCGTCGCCTTCAACACCGGTGACTACGACTGCTCCACCATCGGCGCCATCGACCTCACCCAGGGCAAGCTGCTCTGGACCGTCAAGGCCACGGCGGACCGGCTGTCCCAGCCGACGCTGAGCGTCACCGACAACGTGGTCGCCGTCGGCGGCAACGCGGTGGCCGGGCTGAACATCGCCACCGGGCAGCCGGCCTGGCAGTACCAGCCCCGCGACAAGGACTGCACCATGCGGGCCCGCGCCGCCGGCAACCAGATCGCGATCAGCGACCGCTGCTACATGACCAGCGGTCCGAAGTCGCAGCTGGTGATCGTGAACGCCGACAGCGGCAAGCCCGCGAGCTCGCCGATCACCCTGACCGGCACCATCGAGCAGGTCGACGCGGTCATCCAGGACAAGCCGCTGGTCCTGCTGATCACCAACGGCCCGCAGGGCGACTACATCCTGCCGTTCGACAAGGACAACAAGCCGGGCAACCAGATGTCCGTCAAGGAGCCCGGCTCGGACAGCCTGCGGCTGACCGGCCAGGACAGCGCCTTCACCCGCAACGTGGTCAGCGGCAACACGATGTACGTCCAGGTCAACCCGACCAAGCCGGCCATCAACGCCTACGACCTGACCACCGGCAAGCGGCTGTGGGCGGCCAGCCCGGGTACGGCCAGCGGCAGCGACATCCGGCTGGTCACCGGCACCGACAAGGACGGCAAGGTGCGCGCCGTGGTCTCGCAGGGCTACGACAAGCCGTCCCGGCTGGTGACGCTCTCGCCGACCGACGGGTCGATGACCGACATCGGCACCGTCGCGAACGCGAACGGGAAGTTCGACATCAGCATGAGCACGTCGGTGTACTTCGTCTCGGACGACGGCAACGCGGTGTACGCGTTCCGCCGCTACACCAGCACCGACGGTCCGCTGACCAAGTGGCGGAAGTGACGCCGGAGGACTGACGCGGCAGTCACGGGCGGGGCGGGTTCGGAGCGATGGCTCCGGAGCCGCCCCGCCTTCGGTTTTCCGGTCGGGCCGCTCGTCGGGCATGCGAGGATTCGGTCCATCAGCCAGACGAAGGAGTGCAGCGAGTGCCCGGCACCAACCTGACCCGCGAAGAGGCCCGTACCCGGGCCGACCTCATCCGGGTGGACGCGTACGACATCGAGCTCGACCTCGGCTCGGCCCGCGAGGGCGGTACCTTCCGGTCCACGACCGTGGTCCGGTTCTCCGCCACGACCCCCGGCGCCGACAGCTTCATCGACCTCGTCGCCCCGGGCGTCGAGGAGATCACCCTCAACGGCACGGCGCTCGACCCGGCGAGCTTCGCCGACAGCCGCATCCCGCTGCCCGGCCTGGCGGCCGAGAACGAGCTGCGGGTCGTCGCGAACTGTGCCTACAGCAACACCGGTGAGGGTCTGCACCGGTTCGTCGACCCGGTCGACGGCGAGACCTACCTGTACACCCAGTTCGAGGTGCCGGACGCCCGGCGGGTCTACGCCAACTTCGAACAGCCGGACCTGAAGGCCACGTTCGCGTTCACCGTGACGGCCCCGACCGGCTGGGTCGTGGTCTCCAACTCGCCCACCCCCGAGCCGGTCGGCGAAGGCGCCACCCAGGTCTGGAAGTTCGAGCCCACCGGCCGGATCTCCAGCTACATCACCGCGCTGGTGGCCGGCCCGTACGTCGGGGTCTTCGACACGTACGAGAACGGCGAGCAGCGGGTGCCGCTGGCCGTCTACTGCCGCCCCTCGCTGCGCGAGTTCCTGGACGCCGAGGCGATCTTCGCCGTCACCAAGCAGGGCTTCGACTACTTCCAGGCGAAGTTCGACTTCCCGTACCCGTTCCCCAAGTACGACCAGCTGTTCGTCCCGGAGTTCAACGCCGGCGCGATGGAGAACGCGGGTGCCGTCACCCTGCGCGACCAGTACGTGTTCCGCTCCAAGGTGACCGACGCCGCGTACGAGTCGCGCGCCGCGACGATCCTGCACGAGCTGGCCCACATGTGGTTCGGCGACCTCGTCACCATGGAGTGGTGGAACGACCTCTGGCTCAACGAGTCCTTCGCGACCTTCGCCGAGGCCGTCTGCCAGGCGGAGGCCCCCGGCTCCAAGTGGCCGCACTCCTGGACCACGTTCGCCAACCAGATGAAGACCTGGGCCTACCGGCAGGACCAGCTGCCGTCGACCCACCCGATCATGGCGGACATCAACGACCTGGAGGACGTCCAGGTCAACTTCGACGGCATCACCTACGCCAAGGGCGCCTCGGTGCTCAAGCAGCTGGTGGCGTACGTCGGCCAGGACGCCTTCTTCGAGGGCGTGCGGGCGTACTTCAAGCGCCACGCCTGGGGCAACACGCGGCTGAGCGACCTGCTCGGGGCGCTGGAGGAAGCCAGTGGGCGGGACCTGAAGGCCTGGTCGAAGGCGTGGCTGGAGACGGCCGGGATCAACGTGCTGCGGCCGTCGGTGGTGCTGAACACCGACGGTGAGATCGAGTCGTTCACCGTGCTGCAGGAAGCCCCCGCGCTGCCGGCCGGGGCCAAGGGCGAGGCCGTGCTGCGACCGCACCGGATCGCCATCGGCTTCTACGAGCTGGTCGACGGCTCCCTGGTGCGCACGGACCGGATCGAGCTGGACGTCGACGGCCCGCGCACCGAGGTGCCGGAGCTGGTCGGGCGGCACCGGCCGGCCGTCGTCCTGCTGAACGACGACGACCTGTCGTACGCCAAGATCCGGCTGGACGAGGACTCGATGGCCGTCGTCACCGAGCACCTCGGCGGCTTCACCGACTCGCTGCCGCGCGCGCTGTGCTGGGCCTCCGCCTGGGACATGACCCGCGACGGCGAGCTGGCCGCCCGTGACTACCTGTCGCTGGCGCTGTCCGGCATCGCGCGGGAGAGCGACATCGGCGTGGTGCAGTCCGTGCAGCGCCAGGTCAGGCTGGCCCTGGACGCCTACACCGACCCGGAGTGGCGCGAGCAGGGCCTGCTGCGCTGGGCCGCCGCCGCCGAGGAGCACCTGCGGGCCGCCGAGGCCGGCAGCGACCACCAGCTGGCCTGGGCCCGCGCCTTCGCCTCGGTCGCCCGCACGGACGGTCAGCTCGACCTGCTGGCCGGACTGCTGGACGGCTCGGTGGAGCTCAAGGGCCTGGCGGTGGACACCGAGCTGCGCTGGGCGCTGCTCGCCCGGCTCTCCGCCACCGGACGGGCCGACGAGGCCGCGGTCGTCGCGGAGCTGGAGCGGGACAACACCGCGGCGGGCCAGGAGCACGCCGCCAGCTGCCGTTCGGCGTTCCCGACCGCGGAGGCGAAGGCCGCGGCCTGGGCCGCGGTGGTGGAGTCGGACAAGCTCACCAACTACGTGCAGGAGGCCGTGATCGCCGGCTTCCAGCAGTCGGACCAGCGGGAGCTGCTGGCGCCGTACGCGGAGAAGTACTTCGCCGCGGTGAAGGGCATCTGGGAGACCCGCAGCCATGAGATCTCGCAGCAGATCATCGTCGGGCTGTACCCGGCGCTGCAGGTGTCGGAGGAGACGCTGACGGCGACGGACGCCTGGCTGGCCTCGGCCGAGCCGGCTCCGGCGCTGCGGCGTCAGGTGGTCGAGGCGCGGGCCGGGATCGAGCGCGCGCTCAAGGCCCAGGCGGTCGACCGGGCGGCCGGGGCCCGCTGACCCGGTGTGAACGCCCGAAGGGGGCGCCGGACGGATCGTCCGGCGCCCCCTTCGGGTTCGTGCGGGTCCTGGTGGACTCGGTTACTTCTTCTTCTTGCCGTACGGCAGACCGGCGAGGGCCGCGATGACGACGAACGCGGCGAGCGGGATCAGCACGTACAGGCCGATGGTCTGGCCGACGCTCAGGCCGGGACCCGGGTCGTCGCCGTCGTCCCTGGTGAGGGCCATGGCGGGCGACGACAGCAGCATCATCAGCGTGACCGTTGCGGAGACCGCGCCGGCTCGCAAAGCGTTCCTCTTGTCCACGATTCCAACTTACCCGCCGCTTACGGGACGGCGCGCGTCGGGGTGGTGCCGGCGGTTCCGGTTACCGGTTCCGGGGGCTGGGCGGGGCCAGGAGGTGCGCGAGGAGGCGGGCGGCGGGTGCCGCGGCGAGGCGGTCCAGGGTGACCGGGTCGCCCGCGCCGTCGGCGACCGGCAGGCGCCAGTTCGGGTACTGGTCCCAGGTGCCGGGCAGGTTCTGCGGGCGCGGGTCGCCGACCAGGTCCGGCAGCCAGACGCCGACCAGCTCGGCCGGGGTCGCCCGCAGGAAGCGGTACAGGACGGGCATCGTCAGCGGCTCGCCGGGGGCGAGCAGGCCGAGGGCGGTCAGTTCGGCCTGCCAGGCCGCCAGCTCGTCGGCGGCCTCCCCCTGCTCGTCCGCGAGCGGACGGGCCAGCAGGCCCAGGCGGTGGCGCAGCTCGACGTGCTCCCCGGAGAGGCGGGCGGCGGTGCTCGGCAGGTCGTGGGTGGTGAGGGTGGCCAGGCAGCCGGGGCGCCAGCGGTCGGGGGGCAGGATGTGGCCGTCGGACTGCCAGTCCCGTTCGAACCAGAGCACGGAGGTGCCGAGGATGCCGCGGGCCGCCAGCTCCTCGCGCACGCCCGGCTCGACCGTGCCCAGGTCCTCGCCGATCACCGCGGTGCCGGCCCGGTGCGCCTCCAGCGCGAGGACGCCGAGCATCGCCTCGGCGTCGTAGCGGACGTAGGCGCCCTCGGTGGGCGGGTGGCCGTTCGGCACCCACCAGAGGCGGAACAGGCCCATCACGTGGTCGATGCGAAGGGCTCCGGCGTGGCGCGCCGCCGCCCGCAGGAGTTCCGCGTACGGGGCGTAGCCGGCCTGCGCCAGGGTGTCCGGGCGCCAGGGCGGCAGGCCCCAGTCCTGGCCGTGGGCGTTGAAGGCGTCCGGCGGGGCGCCGGTCGAGATGCCGCCCGCCAGGACGTCCTGGAGCGCCCAGGCGTCGGCGCCGGCCGGATGGACGCCGACCGCGAGGTCGTGGATCAGGCCGACCGGCATGCCCGCGTCGCGGGCGGCGCGCTGCGCGGCGGCGAGTTGCTGGTCGACCTGCCAGGCGAGCCAGCGGTGGAACTCGACGGTTTCCTGGAGCTCCTTGGCTGCCTGCTCGACGTGTGGGCCGTTCGGGTGACGCAGGCCCTTGGGCCAGTGCTGCCAGTCGGTGCCGTGCACCTCGGCCAGGGCGTTCCAGAGCGCGTGCCGGCTCAGCCACTCGCCCTCGCGGCGCTGGAACGCCTCGTAGGCGGCCTGGCGGCCGGGGCCGCGCGGGACCTCGTGGAGGAGCTGGAGCGCCTCGCGCTTGAGCGCCCAGACGGCGTCGCGGTCGACCAGGCCGTCGTGGGTGAGGACCTCCTCGCGCAGCCGGGCGGCGCGATGGGTCAGGTCGTCGGCCCGTCGGCGCTGCTCGGCGGTGAGGTGGCCGTACTCGGGGACCGCCTCGATCCGCAGGTGCACCGGGTCGGCGAAGCGGCGGGAGGAGGGGCGGTACGGGGACGGGTCGGAGGGCGTGCCGGGGGCCGCGGGCAGGGCCTGGTGCAGCGGGTTGATCTGCACGAAGCCCGCGCCGAGGGCGGCGCCGGCCCACTCGGCGAGTTCGGCGAGGTCGCCGAGGTCGCCCATGCCCCAGGAGCGGTCGGACAGGACGGAGTACAGCTGGGCGAGGAACCCCCAGCTGCGGCCGGGGAGCCGGGGCAGCCGCTCCGGGGCGACGACGAGCGGCGCCCGGGCGGACCTGCCGTCGGTCTCGGCCGTGAGGGTGTGCCGGCCGAGCGGGAGGTCGGCGGGCAGCCAGTGCGAGTGGCCCCGCGGGAGCCGCCAACTGCCGCCGTCCTCCAGCTCGATGTGCAGCAAGGCGTCCGCCGGGACGTCCAGCGCGGTGCGGCGGCCCTGCCGCACCACCACGCAGGGCGGCAGCAACCTGCCGCGCTGCTCGGCCCGGTGGCGCTCCAGCGCCTCCCGCACCTCCTCCGGCGAGCCGGCCGCCACCCCGAGCGCCGCCAGCACGGCGACCAGCGTGCGCGCGCCCACCGCCTGCCCGCCGGCGCCCGGGTAGTCGGTGTCCACCCCGTACGCCCGTGCCAGCGCGACCAGTTCGGCGGGGGGTGGCGGTGCGTCCTGCGCGGGGACCTTCACTCCGTCGGCTCCGTCACTGTCGTGGTATGCGGCCACTCGCGGCTCCTGCGATGTCTCGGCAACGCCTGGTCAGGACTCCCCAAGTCCTACCCGGGTAATCGCGCGGCGACGCTGCGCGACACGAGTGCGCGCGATGGATCGAGCGCTGACGGAGAGTCAGACCAACGGGAGATTCAGGTGCAAACCAGGCATAGCCGTCGACGGCGTTGACACCGGGTTGGGTAGCTGGTGGGCTTGCCCGCATTGTGGTCCAGGCCTGGCGAGGAGGCCCCTGTGCAAGCCCGTGTGTCCGTGGTGGCCGGGCGGCGGCTGCGTCAGCAGTTGGAGCAGAGTCCGGCGTTGCGCGAGGTACTGCACCATCCGGCGGCGCTGGCCGCGCGGCGGGCGACGGCGCGGACCTGCCGTCAGCTGGTGCCGCGGACGGCGGACCGGCTGATCGCCGACCTCAAGGGGACGGAACCGCTGTTGGCCTCGGTACGGGCGGAGCGCGCGGCCGGACGGCCGGGGCGGCGGACCATGCAGATCGCGGCCGGGGTCGCGACCGCGGCCGTGGTCGGCGGGCTGCTGGCCGGGCCGATGCCCTCGGCGGCGTACGCGGCGACCCCCGGGACGGACGTGGTGAGCACCGCGCCCCAGACGCCGCTGGGCAGCGTGACGAACCCCCAGGTGTTCCCGCACCCGCAGGAGCAGACCGTGGCGGGCCGGGCCGTCACCGTGCCCGCCGCCGTGACGCTGGTCCCCGCGCCCAAGGTGGACCGGGGCGCGGTGGACGCCGTCCGCGAGGTGCTCACCATCGCCGGGGCCACCGCCCTGACCCCGCAGGCCGACGGCGGCACCCCCGCCGCCGGCTCCCTGGTGGTGTACATCGGCGGGCCCGCCGAGGGCGCCGAGGGCGAGGTCGACCGGACGCTGCGCCAGCTGGCCGTCGCGGCCGGCGGCAAGGACGGCTCCGCGCCGTCCACCGCCGGCATGCCGCCCGGCGGCTACGTGCTGTCCGTCGGCCAGCTGCCCGCCCAGGGCGGCGGAACGTACGGCGCGGTGGTGCTCGCGGGCACCGACGCGGCCGGCACCTTCTACGCCGCGCAGAGCCTGCGCCAGCTGCTCGCCGCCGTACCCGCCGGCCAGGGCCAGGGGCCCGGCGCGGCCGGACTCGGCCTGCCCGGCATCACCCTGCGGGACTGGTCCAGCGGCGCGGCGGTGCGCGGCACCGCCGAGGCCTTCTACGGCACCCCGTGGACCGCCCAGCAGCGACTGGACCAGGTGGACTTCCTGGGCCGCTCCAAGCAGAACTTCTACCTCTACGCCCCCGGCGACGACCCGTTCCGGCTCAGCCGCTGGCGCGACGCCTACCCCGCCAACCAGCAGTCCGAGCTGCGCGAACTCGGCGACCGGGCCCGGCAGAACCACGTCACCCTCGGCTACGCGATCGACCCCGGGCAGTCCCTCTGCTTCAGTTCGGGCAAGGACGTCGACGCGCTGGTCGCCAAGCTGGACGGGCTGCGCAAGCTCGGCTTCACCGCGTTCCAGCTCCAGTTCCTGGACGTCAGCTACGACGAGTGGCACTGCGACGACGACCGGGACGAGTACGGCACCGGCCCGGCCGCCGCCGCCAAGGCGCAGGCCGCGCTGGTCAAGAAGGTCCAGGACCGGCTGATCGCCAAGAACCCGGGGCTGGCGCCGCTGTCGATCGTCCCGACCGAGTACCACAAGCAGGGCTCCACCCCGTACCGCAAGGCGCTGGCCGACGCGCTGCCCGGCGGCGTGCAGGTCGCCTGGAGCGGCGGCGGGGCGATCCCGGAGAAGATCACCGGCGCCCAGGCCTCGGACACCGGCAGCCTGTACGGGCACCCGCTGGTCACCATGGACAACTACCCGGTCAACGACGCCAGCCCGGACCGGCTCTTCCTCGGCGCCTACACCGGCCGCGAGCCGGAGGTGGCGACCCGCTCGGCGGTGCTGCTGACCGGCGCCATGCAGCAGCCGGTGGCCTCCCGGATAGCCCTCGCCACCGCCGGCGACTTCGCCTGGAACCCGGCCGGCTACAAGCCCGAGGACTCCTGGCAGGCCGCCGTACGCTCGCTCGCCGGGCCGACCGGCGCCGGCGCCACCCCCGCCGGATCGGCGCTGTCCGCCGTCAAGGCGCTGGCCGGCAACAGCACCTCCTCCCCGCTGGCCAAGCAGGAGTCCGGCTACCTCCAGCCGCTGCTCGACCAGTTCTGGGCCAACGCCGAGCCCACCTCCGGCGCCACCCCGGACCTCGCCAAGCTGATCGCGGCGGCGGGCCCGCTGCGGGACGCCTTCACCGCCATGGCCGGCGCCCAGCAGACCCTGGCCGGCACCGACGCCACCGCCCAGCTCGCCACCGAGGCCGGCCCCTGGCTCGGCCCGCTGCGCGACTACGGGCTGGCCGGGCAGGCCGCCCTCGACATGCTGCTGGCCCAGCACGGCGGCGACGGCGCGGCGGCCTGGAAGGCCCGGGTCCAGCTCAACCGGCTGCGCGCCCAGCTCGCCCAGGCCCCGGCGACCATCGGCGCGGGCGTGCTCGCGCCCTTCCTGGACCGGGCCGTACGCGCCGCCGACAACTGGTCCGGCGTGGTCAGCGGCGGGGTCGCTCCGACCACCAGCATGGGCACCGCGCAGGACCACCTGCCCGCGCTGATGACCGACGGCCAGGCCGGCACCTTCTACTGGAGCTCCGCTCCCCCGCAGCCCGGCGACTCCGTCGGCGTCGACCTCGGCGCCGGGCGGCCGATCAGCGGCGTCACCGTACTGATGGGCGGCTGGGGCAACGGCCCCGACGCGCAGACCGCCGTGGACGACTACATCCGCGACGGCGTGCTGGAGTACAGCACCGGCGCGGGCGGCTGGCAGCAGCTCGCCGTGGTGAAGAACCAGAAGACGGTCAGCGCCCAGTTGCCGCCCGGCACCGTGGTGCGCGCGGTGCGGCTGCGGGCCACCGCCGCCCAGAAGACCGCCGTCGCGGTGCGCGAGTTCACCGTCACCGCCCCGGACGAGTCCCCGGCCAGCGTCAGCGGCGGCCCCGCCGCGCTGCCCGGCTCCTCGGCCGCCGCCGTGCTGGACGGCAACCCGGACACCGCGTACCGCGCGGCCAAGCCTCCGACCGCGCAGGACGAACCGCTCACCGTCGAGCTCGGCGCCGCCCGCCCGCTGGACCGGCTGACCGTCCTCACCGACCCCAACGTGCACGCCACCGCCACCGTCGCGGTGCGGCGTGCCGACGGCAGCTGGACGGACATCGGCGTCATCCAGCCCGGCTACAACGAGCTGCCGGCCGGCGGGCAGCTCGCCGACGCGTTCCGGATCACCTGGAAGCCCGGCGGCGACCCGCCGGTGGTCAACCAGGTCATCCCCTGGTACGCGGACGCCCCGGCCGCCCGGCTGAGCCTCGCCGACCCGGCCCTGGACGTGGTCACCGGCGCCGCCGCGCCCGCGAAGACCCAGGCCACCGTGGAGGCCGGCCGCCCCGAGGGCACCACCGGCGACCTGCGGGTCGAGGTGCCGGCCGCCGCCAAGGGCCTCGCCGTCACCCCGGCCGGCCCGGTCACCGTGCCGCGCGGCGGCCGGGTGGGCGTGCCGCTGCTGGTCACCGCCGTACCGGGCACGCCGTCCGGGACGTACCAGGTGCCGGTGTCCTACGTGGCCGGCGGCACCACCGTGAAGCAGGTGCTGCAGGTCCACGTGGTGCCGCCGACCGGCGGGCCGGACCTGGCGCTCGGCGCCCAGGCGACCTCCTCGGGCGACGAGACGCCGAACTTCCCGGCCTCGGCGGTCACCGACGGCGACCCGAAGACCCGCTGGTCCTCGCCGTCCAAGGACGACGCCTGGGTGCAGCTGGCGCTGCCGCAGGCCGTCCACCTGGGCGCGGCGGTGCTGCACTGGCAGTCCGCGTACGCCTCGTCGTACAAGATCCAGGTCTCCTCGGACGGCAGCAGCTGGACGGACGCCGCGACGGTGGACAACGGCAAGGGCGGGGACGAGACGGTGCGCTTCGACGCCTCGAACGTCCGGTACGTCCGGATGCAGGGGGTGGCGCGGGCCACCAAGTTCGGCTACTCGCTGTACGGGATCGAGCTGTACGCCGTCACGGCGCCGGCCGCGCCGCCGCAGCAGCCGGGTACGACGGGCCAGCCGGGCACGCCGGTGGCGCCGGCCGCTCCGGGCGCGCCGGGCGGGCCCGCCGCTCCGCCGGCGACGAAGCCGTAGGGCGGGCCGGGGTCCGAGTCGGGCCCCGAGTCGGGTTCCGAGTCGGGCGCCGAGTCGGGCGCCGAAGGAAAAAGCGGCGGGCCGCCGGGCTCCCCTTACTGGGGGGCGCGGCGGCCCATGAGGCGCGTACCGACGGTGTGACGGGCCGGCCCTGTGTCGCTTCGGTCAGGCGGAGAGCGGTTCGGGCTGCTCGCCGCGGCGGACGGGGGTGGGATGGGCGACGTGCGCCCGGCCGATCGGGACGGAGTGGGTCGACTCCGTATGGTCGTGGTGCTCGTACTCGCCCCACTGCGGGGCACGCAGTTGGTCACCGCCGCCGTACGGCTCCAGGTAGGGCCGCCAGCGCGGGTCCTTGATCCCGGTGCCGATGATCCGCCAGGCGAGGCCGCTGGGCGGTGCGGGCGGGCGTTTCATCCGCCAGCCGAGTTCGGTCAGGTGGCGGTCGGCCTTGGTGTGGTTGCAGCGGCGGCAGGCCGCCACCACGTTGTCCCACCGGTGCTGGCCGCCCCGGCTGCGCGGGATGACGTGGTCGACGCTGGTTGCGGCGGCCCCGCAGTAGACGCAGCGGCCGTGGTCCCGGGCGAACAGCGCCCGGCGGGTGAGCGGGACGGGCCCGCAGAAAGGGACCCGCACGAAACGGGTCAGACGGACGACGGACGGCGCCGGAAGGGCGCTGGTGGCGCTGTGCAGAGTGACTCCCGAGTCCTCCAGGCTGACCGCCTTGTGGTTGAGGACCAGGATGAGTGCGCGGCGCATCGATACGACGCCGAGTGGCTCGTAGGACGCGTTGAGGACCAGGACATGCGGCACGGATGCCTCCTTGGACGCCTGCGGCGCGTGGCTCGCGCCGGGACGAGCGGTTGGATCGCGCAACTCGTACGCGATCTCCCCCAGTGTCGCCTTACGCCTTCGTACGGCGCCACCACTCCTGTGTAACGGACCTGACGTGAACTCCGGGTGTGGCCTCCGTCATACCCGGTCGTAGCCGGTATGCCCTGGGGAAGGTCCGGTTGCACCCGGGTACCGCCGGGGCGGCGCGCGGCGGGCCGCCGGGGGGTGCGGCTCGGCCGGTCGGAGCAGCGCCGGGGCCCGTTCGGCGGGCGGTTCGCGGCCCTTCGGGGGAGGTGGGGCCGGTGGTGCGGGGTGGTGCCGGGGTGGTGCCGGGGTGGTGCCGGAGTGCTGTTCGGGGGGAGCGCACCGGGGCGTTGACGGGGCGTCCGGGTGCTGGCGCACGCCCGTCGGCATGTCCGGGCTGGTGTTCGGTGCCGGATAGGCTAGCGCGCACGGTCCGCGGGCCGCTCGCGCGGCGCGGGACCGGTCACACCCCCTGCAAGGAAGGTCCCGCACGTGTTCCGCTCCGGCGCCACCGGTCCGACCGACGCGTCCTCGACGCTCTCCACCCCGACGCCGGCCCCCTCCGCCACCACGCCGCAACTGCCGGACCTGCGCATCCCCACCAGCGCGCAGGAGGTCACCGACACCACCAAGCAGGCGGCCAGCTGGTTCGACACCCACTGGCAGAGCTGGCTGGCGGCCGGTCTCCAGATCGTCCTCATCATCGTGCTGGCGCTGGTGCTGCGGGCCGTGGTGAACAAGCTGGTCACCCAGCTGATAGCGCGCATGGCGCGCAGTCACGACCACCACCGGGAGGAGAGCCTGCTCGGCGGGCTGCTGGCCAACCACGGGGTGGTCAACCCGGAGCGGCGCCAGCAGCGGTCCGAGGCGATCGGCTCGGTGCTGCGCAGCCTGTCCTCCTTCACCATCCTGGGCACCGCCGCGCTGATGGTGCTCTCCGCGCTCGGGATGAACCTGGCGCCGCTGCTGGCGAGCGCCGGTGTGGCCGGTGTGGCGATCGGTTTCGGCGCCCGCAACCTGGTCACGGACTTCCTCTCCGGGGTCTTCATGATCATGGAGGACCAGTACGGCGTCGGCGACGAGATCGACACCGGGGTGGCCACCGGCACCGTGCTGGAGGTCGGCCTGCGGGTGACCAAGCTGCGCGGGGCCAACGGCGAGATCTGGTACATCCGCAACGGCGAGGTCAAGCGGATCGCCAACATGAGCCAGGGCTGGGCGACCGCCTCGGTGGACGTGCAGGTCGGGTACAAGGAGGACCTCCAGCGGGTCGAGGACCTCATCCAGGAGACCGCCGAGGGGCTGTCCAAGGAGGCGCCGTACGACGAGCTGGTCTGGGCGCCGGTGTCCATCCTCGGCGTCGAGTCGGTGGCCGCCGACTCGGTGGTGGTGCGGATCGAGGCCCGGACGGCCCCCGGCAAGGCGCCGCTGATCTCCCGGGCGCTGCGCCAGCGACTCAAGACGGCCTTCGACCTGGCCGGGATCAAGGTCAAGGAGGAGGCCGCGGCGGTCGCGACCGGCGTCTCCATCACCGCCGCGGAACCCTCCCCGCCGTCCGCCCTCTCCGACCCCACCTCCCCCCGCTACCGCGCTGCCGAGCCCATCCCCCAGCCCAAGCCCCCGACGGACGACCTGACGAAGCCGTGACGTCCCGCCCGCTCGCGGCGGGCGAAGGGCCCGCCGCTGGGGGTCTCGGGCGGCGGGGATCGGGGCGTCGAGCTGCTCGGCGACCGGCTCCGGCCCGGGGTGGGCCCGGGCCCCGCGTCCGCGGCGGGGTAGGCCGTCCAGCGGGCTACCAGGCGGCGAGGTTCCAGCCGCCGAGGCCGTTGTCGGGGGCGACGGTCTTCTCCTTGGTGTTCACGACCTTCACGACGTCGCCGATCAGCGAGCTGTTGTAGAACGATCCGGCGACGGAGGTGTCGCTGCCGCCCTCCACGTCCTTGAGCGAGACGCAGCCGTGGCTGGTGTTGGCCTTGCCGAACAGGTCGCGCTTGTACCAGTAGTTGCCGTGGACGTAGGTGCCGGACCTGGTCAGCCGCATCGCGTGCGGGGCAGCCGGAATGTCGTACTCGTTGCCCAGGCCGACGGTCTGGGAGTTCATGTGGGTGACCCTCTCCTTGGACATGATGACCATGACGCCGCCCCAGGAGGGGTACTCGTCGCTGCCGAGGGTGGCGGGCACGGTGGTGGACTTGCCGTCCCGCACGATCGTCATCTGGTGCGAGGCGGCGTCCGCGGTCGATATCTGGGAGCGGCCGATGGTGAAGGGCTCGTCCTTGTCGACGTCGCCCCACACGCCGGGGGCGACTTCGACGTTCTTCAGCCGGTAGTGGATGGTGACCTTGGTGTTCGGCTTCCAGTAGTCGGCCGGGCGGAAGTCGATCCGGTCGTCGCCGAACCAGTGGCCCTTCACCTCGGTGCCGTTGTCCGTCTCGAAGGTGATGGCCTTGGCGACGGCGTCCTTGTTCACGACCTTGGCGCTGAAGTCCACCTTGACGATCATGCCCACGCCGTAGGTCTGACCGTCGGCGATGTTGTCGTTGGTCGACACCTGCTTGCCGGGCAAGCCGGTGGTGAAGGCGCTGGTGGCCGCGGCGACCAGACCGTCGGCGTCCGTCGCCTGGGCGTTCACCGTGTACGCCGTGCCGGGGGCGAGTGCGGCGGCGGGCTTCCAACCGGTGCCGTCCTGGGCGATCGAGCCCTGGACGGGCTTGCCGTTCTTGTCCGTCACGTCGACGGCGGTGAGCTTGCCGTGGGAGACGGACACCCGGAGCGCGGTCGACGCGACCCCTTGGGCCCCGTCCTTCGGCTCCACGTCCAGCACCGCGGTCGACGTCCTCGGCGTCGCCACGGCGGGCGCCCCGCCGGAGGCGGCTCCGGAGGCGGCTGCGGAGGCGGCTGCGGAGGGAGCGCCGGAGGCGGCGGTGCCGGCCGGCGCGGCGTCACCGCCGCCCTCGCCCTTGCCGTCGCCGCAGGCCGCGGTCAGCAGCAGGACCCCGCCCATCGCCAGTGCCACCGCGCCGCGGTGGAGACGGTCGCTGGTGCGTATCGCGGCCCGGGCCGCCCGAACAGTGCTCACAGTTGCTCCCTCTCGGTGTTTCGCCGTCAGCTTGTGCGCCGGTTCGTCCCGGCCGCAACGGTGGGCCGACGATCAGGGACGCGGGGACGCCGCTACCCGGTTTGAGCTGCGAAGACGTAATCTTCCTGGGACGCGTTCGCGGGGCTCGGGGAGGGCGCGGCCGGCTCCGCAGGAGCCCTCGGGGGGAACCGTGGGACGGTCTGCGGCGTACTTGTCTGCCGGGGCTCGTGTCGGCCCGCATCCGGGGGCCCGGCGTCCTGGTGGTCCGGCGGCCGGCGACGGCCGGAGCCGGGGGCGCCGCCGAGGGGGTTCACGAGCCGGGGAGGAACAGTGCCAGAGGGGACCGGGGATTTGCGGGAGGCGGACGAGGTTGCGCGGCTGCTCCAGGAGCTGAAGAGCCGGTCGGGGCTCAGTTACGGCGCGCTGGCAAAACAGCTGCACGTGAGCACGTCGGCCCTGCACCGCTACTGCAACGGTGACGTGATGCCGGTGGAGTTCGCCCCGCTGGAGCGCCTCGCGCGGCTGTGCCGGGCGACTCCGGAGGAGCGCACCGAGCTCTACCGGCTGTGGGGCATCGCCCACGCGGCGCGGGCGAACCGGCAGGCTCCCGCGCCCGCACCGGCGGAGGAGGCTTCGACGGCGGCCCCGGTGGCGCGGACGGTGCCGGACACCCCTGAGGCGCCCGCACCGGCGGAGGAACCGGCCGTGGAAGGCGCCACCGGGACCGGCGCGGCCGCCCCGGAGCGTGCCCCCGCCGTACCGCCGCAGCGGCGTTTGCGCCGGGGCGCACTCGCCGCCGTGACGGCCGCAGCGGTGCTCGCCGCCGTCGGGGCCGTCGCCACCGGCCTGGAGACCCGCGCGGACGGCCCGTCCGCCTCCGTGCCCGCCCGGGCCGTTGGCGCCGGTCCGTCCGCCGAAGCCCCGATGCCGGCCCCTTTCGCCGGGCCCGTCGGTGCCGCGGACCAGGGCGCGAGCGCCCCGGTCACCGTCGCGGTCCACCCCTCGCACGGGGGCGCCGAGTGCGACAGGTACGTGGTCGATCGTCCGCCGTCGGACGTCCCCCGCCCGCCCGCGCCGGTGGACGTCCCGGCCTGGATCTCCCTGGTCGGCGCGGTCCCCGGCAACTACCAGTCGGTCGAGCTCACCGTGCAGGGCACCGGCAGCGAGACCGTGGTGCTGACCGCCCTCAACGTCCGCATCGCCCGGATCGCGGCCCCGCTCGCCTGGAACGCCTACTCCATGGGCGAGGGCTGCGGGGGCGGAGTCGGCGTCAACTCCTTCGACCTCGACCTGGACGCGGCCCTCCCCCGTCCGGTCCTGTTCAACGGCGTCGGCCTGCCGCTCAAGGTGAGCGAGCGGGATCCGGAGGTCATCGAGGTGAGCGCCAGGACCGTCTCCCACGACGTCAGCTGGTACCTGGAACTGGAGTGGACCAGCGGCAACCGCAAGGGCACGCTGACCATCGGCCCCGGCGCGGGCACGCCCTTCCGCACCAGCGCGCTCAAGGGCCGGCCGCTCTACAGCTACCCGATCGACGGGAAGGCCTGGGCACCCAGCCCCTTCCAGCAGTGACGGCCGAGCGGGGCCCGGAGCCGGGGCCCCGCCGTCCGCCCGCTCTCCCGGAGCCGGGCCGTTGTCGGCCGGGCCGCCCACGAATGGCGGTGCGTGCAGGTCTGCCCGGAAGGGGCGGGCGACGTCGGTGGAGCCCCCATGAGCAGAGCCCTGTTTTTTTTGCGGCTGTTCGGTGCGACCCGGGCCGGTAACGAGTCGGCATCCTCCGGCGGCGCGGGCATTGACACTGTGCTGACGGGGACCGTACGGTCCTGTGCCAAGCGACTGGAAAGTTTCCTAACAGTTCACGTCGACCGGTGGGAAGGGGAGGATCCCGGCATGACCAAGAGCACCGCCAAGGCTCCTCTCGCCGGTACGCCGAGCCTGTTGCGCGCCATCAACGACCGGGCCGCCCTCGAACTGCTGCTGGAGAAGGGGCCGTTGTCCCGGACCCAGATCGGGGCGTTGACCGGGCTGTCGAAGCCGACCGCGTCCCAGTTGCTGGCCCGGCTGGAGGCAGCCGGGCTGGTGCTGCCGGTCGGGACCACCGAGGGTGGGCCGGGGCCCAACGCGCAGCTGTACCAGGTGAATCCGTCGGCCGGGTACGTGGCCGGGCTGGACGTCACCAACAGCGGGATCCGGGTCGCCGTCGCCGACATCACCGGCAGCACGCTGGCCGAGCACACCGTGGCCACCCGGGGCGTCCCGGCCGCCGGGACGGTGTCGCACGTGGCCGCGGCCGTCGGCGAGGCGGTGCGCGCCGCCGGGCTGCCGGCGGGGAGCCTGCGCAACGTCGCGATCGGGGTCGGCGGCGCGCCGGACCCGGTCACCGGGAAGCTGCGGTACGCCTCCCACCTGCCCGGGTGGCACTCGCCCCGGCTGGTCGAGGAGCTGACCGCCGCGGTCGGCGCACCGGTGTCGATCGAGAACGACGTGAACCTGGCCGCGGTCGCCGAGCAGGCCTCCGGTGCGGCGGCCGGCTTCGAGGACTTCGTCCTGCTCTGGGCCGAGGCGGGGGTCGGCGCCGCGGTCGTGATCGCCGGGCGGCTGCACCGGGGCTTCACCGGCGGCGCCGGGGAGGTCGGCTACATGCCGGTGCCCGGCTCACCCGTCCAGTGGGACGCCCGCCGCCGCAAGTTCGGCGGCTTCCAGGCCCAGGTCGGCGCACCCGCCGTCCGGGCTCTGGCGCGGGAGCACGGGCTCGGCGCGCCCACCGCGGAGGAGTCGATCGCCAAGGCCCTGGAGACCCCGGGCGCCGGTGACGCCTTCCTCACCGAACTGGCCGGGCGGCTCGCCGTCGGGCTGTCCGTGATCGTCGCCGTGGTCGACCCCCAGCTGGTGGTCCTCTCCGGCGCGGTGCCGAGCGCGGGCGGCGAACAGCTGCGCGCGCTCGTCGAGGACGAACTGGCCCGGATCTGCCTCGCCAGACCGGAGATCCGCAGCAGTGCCCTGCCCGGTTCGCCCGTCCTGATCGGCGCCCTGCAACGCGCCCTCACGGACGCCCGCGAGGCGGTCTTCTCCACCCACTGACGCCACCCACCGACGCCACGCACCGACGCTCCAGCTCCAACTCCAGCTCCAGCTCCAGCTCCAGCTCCCACCGACGCTCCCCCTGCACCCACCTCTCCCCCAACCCCTACGCGGGCCCCGTGGCAATGACGCCTGCCCGCGCACCCCCAGGAGGACCTCGAAGTGCACGCCACCACCTCCCGCAGAGGCCGCCGCACGATCGCCGCCGTCGCCGGCAGCGCCGTCCTGGCCCTGCTCGCCTCCGCCTGCACCGGTTCCAGTGAGTCGGGCGGCACCGACGACTCCGCCAGCGGCAAGGACGTCACCATCACCTTCTGGCACGGCTGGAGCCAGGACAACGAGGTGAAGGCGATCAACGACACCATCGCCGCCTTCGAGAAGGCCCACCCCAACATCCACGTCAAGGCGGTCGGCAACGTCGCGGACGACAAGGTCAACCAGGCCCTGCGGGCCGGCGGCGACGGCGCGCCGGACGTGGTGTCCTCCTTCACCACCAACAACGTCGGCATGTTCTGCTCCACCAAGGCGTTCATCGACCTCAAGCCCCAGCTGGAGAAGAGCGGCATCGACCCGGCCAAGACCTTCCCGGCCGCGATGCTCAACTACACCCGGTTCCAGGGCAACCAGTGCTCGCTGCCGCTGCTCGGCGACGCCTACGGCCTCTACTACAACAAGAAGGCCTTCGCCGCGGCCGGCATCACCGCCCCGCCCAAGACCTTCAGCGAGTTCGCCGCGGACGCCAAGACGCTGACGATCGCCGACGGCGACTCTTACAAGCAGCTCGGCTTCATGCCGCTGTACCACGGCTACGAGTCCACCACCGAGCACTTCCTCGGCCAGTACGGCGCCACCTACTTCGGCGCCGACGGCAAGTCGAACCTCGCCGCCGACCCGAAGGTCGCAGCGATGCTCGACTGGCAGAAGGGCATGGTCGACCAGCTCGGCGGCTACGCCAAGCTGGAGAAGTACCGTGCCACCTTCGGCGAGGAGTTCAGCGCCAAGAACCCCTTCCACACCGGCCAGGTCGCGATGGCCATCGACGGTGAGTGGCGCACCGCCTCGCTCGCCGAGAACAAGCCCGACTTCGACTGGGCCACCGCGCCGTTCCCGGTGCCGGACGACCAGGCCGCCAGCTACGGCCGCGGCTACCAGACCGGCACCATCGTCGGCATCGCGAGCACCAGCAAGAAGCAGACCGCGGCCTGGGAGTTCGTCAAGTTCCTGACCACCGACACCGACGCGGTCGTGAACTTCGCCAACGCGATCCACAACGTGCCCAGCACCTTCGCCGCGCTCGACTCGCCGAAGCTGGTCGGCGACCCCAACTTCAAGACCTTCCTGGACGTCGCCAAGAACCCGAACTCGGGCACCACCCCGGCCAGCGTCAACGGCGGCGGCTACATCGTCTCGCTGCAGAACCTCGGCTACGACTACGAGTCCGGCAAGCAGACCGACCTCAAGGCCGGCCTCGCCGCCACCGCCAAGCAGATCGACACCGACATCGCCCAGGCGAAGTAGCGGGAACGGTCCACGGAGCTCCCCATGTCACTCGCGTTCGGCACCCGCAAGGGCGCCGGGACGACCGATCCGGCGGCGCCCTCCACGCAGCACCTGCTGCGCCGGAAGCGCCGCCGGGAGGCGGCCCGCACCCTCGCCTTCCTCTCCCCCTGGCTGATCGGCTTCAGCCTCTTCTTCGTCTACCCGCTGGTCTCCACCGCCTACTTCTCCTTCACCAAGTACAACGGCATCGGCGCGGCGACCTTCAACGGCCTCAAGAACTGGGACTACGTCCTCAACCAGCTGCCGACCTTCTGGCAGGGCCTGCGCAACACCCTGTGGCTGGTGCTGGTCATGGTGACCCTGCGGGTCGCCTTCGGCCTCGGCATCGGGCTGCTGATCACCAAGGTCAAGAACGGGGCGGGCTTCTTCCGCACCGTCTTCTACCTGCCGTACCTGGCCCCACCGGTGGCCGCCACGGTGGCCTTCGCCTTCCTGCTCAACCCCGGCACCGGCCCGCTCAACCACCTGCTCGGCGAGCTCGGCCTGCCGCAGCCCGGCTGGTTCTCCGACCCGGACTGGTCCAAGCCCGCGCTCACCCTGCTCGCCATGTGGGGCATCGGCGACCTGATGGTCATCTTCATGGCCTCGCTGCTGGACGTCCCCAAGGAGCAGTACGAGGCGGCCGAACTGGACGGCGCCGGACCGTTCCAGAAGTTCCGGTACGTCACGCTGCCGAACATCTCCCCGATCATCATGTTCGCGGTGGTCACCGGGGTCATCCAGACCATGCAGTACTACACCCAGGCGATCGTGGCCGGGAAGGTCGCCAGCGGCATCGCCGGCAACTCCGGCCAGCAGTTCGAGCCCGGCTACCCGCAGGGCTCCACCTGGACCCTGCCGCAGATGGTCTACAACCTCGGCTTCCAGCACTTCAACTACGGCGCGGCCTGCGTCGTCGCCCTGGTGCTGTTCGCCATCTCGATGGCCGTCACCTCGATCCTGCTCCGCCGCAAGTCCGGCTTCATGGCGAGCGACGACTAGACGGCTGGACGACCGGTGGACCAGTGACGACCAGCGGACCCATGAGGAACCGACCATGACACTCAGCTCCACGCTCACCGAGGCCCGCTCCGGTGCCTCCCGCACCGGCACCGCCGCCGCCCGGGCCGCCCGGCGCCGCGCCCTGCTCAACTGGGTGGCCGTGCACTCGCTGGCGATCGCCGCCGCGCTGTTCTTCCTGCTGCCCTTCGTCTTCGTCTTCCTCACCTCGGTGATGAACGACCAGCAGGCGCTCACCACCGACTACTGGCCCACCTCCTGGAACTGGGGCAACTACGCCCAGGTCTGGGACACCCCGGGCTTCCTCACCTGGTGGCGCAACACCCTGGTGTACGCCGGCCTCGGCACCCTGCTGACCGTCGTCTCCAGCCTGCCGGTCGCCTACGCGCTCGCCAAGTTCCGCTTCCGCGGCCGGAACCTGGCGCTGATGGCGGTCATCGCGATGATGATGCTGCCGCCGCAGGTCACCGTCATCCCGATGTACCTGTTCTGGACCAAGCAGATGGGCCTCGGCGGCTCGCTCTGGCCGCTGATCATCCCGATGGCCTTCGGTGACGCGTTCTCGATCTTCCTGCTGCGCCAGTTCCTGCTGACCATCCCCAAGGAGTACATCGAGGCCGCCCGGATCGACGGCTGCGGCGACCTGCGCACCCTGCTGCGGGTCGTCCTGCCGATGGCCAAGCCGGCCATCGCCGCCGTCGCCCTGTTCCAGTTCTTCTACTGCTGGAACGACTACTTCGGCCCGCAGATCTACGCCAGCGACAACCACGATTCCTGGACGCTCAGTTACGGCCTGGAGTCGTTCAAGGCCGCCCACCACACCAACTGGAACCTCACCATGGCCGCCACCCTGCTGGTGATGGCACCGGTGATCGTCCTCTTCTTCTTCGCCCAGAAGGCCTTCATCGAAGGCGTGACACTGACAGGGGTCAAGGGCTGATGTCCTCCGTTACCAGTCTCAAGCTGGCCATCGTCGGCGGCGGGTCGACGTACACCCCGGAGCTGATCGACGGCTTCGCCCGGCTGCGCGACACCCTTCCGATCGGCGAACTGGTGCTGATCGACCCGGCCGCCGAGCGGCTGGAGCTGATCGGCGGCCTGGCCCGCCGGATCTTCGCCAAGCAGGGGCACTCCGCGGCCGTCACCGTGACCACCGACCTGGCCGCGGGCGTCGCCGACGCCGACGCCGTCCTGCTCCAGCTGCGGGTCGGCGGCCAGGCCGCCCGCAACCGGGACGAGACCTGGCCGCTGGAGTGCGGCTGCGTCGGCCAGGAGACCACCGGCGCGGGCGGGCTCGCCAAGGCGCTGCGCACCGTCCCGGTCGTCCTCGACATCGCCGAGCAGGTCCGCCGCACCAACCCGGACGCCTGGATCGTCGACTTCACCAACCCGGTCGGCATCGTCACCCGGGCCCTGCAGAACGCCGGCCACAAGGCCGTCGGGCTGTGCAACGTCGCCATCGGCTTCCAGCGCAAGTTCGCCGCCCACCTGGGAGTGGACCCGGAGCTGGTCCGACTGGACCACGTCGGGCTCAACCACCTCACCTGGGAGCGCGGGGTCACCCTGCTGGACGGGCCCGGCGCCGCCGGCGGCCGCGAGGTGCTCCCCGAACTGCTGCGGGACTTCGGCAAGGAGATCGCCGAGGACCTCCACCTGCCGCAGGCCTTCGTGCAGCGGCTCGGCGTGGTGCCCTCCTACTACCTGCGGTACTTCTACCAGCACGACGCGGTGGTCGAGGAGCTCAGGGCGCAGGGCTCGCGGGCGGCGCAGGTCGCCGAGATCGAACGGCAGCTGCTGGAGCTGTACGCCGACCCCACCCTGGACACCAAGCCGGAACTGCTCGGCAAGCGCGGCGGGGCCTTCTACTCGGAGGCCGCCGTCCAGCTGATCTCCGCGCTGCTCGGCACCGGCGGCGGGACGTCCGTCCAGGTCGTCAACACCCGCAACGACGGGGTGCTGCCGTTCCTGCCGGACGACGCCGTCATCGAGGTGCCCGCCGAGGTGGACGCCCGCGGCGTACGGCCGCTGCCGCAGCGGCCCGTCGAGCCGCTGTTCGCCGGCCTCGTCGCCGCCGTCACCTCGTACGAGCACCTCGCGCTCGACGCCGCCCTGCGCGGCGGGCGCGACCGGGTCTTCGACGCCCTGCTCGCCCACCCGCTGGTCGGCCAGATCGACCTCGCCGACCGGCTCACGGATCGGCTGCTCGCCCACAACCGCGAGCACCTCCCCTGGGCCTGAGCGCCCTCGCCGGGCCCTCTGGGGAGGGCCCGGCGGTGAGGAGAACGATCACCCCCGGCCGGGGCTTGCGGCCGGGCCACGTACGAGCCGCGGGGACCTGATGACCCACCAGCCCGAACCACTCCTTGCCGGCGTCCTCGCCATCGACGCCGGTAACTCCAAGACCGACGTCGCCCTGATCGGCGCCGACGGCACCGTCCGCGGCACCGCCCGCGGCGGCGGCTTCGCCCCGCAGAAGATCGGCGGCGCCGCGGCCGTGGCCGGCCTCGCCCCGCTGGTCGAGGAGGCCGCCGCGGCGGCCGGATTCCCGTCCTTCGGCGGCGTGCTGACCAGCCACGTCAGCGCCTGCCTGGCCAACGCCGACCTGCCGGTGGAGGAGGAGGCGCTGCGCACCGCCCTCGAATCGCACCCGTGGGGCCTCAGCAACACCGTCGTCAACGACACCTTCGGCCTGCTCCGGGCCGGCACCGAGGGGCCGCGCGGGGTCGCGGTGGTCTGCGGCGCCGGGATCAACTGCGTCGGCCTGCTGCCGGACGGACGCACCGCCCGCTTCCCGGCGCTCGGCGAACTCACCGGCGACTGGGGCGGCGGCTCCGGGCTGGCCATCAGCAGCATGTGGCACGCGGTCCGCGCGGAGGACGGGCGTGGCGGGCCCACCGGGCTGGCCCCGGCGATCGCCGAACACTTCGGCCTGCCCAGCGCCGGGGCCGTCGCCGAGGCCGTCCACCTCGGGCACCTGCCGGGCGCCCGGCTGCACGAGATCGTCCGGGTGCTGTTCGCGGTCGCGGGCGACGGGGACGCCGTCGCCCTGGAACTGATCGACCGGCAGGCCGACGAGATCGTCCGGCTGGCCGTCGTCGCCCTCCGCCGACTGGACCTGCTGGACTCCCCCGCCCCGGTGGTGCTCGGCGGCGGGGTGCTCGCCTCCCGGCAGCCGCTGCTGCTCGACAACCTCACCCGGCGGCTGTCCCGGGCCGCGCCGCTGGCCGAGCCGCGGGTGGTCGTCGCGCCGCCGGTGCTGGGCGCGGCGCTGCTCGGGCTCGACCACCTGGGCGTGGGCCCGGCGGCGCAGGCCCGGGTGCGCGGGGCGTACGAGGCGCAGCGGGCGGTGGCGGTCTGACGTCCTGCCTGCCTGGGACGTCCTGCTGAGACGTCCCCTGGAGACCTCCCGTCCCCGCCGGATCCGCACGTCCGGCGGGGGCGGGAACCGTGCGGCGCACGCCGCTCGTGTACCCGGGTACCGACCACCACCGACCCCCGGGGAGACTTGTGCCATGGCCGTGCCCCGCATCCTCCTCGCCGCCGCCGCCCTGACCGGAGCCGCCCTCGCCGGACTCACCGGCTGCACCCCCGCGGACTCCCGCCCGACGGTGGCCGCCGCCTCCTCGGCCGCGGCCCTCGCCGACGAGGGCCTGGACGACCCGCTGCTGGACGACGGTGACGACTTCGCCGACGACGGCGGCTACCCCGCCGCCGGCACCATCGCCGCCCCCGCCCCGGAGTGCACGGCTCCCGTACCGGCCCCCGGCCACCAGGTCCTGATCGTGGTCGCCGCCGGCCCCGCCGAACTCACCGCCCAGCCCGCGCGGTTCGCCTGCACCCCGCCCCGCTACGAAGCCACCGGCTCGCCCGTCCACTACGGCTTCGCCTCGTCCGGCGTCACCGCCACCCTGGTCGACCGCCCGCGCGAGGAGACGGCGAAGCCCGTCCACCTGGACGAACTGGTCACCCACCTCAACGACTGCCTCGCCGAACGCGACCCCGCCGACCCGTACGGCTGCTACGGCAACGCCTACGACGTCGTCCTGGACTCGCACGGCCGGATCATGCGCATCGCCGAGGTCGAGGGCGCGGAGGAGTGAGCCCGGAGTGAGGCGGGCCCGAACGGTGGCGGCGCTGTTCCCGCTGGTGGCGGCGGCGACACCGTAGGGCAGAGGGCGGGGAGGGGGAAGGGGGGGCGGGGTGGGCGGTTCGTGTGGGTCATGGGGAGGGGCAATACGGTGTAAAAGCTCCCCTCAACTGTTGAGATTCGCCTTCGCTACGCGCATCAACGGTCCGTCAGCTGGGGGCTTTTGACGTTCTATACGTTTCTCCGGGCCGCGCTTGGGGTTGGTCTTACTCTTGCCGTCGTTGACCCGGTTTCGGCGGCGGTGCTTTGCTTCGGGCCTCGACGGTGAACCGGTCCCCCATCCCCGTTTCGCTGACTGTTCATGACGAACGGTCGGTGACAGCCGGCTCCCCGTCGTCGCTCCTCCCCGTTTGTCCCCCACGGTGTCGCCGCGCCCTACCGGTGTGCGGTCGGCATGAGAGAGGAACCCTCACGATGGGCATGTCCCCCACCTCCCGCCGGGCGCGAGTCCGGGCCCTGACCGGGCTCAGCGCACTGGCGCTGGCCGCCACCGGTTTCGCCGCCGCCCCGGCCGCCCAGGCGGACCAGCCGGGCAGCGAGTTCGCCGGGCAGTCCCACCCGTACCGGCACGGCGCCGTCCCCACCAAGGAGGCCGCCGCACACGCCAACACCGCCTCCGCGGCCGCGAACCGCACCTCGAACCTGCGCTACGGCGGCGCGGTCGACGGCATCGGCGTCACCACCGGCGCGCCGAAGGTGTACGTCGTCATCTGGGGCTCCCAGTGGGGCACCCAGGGCACCGACGCCAACGGGTACACCACGCTGTCCGGCGACCCGTCCGGCGAGGCCGTCCGCGCGCAGCAGCTGTACAAGGGCCTGGGCGCGAACAACGAACTCTGGTCCGGCGTCCTGACCCAGTACTGCCAGGGCGTCGCCAAGGGCGCCACCACCTGCGGCTCGACCGCCGCGCACGTCGGCTACCCGACCGGCGGCGCGCTGGCCGGCGTCTGGGTCGACGAGTCGGCCGCCGCCCCGGGCCAGGCCACCGGCAACCAGATCGCGGCCGAGGCCGTGAAGGCCGCCGGACACTTCGGCAACACCACCGCTGCCTCCAACCGCAACGCGCAGTACGTGGTGCTCTCGCCGACCGGGACCCACCCGGACGGCTTCAACACCTCGACCGGCAACTTCTGCGCCTGGCACGACTGGAACGGCGACACCACGCTGACCGGCGGCGCGGCCCCCTCGCCGTACGGTGACATCGCGTTCAGCAACGACCCGTACGTGACGGACATGGGCAGCTCCTGCGGCCAGAACTACGTCAACAGCGGCAGCGCCGGCACCCTGGACGGCGTGACCATCGTGTACGGCCACGAGTACGCGGAGACCGTCACCGACCAGAACCCGGCCGGTGGCTGGACCGACTCCACCGGCGCCGAGAACGGCGACAAGTGCGCCTGGAAGGGCACCGGCGGCACCGGCGGGGCGCAGAACGTGTCCTTCTCGACCGGCTCGCTGCCCATGCAGGCGACCTGGTCGAACCTGAACAGCTCCTGCCAGATCTCGCACGCGATCGTTCACTGAGCGCGCGCGATCGCCCACCGAGCTCCGTCTCCTGAGCGGCGTGGGGCAGCTCAGGAACTGACGGGACCGACGGATCGGACGGACCGGAGGGGTCTTGTGTCCTGACGATCCGGCACGGGGGAAGGCGCCGGAGCGGGCTGTGTGGGCCCGCTCCGGCGCTTCGCGCCGTCCCGGCCTAGGAGGGCGCGACCAGGCCGAACTCGTAGGCGTGGATCACCAGGTGGACCCGGTCGCGGGCGTCCAGCTTGGTGAACAGCCGGGCGACGTGCGCCTTGGCGGTCGCCACGCTGATGGTGAGCTCCTCGGCGATCTCCGTGTTGGACAGGCCGCGGCCGACCAGGGTGAGCACCTCGCGCTCGCGCCCGGTGATGCCCTCGGCGGACTTCCGGGGCCGGGCGGCGGCGTCCGGGCGGGCGGCGAACTCGCCGATCAGGCGGCGGGTGATGCCCGGGGCGAGCAGGGCGTCCCCGGCGGCGACGACCCGGACGCCGTCCAGGATGGTCTCCAGGGCGAGGTCCTTGACCAGGAAGCCGCTCGCCCCTGCGCGCAGCGCGCCGTACACGTAGTCGTCGTCGTCGAAGGTGGTGAGGACGAGCACGTGGGTGGGCAGGTCCGGATCGGCGAGGATCCGGCGGGTGGCCTCGATGCCGTCCATGCCGGGCATGCGGATGTCCATCACGGCGACGTCCGGGCGCAGCCGGGCGACCAGTTCGACGGCCTCCGCGCCGTTGCCGGCCTCGCCGACCACCTCCAGGTCGGGGGCGTCGGCGATGAGCACGCGCAGGCCGGTGCGGATGAGCGGCTGGTCGTCGACCAGAACGACGCGGATCACGGTCCCACCTCCAGGGGGGTCGGTTCGGGGTGCTCCGCGAGTGCCGCAGGTGCTGCGGGTGCTGCGGGTGCTGCGGGTGCTGCGGGTGTCTCAGGTGCTGTGGGTGCCGCGGGGATGGGCAGCAGGGCGGCGACGCGGAAGCCGCCCTCCCGGCGCGGGCCGGCGCTGAACTCGCCGTCCAGCAGGGCGACCCGCTCGCGCATGCCGGCCAGGCCGTAGCCGGTGCCGGGGGTCGCGGTCAGCGTACCGGCGCCCAGGTCGACGACGGTGACGGCGAGCGTCTCGGGCGCGTACTCGACGGTGACGTGGCAGTCCCGGGTGCCGGAGTGCTTCACCACGTTGGTGACGGACTCCTGGACGATCCGGAAAGCCGCGAGGTCCACCTCGGGCGGCAGCGCCCGGGCTTCGCCGCTGCGGGTGAGCTCGACCCGCACCCCGGCGCCCGCCGCCTTCTCCACCAGCCGGTCCAGCTCGCCCAGCCCGGGCGCCACTTCCATCGGCGCCGACTCCCCCTCGCCCTGCCGCAGCGCGCCCAGCATCCGGCGCAGCCCGGCCAGCGTCTCCCGGCTGGTCTCCTCGATGGCGTTCAGCGCGTTGCGGGTCTCGGCGGGCTGGGTGTCCATGACCCGGCTGCCCATGCCCGCCTGGATCGCGATGATGCCGATGTTGTGGGCCACCATGTCGTGCAACTCGCGGGCGATCCGCAGCCGTTCGGCGGTGACGGCCTGCTCGGAGGCGCGGCCGCGCAGCGCCTCGGTGTGGGCGCGGCTCTGCCGGACGGTGTTGCCGATCAGCCAGGCGATCAGGACGGTCGAGGCGAGGCCCAGGTAGGCGTACGGGTTCACGGCGTACCCGTTGACGGCACCCCAGACGAACAGCGTGGCGAGCACGGCCAGCGGCATCGACACCGCGATCGTCGAGACCAGGCGGGAGCGGGTGACCACGCAGTAGCCGACCACCGCCTCGGCGATCAGGAACTGCACCGGCGCCGCCGCCGGAACCGTCCACATCCCGAGCGAGAAGACGCCGCCCAGCAGCGCCGCCGCGATGGCCGCCAGCGGCAGCCGGACCAGCAGGAACGCGACCAGGGTGGTGACCGCGGCGGTGACCACCAGGGGCATGTCCTCGGTGTTGCCGTTGTAGCTGAGGAGGTGGCTCAACTCGTTGTCCCGGGTGAAGAACCGGAACGCCACGATGGCCGTCCACAACGCCGCCACCCACACGCCCGCGGGCAGGCGCCTGAGCAGGGGCGGGCGGGGTTCGGTGATCATGACGCGATGGTAGCGGCGGGCGCCGGGGCGGCACATTGGCCCGCGGGCGTAGTCCCGGGGGCGGGGGCGGCCGCCCCCGGTTGTGTCCCGCCGCCCGATGCCCGCCCACGGCCCCGACCGGCAAAGTCGTCCCCGTGATCGAGATCGAGCGACTGACCAAGCGGTACGGCGCCACCACGGCCGTCGACCAGTTGACCTTCACCGTCAAGCCGGGCACCGTCACCGGCTTCCTCGGCCCCAACGGCGCGGGCAAGTCCACCACGCTGCGGATGATCCTGGGCCTCAACACCCCCACCTCCGGCACCGTCACCGTCGACGGGGTGCCCTTCGCCGGCCGGCCGCGCGGCCTGCGGCACGTCGGCGCCCTGCTGGACGCGAGCGACGTACACGGCGGGCGCAGCGCCCGGGCCCACCTGTCGGCGCTCGCCCGCAGCAACCGGATCCCGCTCGGGCGGGTCGACGAGGTGCTCACCGAGGTCGGCCTCGGCAAGGCCGCCGGGCGCCGGATCGGCGGCTACTCGCTGGGCATGAAGCAGCGCCTGGGCATCGCCGGCGCGCTGCTCGGCGACCCGCCCGTACTGCTCTTCGACGAGCCGCTGAACGGGCTGGACCCGGAGGGCGTGCTCTGGGTGCGCGGGCTGTTCCGCCGGCTCGCGGCCGAGGGCCGGACGGTCTTCGTCTCCAGCCACATGATGACCGAGATGGAGCACACCGCCGACCGGCTGGTGGTGATCGGCCGCGGCCGGCTGATCGCCGACGAGAGCCTGGCCGAGTTCTCGGCCCGCCACGCGGAGTCCAGCGTGGCCGTACGGGCGCCCGAACTCCCGAAGCTGGCCGACGCCTTGCGCGCCGAGGGTGCCGAAGTCACGGTGGTCGAGCCGCAGTCGGGCGTCGTCACCGGGATGACCGCGGAGCGGATCGGTGAACTCGCGGTGCGCCACGGCGTGGTGGTGCACGAGCTGGCCGCCCGGACGTCGTCCCTGGAGTCGGCGTTCATGTCCCTGACCGCCGACAGCGTCGAGTACCTGGCAGGAGAGACCCGATGAGCACCATGACCCTGACCCGCGCCGAGAGCGCCCGCCTGGCGGAACCCGCACTCCGGTTCACCGACCTGCTCGCCGCCGAGTGGATCAAACTGCGCTCGCTGCGGTCGACGTACTGGGTGCTGGCACTGGCCTCGCTGGTGGCGATCGGGGTCAACCTGAACGCCGTCCACTCCGACCTGACGTACATCGACCACCCGCCGCGGCCGATCCCCGGCCTCCCGCCGTTCCGGTACGACGCGCTGTACCACAGCCTCAGCGACATCGCCTGCTACCTGATGGCGATCGCGGCCGGCAGTCTCGGCGCGATCACCGTCTTCGGCGAGTACACCACCGGCATGATCCGCACCACCTTCGCCGCCGTGCCCGACCGGCGCGGGGTGATCGCCGCCAAGGTGCTGCTGATCGGCGGGATCACCGCGCTGGCCGGGGCGGTGGTGTCCGCGGCGTCCTTCTTCGGCGGCAACGCCATGCTGGCCTCCCGGCACGTCGGACTCTCCATCACCCAAGGGGTCAGCCTCCGGGCCGTCATCGCCTACGCGGCGATCGTGCCGGTCTGCGCACTGGTCGGGATGGCCCTGGGTGCGCTGCTGCGGCACGCGACCGCGTCGATCGTCTCGCTGGTGCTGCTGTTCTTCATCCTGCCGCTGATGTTCGGCGGGGACCGCTACCGGTGGCTGTACGAGATCGGCGCCCACCTGCCGATGC
Source organism: Kitasatospora sp. NPDC096128 (assembly GCF_040303105.1). NCBI lineage: Bacteria > Bacillati > Actinomycetota > Actinomycetes > Kitasatosporales > Streptomycetaceae > Kitasatospora > Kitasatospora sp. NPDC096128. The sequence continues at coordinate 91,852 of NZ_JBEOSP010000025.1, read as the reverse complement.
AGACCGTCAACCGGCTCACCTACAACCCCGACTCCAACAGCACGATCAGCAAGTGGGCGCCGAGCGTGCTGGACTCGTGGATCACCATGGGCGTGTGGGCGGTCGCCTCGGTGGCGGTGACGATGGTCGTGGTGCGGCGGCGGGACGTGTGACGTCCCGGCCGGTCAAGGGAGGCCGCCGCCAGGGCGGGCGGGGTGCCGCGACGGGGCTACGGGATGAGCTGGGCGCCGATGATGCCGTGGCCGGCCGCCGCGGTGGCACGCCAGACCGGGACGACGGCGTCGAACAGTCCGGAGACGTCGTCGGTGCCCCGCAGGACTTCCAGGGCCCGTGCCCGCGCCGCCGCGCGTTCGGCGTCGTCCAGGACGAACACCGCCTCCACGGCGGGCAGCGCCGCCCGCACCTCGGCGGGGGTGAGGACCATGTCCCCGAACCAGCCGGGCAGCCCGGCGAGCCGCTCGGGGCCGAGCGCGTGGGCCAGGCCGAGCACCGGATAGCGGTTGCGGGCGGAGACGCAGACGTACGGGCCGATGTCCGTACCGCAGTCGTTCCAAGCGTCGTACAGCCCGTTGACGTCCTCTCCCAACGGGCCGGACACCAGGGCCTCCAGGTCGTCCACGCCCAGTTCCTCGCCCCGCTCCCAGCGGCGGCGCAGGTCGACGGCGCCCGGACCGGCGGCGTGCTCGCCGAGCAGCGCCCGCAGCCTGGGGCCGTGCCGCTCGACGGCACCGGCGGGCGCGGGGACGAGGAACCACATGCCGTAGTAGCTCATGGCGCCTCAGGCTAGGGCCGGGCACCGACAGCGGAGGTCAGGGCGTGACCTGGGTGGCGAACCTCATGGCCCGGCACGGAATCCGTCGCCACCGACAGCACCGGTCGCGTCAGGCCGTGGTCACCGCTGCCGCCTTGGCGCGGAAGGCGCCGAGGGTCGCGGCCGGGACGCCGCAGGCGGGGAGGAAGGCCTCGGCGCCGCCGAGGCGGGTGCGGACGTGGCCGAGGAAGACGGACATCGCCTCGGCCGGGGCCTGGAGCAGCGGGGCGGGGATGGTGAGGGCGCGGCCCTCGGAGTCGGTGACACGGGTGGCGCCCTGGTCGTTGAGGGCGGTGCGGTGGCGCTCGGCGAGGTTGGCGAAGATCTGCGGGAGGGCGTCGGCGGTGCGGGCGTAGTCCTCGACGATCCGGTCGGCGGGGACGCCGAGGAGGTCGAGCAGCAGGGCGGTGAGCAGGCCGGTGCGGTCCTTGCCGGCGGCACAGTGCAGCAGGACGGCGCCGGGGCGGGCGGCGGCCTCGACGGCGGCGGCGACGGCCTCGGGGGCGGATTCGGCGAGCAGCAGGTAGAACTCGCCGAGGTCGGCGGCGGTGGTCATGGTCGCCATGTGGGCGGTGAGGGCGTCGGTGGCGGGGTTCACCGGGGCGGCGACCACCGTGATCCCGGCGGCCTCGGCGGCGGCCCAGTCGGCGGGCCGGGTCTCGCGCGGGTCGCGCAGGTCGACGACGGTGCGGATGTCGCAGGCGCGCAGCTGGGCGACGACGGCCTCGTCGGCTGCCGGGAAGGGCTGGGCGGAGCGGTACAGCACGCCGGGGCGGATCCGCAGGCCCTCGGGGTCGCTGAGGACGGCGGGGTCGCGGAAGTTGACCAGGGACATGCGGGAAACCTTTCGGGTGAAGCCGCACACGGAGGGGCTGAACGTCCAGTAGGACATCTAGACGTCTAGATGTCCAATCCCTCAGCTGTCCTATTCCCTCACCGGCTGCGGAGCACCTCTCCATCCCACCGCCGACGGCCCGCCACGGCGACCCGGGGCGGCGGCGCCGGCTTCGTAGGATCGGGTCCGTGGCGACGAACCCCCCGAGCACTCCCCCGGGCACTCCCCCAGGCACCCCCTCGAACACCCCGAGCACCCCGAACACCCCGAGCACCCCGAACACCCCGAACACGCCGGTGTACCGCCGGCTGGCCCGCCGGCTCCAGGAGCGGATCGACGCCGGCGGCTACCCGGCGGGCGTCCGGCTGCCGAGCGAGCCGGAGCTGAGCGCCGAGTTCGGCGTGAACCGGCTGACCGTGCGGCAGGCGGTCGCGGAGCTGGAGCGGGCGGCCGTGGTGGAGATCCGCCGCGGCGTGGGAACCTTCGTCCGCCCGCCCGCCGTCCGGGTCTCGATCGCGGTGGACCCGCGCAGCCAGCGCTTCGACCTGGGCAGCGTGCACGAGGCCGTGCCGGAGGGGGACCACGGCGACGGCGAGTTCGTCGTCGCCGCCCCGCCGGTGGCCGGCACGGCCGAGGACGAGGAGGCGGCCCGCCAGCTGGGCCGGGCACCGGGCGAGCTGCACCGGCTGGACTCGGTGATCCGCCTCGGCGGCCGGGCCCGGGCGGCGTGCAGCTACTGGGTGCCGTTCGGGCCGCTGCCCGCCGAGCTGGTGCGGCCGGGCCACGCCGGGAACCTGGTGCTGGAACTGGCCCGCGCGGCCGGCGTGGAGCTGGAGTACGACTGGCGGGCCTTCGGCGCGATCGGCGCGGACCTCGCGGACGCCGAGTTGCTCGGTGTCCCGGCGGGCACCCCGCTGCTGGTCCGCGAGGGAGTCAGCTGCACCCCGGACGGCGCCCCGACGCTGTACGTCCGGCGCCGGATCGACGGCAGCAGCGCGCGCTTCGTGCTGCACTTCCGCGACCGGTAGCGCAAGGGCTCCGGGGCGTCTGGATCCTGATAACGTTCAGCGCCGAAAACGCAGGCCACACGGGGGTTGGCGGTACACGGTGAACGAGACGGACGAGTGCGACATACCCACCGAGCTGGCCGAGGTGTGCCTCGCCCTGCTCGCCGAGACCTCCCGCACCGGGCGCCTGCTGCGCCGGGACGAGCTGGAGGGGCTGCGCCGGCTCGGCGAGCAGTGCGCCGAGGCCGGGTACGGGCTGCGCGAGGTGGTCTCGCACTGCCTGGCGGCGGCCCGGCGGGCCTGGCGGACACTGCCGGGGACGACGGGCGCCACCAGCGTCGGCGAGCTGCGCCGGATCGGTGACGCGGTGCTGGCCGCCACCGACGCCGCGCTGGCCGCGCTGGGCGAGGGGCACGAGCGGTCCCAGCGGCTGGCGGTCCGCCAGGAGGAGGCAGCCAGGCGGGAGTTCATCGACGACCTGCTGCACGGCCGCAGCGACCTCGGGCTGCTCGCCGAGCGCGCGGAGCGGTTCGGGCTGCGGCTGGCGGGCGCGTACACGGTGGCGGTGGCGGTGGGCGACGAGCGCTTCGTGGACGTCCACCCGATGCTGCACCGGGTGGAGCGGGAGCTGGCCGGGCGGTTCGGCGAGCGGGACGTCCTGCTGGCCAGCAAGGACGGCCGGCTGGTGTGCATCGCCCCGGACTCCGAACGGGCCGTGCTGGAGGCCTTCGCGGAGCTGACGCTGCGCCCCGGGCCCGGCTACCGGCCGGTGCTGCGGGTGGCGACCGGCCGTCGGCACTCGGGGGCGAGCGGGGTGCTGCGCAGTTACGACGAGGCCCTGGACGCGCTGGACTACGCGCAGCGACTGGGCCTGCCGGCCTGCCAGTTGAAGGCCGAGGAGCTGCTGGTCTTCCCGGTGCTGATGCGTGACCGGGCGGCGATGGCCGATCTGGTGCGCAGCGTGCTCGGGCCGCTGACCGAGGCGCGCGGGGGCGCCCGCCCGCTGCTGGACACCATCGCGGTGCAGGCGGAGGCGGCGTACGTGAACGCGGAGGCGGCGCGCCGGCTGGGTCTGAGCGTGCGCACCCTCGGCTACCGGCTGGAGCGGATCAAGGCGCTGACGGGGTACGACCCGGCGGACGCGCTGCAGCGCTTCACCCTGGAGACGGCGGCCATGGGCGCGCGGCTGCTGAACTGGCCGGAGCAGCCACTCTAGGACGGCTCCGCACGGCACCCTCGGAAGGCCGCAAACCCCGGGCGACCTGCCCGGAGCCGTTCTGTTGCCCGATCGTCGAAGTGTCACCGGGAACGCGCGTACCAGGGTGTCAAAGGGCCGTAAAGATTGCCGGATCCTGGCAATGTGCGGGCGCCTCCCCCGCTGCCATGATCTCCCCGGCGCCGATGCCCGGTGCCGTGGGAAGGGCGGGGGGAATGGCCGGGACGGGGGACTTCTTCGCGGCCGCGCTGGCCTTTCCGACGGCGCTGTTCAGCTTCGCGCTGGTGGTGGTCGTCGGGTACTGGCTGCTGATGCTGATCGGCGGCCTGGGGTTCGACGCCTTGCACGGGGGGCATGGCGTCGGGCACCACCTGGGTGCCGGGCACGCCGGGCAGGTGGGCCCGGTGGGTCACGTCGGGCACGGTGCCGGGGGGCACGGTGCCGGGGGGAGCGTGGCCCACGGGGCGTCCGGCGGACACGGTGTCGGCGGGGGGACCGCCCACGGCGCGGACGGTGCCCACGGGGGGCACCGCACCGGCCACCACGGGGGCGTGCTGGACGCGCTGGGGCTGGGCGGGGTGCCCGCGACGGTGGCGGTGTCGCTGCTGGTCGCGCTCGCCTGGTTCGTCAGCCTGGCCGGCACCGTCCTCACGACGGGGGCACCGGCGCGCGGCGGCGTGTTCGCCGTCGCGCTGGTCGCCTCCTGGGCGGGCACCCGGGTGCTCGTCCGGCCGCTGCGGCGGCTGTTCCCGGAGGACCGTCCGGTCACCCGGGGGGACTTCGTCGGCCGGGTCTGCGTGATCCGCACCGGCCGGGTGACGGCCGACTTCGGGCAGGCCGAGGTGACCGCCGGGGACGGCTCCACCGCGACCGTGCAGGTCCGCGCCCCGGAGGCCGATCCGGACCTCACCGCCGGACGCACGGCGCTCATCTACGACTACGACGCGGACGGCGAGCACTTCCTCGTCGCGCCGTTCGACCCACCCCCATCGAGTCTCTGACGTCCCGTCAGTTCCATTCGCCGGTCAACCTCTTCGCTCCACCCTTCTCGTCAAAGGACTCCGTGATGGACACCATCGCCGTGGGTTTCGGCGTACTCATCGCCGTCGTACTGCTCATCCTGCTCGCCGCGCTGCTCTTCGTGGGCCGCCTGTTCCAGAAGGTCGAGCAGGGCAAGGCGCTGATCGTCTCCCGGACCAAGAGCGTGGACGTCACGTTCACCGGGGCGATCGTCCTGCCCGTCCTGCACAAGGCCGAGCTGATGGACATCACGGCGAAGACGGTGGAGATCCACCGGGCCGGCCGGGACGGCCTGATCTGCCGGGACAACATCCGGGCGGACATCCGGATCTCCTTCTTCGTCCGGGTGAACAAGACCGTCGAGGACGTCGTCAAGGTGGCACAGTCCATCGGCACCGCCCGGGCCAGCGACCCGCAGGCGATCCAGGACTTCTTCGCCGCGAAGTTCGCCGAGGCGCTCAAGACCGTCGGCAAGCAGCTGGACTTCACCGACCTGTACACCCACCGGCACGAGTTCCGGGACCAGATCATCGCGGTCATCGGCACCGACCTCAACGGCTACACCCTCGAGGACGCGGCCATCGACCACCTCGAGCAGACCCCGATGAGCCAGCTGGACGGCGACAACATCCTGGACGCCCAGGGCATCCGCAAGATCACCGAGCTGACCGCGATCGAGCACGTGCGCACCAACGAGTACCAGCGCAACGAGGAGAAGGAGATCACCCGGCAGAACGTGGACGCCCGGGAGACCGTCCTGGAGCTGGAGCGCCGCCAGGCCGACGCCGAGATCCGCCAGCGCCGCGAGATCGAGACCCTGCGGGCCAAGGAGGACGCGGTGATCGCCCGGGTGCAGGAGGAGGAGCGGCTCAACGCCCAGACCGCCTTCCTGCGCACCGAGGAGGTGCTCGGGGTGCAGCGGGAGAACCAGGCCCGCGAGGTCGCGGTGGCGCAGAAGAACCGCGAGCGGGTCATCGCGGTGGAGAACGAGCGGATCGAGAAGGACCGCCTGCTGGAGGTCGTCGGCCGCGAGCGGGAGACCGAACTCGCCGTGATGGCCAAGCAGAAGGAGGTCGAGTCCCGCCGCCGGGAGGTCGCCGACGTGGTCCGCGAGCGGGTCGCGGTCGAGCGCACCGTCGCCGAGCAGGAGGAGGCCGTCAAGACCCTGCGAGCCGTCGAGGAGGCCGAGCGGGTGCGCAAGGCCGTGGTCATCCAGGCCGAGGCGGAGGCGCAGGAGAAGCTCGTCAAGGACATCAAGGCCGCCGAGGCCGCCGAGCAGGCCGCCTCGCACAAGGCCCGCGAGTCGCTGGTGCTGGCCGAGGCCCGGCAGCAGGCCGCCGAGCTGGACGCGGCCGCCAAGGTCAAGCTGGCCGAGGGCGTCCGGGCGGAGGCCGCCGCCGAGGGGCTGGCCCGGGTGCAGGTGCGCGAGCAGGAGGCCGCGGCGGTGGAGAAGGTCGGCCGCGCCGAGGCCGCGGTGCAGACCGAGAAGGCCAGGGCGACCGCGCTGGAGGTCGGCTCCAGGCTCAAGGCGGAGGCCGAGGGCCTGACTGAGAAGGCCGCGGCGATGGCCAAGCTGGACGAGGCCTCGCGCGGGCACGAGGAGTACCGGCTGCGGCTGGCCGCCGAGAAGGACGTCCGGCTGGCCGGGCTGGAGACCCAGCGGCAGATCGCCGAGGCGCAGGCCGCGCTGGTCGCGGCCGGGCTGGAGAAGGCCAAGATCGACATCGTCGGCGGGGACTCGGTGTTCTTCGACCGGCTGGTGCAGTCGGTGACGGCCGGCAAGAGCGTGGACGCCTTCGTCGGCCACTCGCAGACCGCCCAGGCCCTGGCCGGCCCCTGGCTGGACGGGCGGGCCGACTTCACCCAGGACCTCACCCGGGCGCTGTCCTCGGTGTCCACCGCGGACGTGCAGAACCTGACGGTGTCCGCGCTGCTGCTCAAGCTGATCGGCGGCGGCGGCGAGCAGGCCGGGCAGCTGCGCCAACTGCTCGACTCGGCCAGGAAGCTGGGGATCGCGGAGACCCCGATCGGGGCGCTGACCGGCGTCAACGGCAGCAAGTAGTCGCCCCTCGAACACCCCGCCGCACACCCCGCCGAACACCTGCCGAACACCAGGGGAATGACCGTGGAAGCCCTCGACGACGCCCGGCCCGACGCCGGCACCTACGAGGTCCTGCGCGACCGGCTCGCCCGGGCCGCCACCGAACTCGCCGACCGCGCACGGGCGTTGAACACCCGCCGGGTCGAGGAGTTCGGCGGCGGGGAACTGCGGCTCACCGGCACCGGGCGGCTCACCACCACCCGGACCTGCCTGCCGCAGGACCTCACCGCCGTCGGCGGGCTGCTGCTGCTCGGCACCCGCCCGGTCGAACTGGTCGACGGCGCCGATGACTTCACCGACCTCCTCGCCCTCTACCGGCCCGACGACCTCTCCCCCACCGCAGGCGCGCTGCTGGCCGACCCGCGGCTGCGCCAGGACCTCACCGACCTGCGCCGCTACTTCCGCGACGCCCGGCTGGAACGGCTGCGCCCGGTCGGCAGCCGACTGCTCGCCGTCTTCCGCACCGGCCCGGCCGCCACCGACGTCCGGGTGCTGCGCTGGCGCCTCGACGACGACCGGGTGAGCTACCAGGACGGCCGCGGCGAACGCGACCACACCCCCGCCGACGGCCAGCAGCTCGACTGGACGCCGCTCACCCGCGACGACCAGCTGCCCGCCGCCCCCGGCACCGCGCCGCGCGCCGACCTCGCCGGGGAACTCCACCTCGGCGTGGACGGCGGCCGGCTCACCCTCACCACCCCCGACGGCCGCGACCTGCACCACGAGCCGCTCGCCGAGGCCCTGCAGACCCTCGCCGACGCCCAGATCGCCCACGCCCGGCTCGCCACCCTGCTGCTGGTGCGGGTGCGCCCGTACCAGGAGGAGACCGTCCGGCACCTGGTGGTCCACCTGCCCACCGGCAAGGTCACCCGGATCGACGCGCTCGGCCAGGCCTGCCTGCGGCTGCCCGCCGACCAGGGCGTGGCCTTCCCCGGCGGCTGCCACCTCGCCGACGGCACCGTGCGCGTCTTCGACCAGCCGGTCGACGGCCTGGCGTACGAGCGCACCGTCCTCTCCCCCAACGGCGAGGACGTGCTGTACGAGTTCCGCTCCGCCGCCGACGGCCGGGCGCTGCTCCAGCCGTACAACTCCGTCCGCCAGGAGGCCGCCGCCCCGCTCGCCTGCCAGGGCTACGCGCTGCTCGACGACGGCACCCTGATCGCGCTGCGCCCGGCCGAGGACGGCCCCACCCGGCTGCACCCCGTCCAGCTCTGGCAGAGCCCGTTCACCAGTGAGCGGCACGCCGCCGAACAGCCGCCCGGCACCGGCCCGTTGGCCCGGGTCGGCAACGCCGACCTGGTCCGCGGCCTGGCCGACTGCCTCGCCCTCGCCCGGCTGGCCGCGGCCGGCGCCGACACCCCGGCCGGGCACCATGCCGTGCTCGCCGCCTGCACCCGCACCGCCGACCGGCACCACTGGCTCGGCCAGAGCGGCCTCGGCGACCTCGCCGCACCGCTCGCCGAGATCCGCGACACCGCCCGGCAGGTGATCGCCGAGTACGAGGCGGTCGCCCAGCTCACCGCGCACGCCGCGGCCCGCACCGAGGAGACCGCCGAACACGTCGAGGGCCTGCTGCGCACCGCGCGCGGCGAGACCCTCGCCGACGCCGCCGAGTGGGTCGACCGGCTGGCCGCGCTGCGCCGCGCCCAGGGCCGGGTCGAGGCGCTGCGCGATCTGCCGCGCGCCCGCCCGGCGCGGATCGACGCGCTCGCCGAGCACCTCGCCGAAGGGCTGGCCGAGGCCGCCGACCGGGCCGTGGTCCAGCTCGCCGAACCCACCGCCTTCGAGCCGCACCGTCGCCGGGCGGGCGAACTGGCCGAGCGCTGCGCCGCGCTGGCGACGGCCGCCGAGGCCGAACCGCTGGGCCTCGAACTCACCGCGCAGAGCGAGGCGTTGCAGACCGTCTCGGAGCTGGTCGGCACCCTCGACCTGGCCGACGCCACCACCCGCACCGCGATCCTGGACCGACTCGCCGACGTGCTCGGGCTGCTCAACCGGGCCCGCAGCACGCTGACCGTCCGCCGCCGGGAGCTGCGCACCCGCGAGGCCGCCGCCGAGTTCGCCGCCGAGACGGCGCTGCTCGCCCAGGCCGTCAGCGCGGCGCTGGCCGCCGCCGACACCCCGGAGGCCTGCGACGACCGGCTCGGCCGGCTGCTGCTGCGGATCGAGCAGCTGGAGACCCGCTTCGCCGACGCCGACCCGGCGCTGGGCGAACAGCTCGCCGACCGGCGTACCGAGATCCACGACGCGCTCACCGCCCGCCGCCAGCACCTGCTGGAGGAACGGGCCGGCCGGGCCGACCGGCTGGCCGCCTCCGCCGAGCGGATCCTCGACACCCTGCACCGGCGGCTGGCCGCCCTGGGCACCGCCGCCGAGATCGACGCCGCCCTGGCCGCCGACCCGACGGCCGTCAAACTCCGCGACCTCGCCGCGCAGTTGACCGGCCTCGGCGACCGGGTGCGGGCCGAGGAGCTGACCGGACGGCTGCGCGCTGCCCGCAGCCGCGCCCACCGGGCGCTGCGCGACCGCGCCGAGCTCGCCGGGGACGGCCCCGGCACCCTGCGGCTGGGCCGGCACCTGTTCGCGGTCACCACCCAGCGCCCCGAACTCACCCTGCTGCCCTGGCGGGGCCGCCCCGCCTTCACCCTCACCGGCACCGACTACCGCGCCCCGGTCACCGACCCGGCCTTCGCCGCCACCGAGCGGTACTGGTCCCGGCCGCTGCCCTCCGAGACGCCCGCGCTGTACCGCGCCGAGTACCTGGCCGCGAGCCTGCTGCTGGCCGCCGAGCCGGGGGAACCCGAGGGCGACCTGCTGGCCTACGTCCGGCGGGCCGCCGAGGGGCGCCCGGACGAGGGCTACCAGCGCGGGGTGCACGACCACGACGCCGCCCTGGTGCTCCGCTCCCTGCTCGACCTCCGTTCCGAGGCAGGCCTGTTGCGGCACCCGGCGGCGGCCCGGGCGGCCGCCCAGCTGTACTGGGCGCACGGCACGGACGAGCGGCAGCGGCTGGTCTGGCACACCCGGGCCCGCTCGCTCGGGCTCGCCCGGCAGGTGTACGGGCCGGCACCGGAGTCGACCGCTTCGGCCGCGCTCACCGACCTGGCCGCCGAACTGTCGGCCGCCGTGACCGGGTTCATCCCCGGCGCAACCGGCGCCGGGGACTACCTGGTGGCCGAACTCGCCGCCGCCGCACCGACCTTCGCCCACTCGGCCGGAGCCCACGCACTGCTGGAGAAGTTCCGCGCCGCCCCCGAGTCGGCCGGGCTGACCGAGGCCCTGGCCGCGCTGCCCGAGGACCCCTCGCTGCTGCCCGCCCGGCGCCAACTGGCCGCCGCCTGGCTGGAGTCGGCCGCCGCCGACGCCGACCCGGGCGACCGCACCGAGGCCGCCGCCGTGCTGCTCTGCCCGACCCTTCCCCGCCGCCCCGCCGAGGGCGCCGTCGCCACCCGGCTGACCGGACTGCTCGGCGACCACCCCCGCCTGAAGGGCGGCGCACTGGACCTTCGACTGGACGAACTGCTTGCCCGCGTAAAGGAATTCGAGGCGGTCGACGCCCCCGGCCAGCGTGCCTACCAGCGGCTGCGCGGCGAGCTGCTGGCCGCCGAGCACGCCCGGCTGCGGCTCGACCAGTACCGGCCCGCGCCGCTCAACGGCTTCGTCCGCAACCGGCTGATCGACCAGGTGTACCTGCCGCTGATCGGCGACAACCTCGCCAAGCAGCTCGGCACCGCGGGCCCCGGCGGGCCGGTGGACCGCAGCGGCCTGCTGCTGCTCGTCTCCCCGCCCGGCTACGGCAAGACCACCCTGGTCGAGTACCTGGCCGAGCGGCTCGGCCTGCTGCTGGTCTCGGTCAGCGGCCCGGCGCTCGGCCACAAGGTCACCTCGCTGGACCCGGCCGAGGCCCCCGACGCCACCGCCCGACGCGAGCTGGAGAAGCTCAACTTCGCACTGCACGCCGGCGACAACGTGCTGCTCCACCTCGACGACGTCCAGCACACCTCGCCCGAGTTCCTGCAGCGCTTCATCCCGCTGTGCGACGCCCAGCGCCGGATCGACGGCGTCGCGGACGGCGAGGCCCGCGAGTGGGACCTGCGCGGCAAGCGCTTCGCCGTGGTGATGGCCGCCAACCCGTACACCGAGTCCGGGCGGCTGTTCCGGCTGCCCGACATGCTCGCCAACCGGGCCGACGTCTGGAACCTCGGCGACACCGTGGCCGGCCGCGAGGACCTCTTCGCGCTCAGCTTCGTCGAGAACGCCCTGCCCGCCAGCCCCCACCTGGCCCCGCTGGCCACCGCCGAACGGGCCGACCTGGACATCCTGCTCGCCCGCGCCGCCGGCACCCCGGGCGGCACCCTGGCCGGCGCCTGGCCGGCCGCCGAGGTCGAGCGGATGACCGCCGTCCTGGCCGGGCTGCTCCACCTGCGGGGCACCGTGCTGGCCGTCAACCGCGCCTACCTCGCCTCCGCCGCCCAGGACGACCGCACCCGCACCGAGCCGCCGTTCCTGCTCCAGGGCTCCTACCGCAACATGGCCAAGCTCGCCCAGCGCCTCGACCCGGCCCTCACCCGCCCCGAACTCGACGCCCTGCTCACCGACCACTACCGCGCCGAGGCCCAGCCGCTGGGCGCCGACGCCGAGGCCCAGCTGCTGAAGCTCGCCGAACTCCGCGGCACCCTGACCCCGGAGCAGGCCGGGCGCTGGGAGCAGCTGAAGCGCCGGTGGTGCGAGGGGGTGCAGCCAGGCGGGTACGGGCGGGAGGTGTAGCTGGCTACACCTCCGGGAGTGAACCCCCGACCATTGAGCCGCCCCCGCCCCGGGCGGTGAGATGTGATCATGAACGCCACCGACCTCGCGGTCGAACTCCGCTCCGTGCGCCGGACCTACCGGCGCGGGCCCGAGCCGGTCGTCGGGCTCGACGACGTGACCGTCGGGTTCCCCTTCGGCACCTTCACCGCCGTCATGGGGCCCTCCGGGTCCGGCAAGTCGACGCTGCTGCGCGCCGCCGCCGGGCTGGAGGCCGTCGACCGGGGCGAGGTGCGGGTGGACGGCACCGTCCTGGGCGGGCTGCGCGACAAGGAGTTGACGATCCTGCGCCGGGAGCGGATCGGCTTCGTCTTCCAGTCCTTCAACCTGCTGCCCGCCCTCACCGCGGCGCAGAACACGGCGCTCCCGGCCAAGCTGTCCGGCCGCCGCCCCGCGCCGGCCGAGGTGGCCGCCGCGCTGGCCGCCGTCGGCCTGGCCGACCGGGCCGGGCACCGGCCGGGCGAGCTGTCCGGCGGCCAGCAGCAGCGGGTCGCCATCGCCCGGGCGCTGATCACCCGCCCGGCGGTGCTGCTCGCCGACGAGCCGACCGGCGCCCTGGACACCCGCAACGGCCGCGAGGTGCTCACCCTGCTGCGCGGGATGGCCGACGACCCCGGCCGGGCCGTGGTCATGGTCACCCACGACCCGGTCGCCGCCGCGTACGCGGACCGGGTGCTCTTCCTCCGGGACGGCCGGCCGGCCGGCTCGCTGGAGCGGCCCACGGCCGAGCAGGTCGCCGCCCGGATGGCCGCGCTGGAGGCCGACTCGGCCGAGGCCCGTAGCCCGGAGGCCGTCGCGTGCTGACCCTCGCCCTCGCCTCCGTCCGGCTCCGCTGGGCCTCCTTCGTCGGCAGCTTCGTCGCGCTGACCTGCGGCGTCGCCCTGCTGGCCACCTCGATCCTGGTCATCGCCGCCACCGCCGACGTCCCCGACCAGGGGCGCCAGCGCTTCTCCGAGGCCCCGGTGCTGCTGGTCGCCGACCGGAACGTGGACTTCACGCCCGCGGGCGGCGGCGACGTCCAGCCGACCCAGGTCCCCGCCCAACCCGGCCTGCCCGCCGGACTGCTGGCCGCCGTCGCCGCGACCGGCCGCACGGTCGAGGACCACACCTTCTACGCCCAGCTGGCGGACGGCCCGCGCGGTCAGGTCGGCCGCGCCTGGTCGAGCGCCGCGCTGGGCGGCTACCGGCTCACCGCCGGGACCGCCCCCGCCGCCGACGACCAGGTCGTCATCGGCGGCGGCCGCCCGGAGCAGGTCGGCCGGCCGGTCCGGTTCGTCACCGCCGACGGCCCGCACACCGCGACGGTCTCCGGCGTCACCGAGGCGGAGGCCTTCGAACACGCCGTCTTCTTCACCGACGCCCGGGCCGCCCGGTTCAGCCCCGCCGTCGGCGCGCTGGCCGCCTTCGGCCCCGCCGACGCGGTGCGCCGCGCCGTGGACGCCAACGGCGGGGCGGGCGTGGCCCGGGTGCTGACCGGCGCCGAGCGCAGCCAGGCCGACCCGCATCACGCCGAGGTCGCCGCCCGGCTGGACGGCGTGCAGACCCCGCTCGGCCTGTCCGCCGCGGTCTCCGGCGGCACCGCGGTGTTCGTGGTGGGCGGCACCTTCGCGCTGTCGATCGCCCAGCGCCGCCGCGAACTCGCCCTGCTGCGGCTGATCGGTGCCACCCGCCGCCAGCTGCGCGCCCTGGTCAACCGGGAGGCACTGGTGGTCGGCGTGTCGGCCTCCGCCGCCGGGTGCGCGCTGGGCGCGGCCGGGGCGGCGCCGGCCGCCCGCTGGCTGGTGGACCGCGACCTGGTGCCGGCCGAGTTCACCGTCCCGGTCACCTGGTGGGGGCTGCTGGTCGCGGGCGCGATCGGGCTGCTGACCGCGATCATCGGCGTGGTGTTCTCCTCCGTGAAGGCCGGGCTGATCAGCCCCGGCGAGGCGCTCGCCGAGGCGGACGCCGAGCGGACCTCGCGCGCCGCGCCGGCGTTCCGCTGGGTCAGCGGCCTGCTGGTGCTCGGCGGCTCCGTCGCGGCCCTCGCCCTGACGGCCCGCAGCTGGCCGGACGCGGCGGCGAGCGTCGCCGACTCGCTCGCCCTGCTGCTGCCGGTCGTGGCCGGCTGCGTGCTGCTGGCGGCCGTGCTGGCCGGTCCGGCGATCCGACTGCTGACGGCGCTGCCCGCGCTGGTGGCCCGGCTGCGCGGCCGGGCCGCCGAGGACGGCGGCGGCATCGTCTGGGCGACGGCCCGGCAGAGCGCGCTGACCGCCTTCCGGCGCACCGCCGCGACCACCACCCCGGTGGTGCTGATCATCGCCTTCGCCGGGTGCCTGGTCGGCAGCATCGACACCATCGACCGCGCCCAGGTCACCGAGGCCCGCGCCCAGCTGTCCGCCGCCGACCTGGTGGTCAGCCCGGCCGGCACCCCCGGGCTGAGCCGGGCCGTGGCGGACCGCGTCCGGGCCGTGCCCGGGATTCAGGCCGCGGTGATCACCCCGACCTCCCTGATGGCCCCGGTGTCCGACGGCCAGGCCCTGGTGCCCTTCCGGGCCGCGGTCGCGGATCCCGCCGCGCTGGCCGCGGTCGACCGGCTCCCGGTGGTCGCGGGCTCGCTCGCCGACCTGGGCCCCGGCTCCGTCGCGCTCAGCCGCACCTGGCCGGGCTCGCCCGCGGTCGGCAGTCGGGTGTCCGTCCGGCTCGCCGACGGCACTCCGCGCGAGCTGCGGGTCGCCGCCCTGCTGGGCACCGGCGCCGAGGCCGTCCAGGCCTGGGTGACCGGCCCCGACGCCGTCACCGACGGGGTCGGCGGCCCGGCCCTGGCCGACCGGATCGACGTACGGCTGCTGCCCGGCACCGACCGCGCCCAGGCCACCGCCGCGTTGCGGACGGCCGTGGACGGGCTGGGCGCCCGGCTCGCCACGCCGGAGCAGGTCTGGTCGGCCGCCACCGACAGCACCGCGGAGCAGTCGTGGAACGCCCTGCTGATGATCCTCGGCCTGGCCATCGGCTACGCGGCGATCACGCTGGCCAACTCGCTGGTGATGACGGTCAGCGACCGCCGTCGGGAGCTGTCCCTGCTGCGGCTGGCCGGCGCCACCCGGGGCCAGGTGCTGCGCACCGTCGCCGTCGAGACGCTGCTGTGCGTGGCGGCCGGCACCCTGCTGGGCGGGCTCGGCACGGCGATCAGCCTCGGCGGCTCCTGGGCGGCGCTCACCGCCCTGGTCGGCCCGACGCCCGTACTGGTGCCCTGGACGATCCTGGGCGTGCTCGCGGCCTGCTGCGCGGCCATCGCCCTGACCGCGGCGGTCCTCCCGGCGGCCCTGGCGCTGCGCGGCCGGGACGGCCGAACCGTCCTCCGCGGCGCGGCGGCCTGAGCCCGGCCGCAGAAGTCGGGAAGGGCCGGTGACTCCTGGCTCGGGGCGTCACCGGCCCTCTGCGTTGCACGCGGGTTCCGGGCGCACCGCCCGTCCAGGACGCGGTCGGCGAGGCGATGGCGCTGATCGCGCCCTGGCTGCGGGGGGCCCTGGCTGCGGGGGGCCCTGGCTGATCGTGCCCTGGCTGCGCGGGGTGCCGGTCGGCTGATCACCCCGTCCGACGAGCGTACGAACCCTCCCGGCGGCGCAACCGCCCGTGGCGCCGCCGGGAGGGGCCGCCGGGCCGCCGCTAGCGTGGCGGCATGGTCGCCCAGGAGCTGGATCTCGCCGCGCTGCGCCGGGTGTACGGACGCCCCGGGAGCCGGTGGTTCTACACCCGGGTGGCGCGCAACGCCCGGCACTGGGGGTGGACCGAGCCCGGGCAGTCGAAGTGGCGGCTGTGGCGGGCGCAGCGGCAGTTGCAGGACGTGCTCGGGCGCAAGCTGGCCCTGCCCGCCGGGTCGAGGGTGCTGGACGCGGGCTGCGGGGCCGGGGTGGTGGCCCGGGCGATGGCGACCCGGTTCGGGTTGCTGGTCACCGGGGTCGACGTACTGGACTTCCACCTCGCCGAGGCCCGTCGGCTGAGCGCCCGCGCCGCGCTCGCCGACCGGACCGACTTCCACTGGGGCGACTTCCACGAACTCCCTTTCCCGGAGGAGGAGTTCGACGGCGCCTACTCGATGGAGACGCTCGTCCACTCCTACCACCCGGCCCGCGCCCTGGCCGAGTTCCACCGGGTGCTGCGCCCGGGCGGGCGGCTGGTGCTGCTCGGCCCGATGAGCACCCGACCGGTGGACGAACTCCCGCCGCCCGCCCGGGCGTTGCTCGAACCGTTCCTGGACGCGATGGCGATGGCCGGCGCCCGGCTCTACCACGCCGGCAACCTGCCGGAGCTGCTCGCCGGGGCCGGCTTCGAGGTCGAGGAGTCCCTGGACGCGACGCCGCACTACCTGCCGACCACCGAGGCGGTGCACGCGTACTTCCGGCTGCCGTGGGCGCTGGCGCGCCGCCTCGGCGACCCGGCGCGCTGGCTCAATCTCCGCTCCACGGTGGAGATGTACGCGGTGCGCGAGCACGTCGCCTGGTACGTTCACACCGCCGTCAAGCCACCGAGGTGACCGCCATGGACGAGCACTCCGCCCCGCTGCCGTACCCGAGCGGCTGGTTCTGCGTGGGCCGCGCGCGTGACCTGCCGCCCGGCCGGGTGCGTACGGCCCGGCTGATGGGCGAGGACGTGGTGCTGTACCGGACGGCCCGGGGCGCGGTGCGCGCGATCGGGCCGCACTGTCCGCACCTGGGCGCCCACTTCGGCGCGGGCGGGCGGGTGCGGGGCGAGGAGCTGGTCTGCCCGTTCCACGGCTTCGCCTTCGGCCCGGACGGCACGTGCACGGGCTCTCCGGACGGCACCCGGTTCCGCGGCGAGCTGGCGAGGCGCCGACTGGTCGAGCGGGACGGCGCGCTGTTCGTCTGGCGGGGCGGGCCGGCGGGCGCCGCGCCCGCCTGGGAGCTGCCGCCGGCGGTCGGGGTGCGGCCGCTGGCCTGGTGGAGCGGGGAGGTGGCGTCCCATCCGCAGGAGGTGCTGGAGAACAGCGTGGACTTCCGGCACGCGGCCGTGCTGCACGGCCTGGACATGCGGGAGACCGCCCCGCCGGAAGTGGACGGCCCGCTGTTCACCGTCCACCAGCGGACCGTCACCCGGTTCCCGGGCCTGGGCGCGGTGCAGCTGGAGCAACCGGTCACGCTGGCCGGCCTGGGGATGATCCGGATGGTCGCCGAACTGCCGGAGCTGGGCGCCGCGTTGCGGGTGTGGGTGCTGCCGACTCCGCTGGCGCCCTGGCGCACCCTGGTGCGCTTCGCGGTGACCGCCACCGTGCCGGTGCCGGGGGTCGGGGCGGCGCGGGCGGTGGACAAGGCGGCGTCCTGGCTGGCCTTGCAGGCCTCGGTGCGGATCATCAAGCAGGACCGGCCGGTGCTGGCCCACAAGCGGTACCTGGCGCAGCCGCGGCTGGTGCCCGGGGAGCGTTCGATCGGGCTGTTCCGGCGCTGGGCCCGGCAGTTCTACCCGGAGGGCGCCGAGGTTCCGAAGGGCCGCAGAGTACCGGAGGACTCCACAGGCCTGGAGGGCTCCACGCCGCTGGAGGGCTCCACGCCGCTGGAGGGCTCCACGGCGCTGGAGGGCTCCGACGCCTGCGACACCGTGGAGCCGGTCAGCGACTCCCAGAGCGGGTCGGGCAGTCCGGGCACCGACCGCCCTTCGGACTGCCACAACCGGGCCAGCTCGGCGTAGATGGGCGTCTCCGGGTCGGGTTCCGGAGGCTGCCGCGTGCCTTGCAGGATCGTTTCTGCGACCGGCGAGCACCATCCCGCCGATGTCACCCCAGAAGCACTCACATCCACCCAACTCGCCCCACGCGCACCGGGTCACGGCCACGTCAACCGGGCGGCCCGCGCATCCACCCCGCGCGGGCCGCACCGGCCGCGGCTCAACGCCGCCGCCCCGCCGCCAGCAGCTCCGCCACCGTCGCCAGCTTCACCCGCGGCCGCCCCTGCGCCGCCCCCCGCTCGCGCTCCGCCCGGTCCACCGCGCGCAGCTCCCGCAGCCCCACGGCGTCCGGCCGGCGCCGCCGCACCAGCCGTTCGAACTCCGCCCGCCCCGCCGAGGGCTCCGGCAGCACCCGGGCCACCGCGTCGTCCAGCAGCGCGTCCACGGTCTCCCGCGCGCAGGCCCGGTTGGCGCCGATCCCGCCGGACGGCCCGCGCTTGGCCCAGCCGACCACGTACGCGCCCGGCAGCGCCCGCCCGGTGGCCGGGTCGACGACCCGGCCACCCAGCCGGGCGACCGTCCCGGCCCGCTCGTCGAAGGGCAGCCCCGGCACCGGCACGCCGCGGTGCCCGATCGAGCGCACCACCAGCCCGGCCCGCAGGGTCGCGCGTTCGCCCGTCGGGCCGCCGGGCTCGCCGTCCGCGGTCAGCGCCGTCCGTTCGACGGTCAGCCCGGAGACCCGGCCGTCCTCCCCGGTCAGCTCCACCGGTGCGGACAGGAAGCGCAGCACGATCCGCCGGCCCGGCCCCGACCCCGGCCCCGACCCCGGCCCCGACCCCGGCCCGGGCTCCGCGCCCTCGGCGGTGCGCACCAGCGGCAGGCCGGCCAGCAGCGCGGCCCGCGAGTCCGGCGCGGCCGACTCGATCGCCGCCCGCACCTGCGGGTGGTCCTCGACCACCAGCTCGACGCCGGGCAGCCGGCGCAGCGCCAGGAACTCCGGGGTGGTCCAAGCGGCCTGCTCGGGCCCGCGCCGGGCCAGCAGCACGACCTCCCGGACCCGGCTGCGGCGCAGCGCGGCCAGGGCGTGGTCGGCGATGTCGGTGACGGCGAGCCGGTCGGGGTCGGTGAGCAGGATCCGGGCGATGTCCACCGCGACGTTCCCGTTGCCGACCACCACGACCCGCTCGGCGGACAGCTCGACCGCGTCGGCCGGCACCGTCGGGTCGGCGTTGTACCAGCCGACGAAGGAGGTCGCGGGCAGGCTGCCCGGCAGGTCCTCGCCGGGCACGCCGAGCCGCCGGTCGGCGGCCGCGCCGACCGCGTACACCACCGCGTGGTGGTGCGCGGCCAGTTCCTCGTGGGTGACGTCGGTGCCGACCTCCAGGTTGAGGTGCATCCGCAGCCGGGGGTCGTGGAAGACGCTCGCGAAGCTCTCCGCGATCCGCTTGGTGGACTGGTGGTCGGGGGCGACGCCGTGCCGCAGCAGGCCGCCGGTGACCGGCAGCCGGTCGATCATGGTGAGCTCGGCGCTGGTGCAGCGCAGCAGTTCCTGGGCGGTGTACCCGGCGGAGGGCCCGGTGCCGACCACGGCGATCCGCAGGGTGCCGAGTTCGCCCGGCAGGCTGCGCGGGAAGCTGGGCGCGCCCCAGGCGTGGTCGTTGGGGTGGTCGCGGTACCAGTCGCGGTTGAGGTCGCCGTAGACGACGTCCGGCCCGCGCAGCCGGTCGACCGGGAAGACCGCGTCGACCGGGCAGGCGTCGGCGCAGGCGCCGCAGTCGATGCACGCCTGCGGGTCGATGTACAGCAGGTCGGTGGTGCCGAACTCCGGTTCGTCCGGGGTCGGGTGGATGCAGTTGACCGGGCAGACGGACACGCACGAGGCGTCGTTGCAGCAGGTCCGGGTGATCGCGTAGGCCATGGCCGGGGTGGGTCCTCGCTGTGGGTGACGGATCGTCAGAGCATGTGCACGCGGCGGTAGACGGCCGCCGAGCGGCTGGTGATCAGCCCGGTCTCGGCGAGGAAGGCCATCAGGTGCCGGGAGCTGTTGCGCATCATCGCCTTGCGGTGCTCGTTGCCCTTCACCTCGTCGAGGGCCCGCCCGACGTCCAGCCCGACGGCCTTGTACACGCCCGGGTGGACCATGCTGCTGACGATGACGTACGCGCCGATCGCGATGCCGGTGGCGGAGGCCCGGCGGCGGGCCGGGCCGGCGTGGCGCACCCGCTCGCGGATCTCCTGCCGGGCGAACTTCATGTGCCGCGACTCCTCGACCACGTGGATCCGGGAGGTGCCGCGGACGATCTCCAGGACGTTCTCGCCGCGCATCCAGTCGCGCTGCATGACGTCGAGCACCTCCTCGGCCACCAGGATGCCGCCGTAGGCGAGTTCGCCCTTGGCGAGCGCCTTGAAGGCGCGTCCGGCCTGGGCGATCACCTTGTTGGGCCGGTAGGCGGGGACGCCCATCTTCTGGCAGGCGCGGGCGAACATGATCGAGTGCCGACACTCGTCGGCGATCTCGGTGAGCGCGAACTGGAACTCGGCGTTGGCGGGGTTCTTGAGGTACTGGTCGCGCAGCACCATCTGCTGGAGGATCATCTCGAACCAGATGCCGGTGTTCATGATCGAGCAGACCTCGTGCCGGGTGAGCGCGACCCGCTGCGGCTCGGTCATCTCGTCCCACAGCCGGGTGCCGTAGAGGGTGCTCCACTCGGGGTTGAGGCCGTAGTGCCCCTCGGGGAGGGGGGCGTCCCAGTCGATCTCGGTCATGGGGTCGTAGGAGAGGGTCGCGGCCGACTCCAGCAGTCGCTTCGAGACGTCGTCGTCGGCGGCGCTGTGGCCGTGGTCCGCCGCCCCGCGGCCGTGCCGGTCCGCCGCCTGCCCGGTGAGAGCCATGGCTGCCTCCAAGGTGCCTGCCCCTGCGGGTTCCCGCTCACCCGCCTTATTAGACGGACAGTACAATAAGAGCCGGTCCCCGAGAACCCCCTGCGCAGCGGCGAACCCGCACACGGCGCGAAGGGCGGGACCCCGGGGATGGGGTCCCGCCCTTCGCAGGTGCCGTGCGTGCCTCGTGCGTGCCTCGCGCGTGCCACGCGCGCCGACCGCCCGTCGTCGCTCAGGCGCCGACCGCCTTCCGCAGCGCCTCCGCCGCCTCCGCCGTCGCCTCCTCGAAGCGGTGGCCGACACCGATGTAGTTGGCGTAGCCGTGGATGAGGTCCGACTGCCGGCTGAGGTACACATCCACCCCGGCCTCCCGCAGCGCCTGCGCGTACGCCTCGCCCTCGTCCCGCAGCGGGTCGAAGCCCGCGGTGCTGAGGTAGGTGGGCGGCAGCCCGGCCAGGTCCTCGGCGAGCAGCGGGGAGATCCGCGGGTCGGTGCGGTCGACCGGCTCGGGGGCGTACCGGTCGGCGAACCAGTCCATGTTGTCGCTGGTCAGGAAGTAGGTCTCGGCGAAGTGCCGGTGCGAGTCGCGCTTGGTCGACAGATCGGTCACCGGGTACAGCAGCAGCTGGAACACCGGCACCGGGCCACCCCGCCGCACCGCCTGCTGGACCGTGACGGCCGCCAGGTTGCCGCCCGCGCTGTCCCCGCCGATCGCGATCCGCTCCGGGTCGGCGCCCAGGTCGACCGCCTTGGCGAAGGCGTAGTCCAGCGCGGCCTGGACGTCCTCCAGCCCCGCCGGGAACACGTGCTCGGGCGCCAGCCGGTACCCGACCGACAGCACCCGCACCCGGCCCCGCTCCGCCAGGAACCGCGCGACGTGGTCGTGGCTCTCCAGGCTGCCGACCACCCAGCCGCCGCCGTGCACGTACACCAGCAGCCCGGAGCCCTTCCCCACCCCGCCCGGCGTGTACAGCCTGGCCGCCAACTCGCCCTGCTCCTGCGGGATCCCGACGTCCCGCACGGCCACCGAGGCGATCGTCCGCCCGCCCACCAGGTACCGCGCGTACTCCATCTCGTCCCGTGACGGGCCCACCCCGCCCGGCATCACCATGGTCGCCTTGGACATCCGCTGGAACTTGAGGATCACCTGCGCGTCCAGCGCGAGCGTCTGCCCGTCCCGCACCTCGGCCTTCCCGGCGAAGGCCCGCCGCAGGCCCTGGGGCAGGGCGTACGCGGCCCGGACGACGGCGGCCTGGATCCGGACGGGGAATGGAATCGACATCTTCTGCCTCCTGGGGCCTCTGTCTGAGCCCCTCGGCTGGGGCCCCGGACCGGGAGCCCATGATGGGCTCCCCCCAAGGGAGTTGGAAGCTTCCTCGATGCCTTCTGGAGCCGCCCTCGACCCGTTCCGTCCGGTGCGTGCACCGACACGTTCGCGGGTCGGTGCACGGATCGGTGCACGGATCGGTGCACGGGTCGGTGCACGGATCAGCGCGCGTCGGTGCACGGCTCAGCGCGCCGACCAGACCACCTCGGGCCGCACCTCCGGTCCGACCATCGGGTCGGTCACCTCCCGGTTGCCCTGGAAGCCGAGGAACACGGGCTGCACACCGTCGGGCAGCAGGTAGATCTCACAGGTGGAGACGGACTTGCCGGGCTCCAGGCGCATGTCCTCGTCCGAGGCCTCCTGGCAGGGGCTGAACGGCACGCCCCAGCTCGCGGCGCCGATGTACGCGCGCTTGGTGTCGGCGCCGAACAGCAGCAGCTTGTGGACGAAGCCGCCGAAGTCCGACCCGCCGCCGTCGTGGTCGTACACGGCGGTGACGTACCAGGGCGTCCGCCCGTCCATCAGCCCGACGCCGAGCTTCCCCACCGCGTCCCGGTCGCCCTTGACGACGGAGACGGGCGTGACCCGCAGCCGGGTCTGCTCGTGGTCCGGGTAGTGCGTCTCGGTGACGCCCTCGGCGGCCTTGAGGGCGTACGGCTGCTCGAAGGTGCCCTTGCCGCCGCCGCCGGCCGGCGGGGTGGTCGCGGTGGCCCCGGGCCTGGCGGTGCTCGGCCCGGTGGCCCCGGGCCCGGTGGCAGTGGCGCTCGGCCCGGCGTTCAGCGGCGGGTCCACGTTGTCGGGCCCGCACGCGGCGAGCGCGAGCGCGGCCAGCCCGAGCGGCAGGACGGTTCGGAGCAGACGGTCGGTCAGCACGGTGCGGTTCCCCCGGAGTGTCTCGTGACCCAAGCCCGGGCGACGCCCCCTGCGCCCCCGGCAGAGCGACCCTACCCCGCCCCACCGGCACCGCCCGTCACTCCCGTACACACCCCCTCACCTGCCCTTCACCCCTCGGCCGCCGACCGGGCGCCCCGCCCCGCCCCCGGCCAGGACCTGCGCCGGTCCCGGGCGTCGAAGAGCACCAGGGCGTGGGCGGCGGGCTGGAGGGCGTGGCGCAGGGCCGTGAGCGTCGGCTGCTCCAAGCCGCCGAGGGCTTCGGCGAGTTCCTCGGACACGTCCTGGGCGATCTCGGCCGCGACGGCCTCCGGGGGCGTGCGCGGGCCGAGTTTGCTGACGGCCGCGGCCGCGCGGGTGGGGGTGAGAAGGGCCGAGGCCTGGACGAGGAGCCAGGCGGGGGCGCCGGCGGCACCCTCGGGCGGGGGGAGGTACGGGCGGGCGCCGTCGTAGCGTTCGTCCTCGGCGAAGGCCTTCTGCTTGACCTTGAGCACGGGGCGGCCCGCCTCGGACTCGCGCCACTCCCCCGCGGGCTTGAGGACGTAGCCCTCGGCGAGGTTGTCGGCGAGTTCGGGCAGCCCGAACAGGGCGGGCACCCGGCTGGGGAACGCGGCCGGCAGGTCCTGGAGGGTGTTCAGCGGGCCGCGGGCGAGCAGTGGCGCGCAGCTGAGACCGGCGGCGCCGGCGGCGGCCCGGAGGTCCCGGTCGGCGAGCCAGACCCGGCCGTCGGCGGTCTCCACCGTGGCGTCGAAGGGCAGCCAGCGCAGCCCGGGGGCGTACCAGACGCCGGTCTGCACGGGGTCGACGCCGGGGGCGGCGGGGACGTCGGGGTGGGGGTAGCGGCCGCCGGCCAGTTCCCCGTACAGCGTGACGACGGCTCCGGCTCCCCGGCCCGCCCGGACCGCCGCCGCGAACCGGCCTGCGGCGACGAGCAGTTGGGGCCAGATCCGGCTGACACCGAAGAACGCGTCGAGGTCCTCGTCCCCGAGCAGGTCGCGCCGCTTGGCGGCCCGCACGGTGTCGCCCTCGCAGACCACGGCGAAGTGCGCGCCGTGGACCTTCTCCGCGGCGGTCCACTCACGGCTGCCAGGCGCGCCGGGGCGTCCCTTCGCGGGGATCTTCGGATAGGGCTTCAGTTCGGACCCGGATTCGGACACGAACAGGATCCTCGCCGCAAAGCCCTTCCCTGGCAACGGAGATGTCTAGGACATCCCCCACAACCCGGCGAGGTGGGCGTGCAGCAGGTCGGCGGCCTCCGCCGCCGTCCGGTGGCCGATCAGGACGTGCCCGGTGAGCCCGTCGGCGAGGGCGAGCAGCGTCCGGGCCTCGCGCCGGGCGTCGAGGGCGGGCGAGGCTTCCGCGACGAGCCGGGCGAGCAGCCCCTCCAGGTCGGCGTAGCTGGTGCGCAGCCCGGCGGCCAGGGACGGGTCGACGGCGGCCGCGGCGAGGAAGGCGAGCCAGATCCGGGCCTCGGCGCGGTGTTCGTCGCCCAACAGCGCCACTTCGCCGACGACGTGACCGACCGTGCTGGCCGCCGATTGGGCGGGGCTGGCCACGACCCGCCCGTGGGCCCGCGCGGTGACGCGTCGGCCGATATGGCCGAGGGCGAACCGGAGCATCTCCTCCTTGGTGCGGAAGCAGCGCTGGACGGCCCCCATCGACACCTCGGCGCGGACGGCGACGTCCCGCAGGTTCACGCCCTCCAGCCCCTGCTCGTCGATCAGCGCGCACACCGCCTCGACGATCCGCCGCCGGCGCTCCTCGTGATCCACCTGCCTGGGCATCCGCCACCCGCCTTCCAGCCCGGGGCCACCCCGTTCCGATACAACCGTATCGCCCCGGCCCCCGACAGTGCAGCATCCCGGTCCGCGCACGCGAGGGCAGGGCGGCTACTCTTCGCGCCGGATCGCATGCTCTGCGTGAGAGGATCACGCGACGGCACCGCGCCCCGACCCGAGGAGTAGGCATGGCCGAGCGCCAGAACGGCACCGTGAAGTGGTTCAACGACGAGAAGGGCTACGGGTTCATCAGCCCGGAGTCCGGCGCCGACCTGTTCGTGCATTTCCGGTCGATCGAGTCGACCGGCTTCAAGTCCCTGGTGGAGGGCCAGAAGGTGTCCTTCGAGGCCGTCCAGGGGCAGAAGGGCATGCAGGCCGACAAGGTCCGGGTCGAGGAGTAGCGGCCGGCCCCGGTGGATCCGTTCGCGCGCCCGGTCGACAGCGGCCGACCGGGCGCGCGTTCGGCTTTCCGGGGCCGATGGCACGTCGCTCTGCGGGCGCAGCCGGGCCACCACGCGCTCGGCCTCGGCGTCGGGTACGGCGCACATCCGGTCCCAGCACCAGGCCCCGTGGACCAGCAGGAAGGTCGGCCGTGCGGCGTCAACGTCCATGTGCGGTAACCCCGTTGCCGGTGATCGTGCCCAGGAGGTCCGACGATACCTCGTGGCCGTGCCGAGACGACAAAACGGCCGGTTGATCCGAAGATCAACCGGCCGTTCGCTGTGCGCGAGGGGGGAGTTGAACCCCCACGCCCTTTCGGGCACTGGAACCTGAATCCAGCGCGTCTGCCTATTCCGCCACCCGCGCATCTGGGTGATGGGTTAACTATAGACCATCTGGAGGGGTGCCTCTGACCACCTCAGACCAACGAGGGGAAGTCCCCGGATCGGACGGCCGAGAGGAAGGAGTCCCAGGCCGGGGCGGGGAAGACCAGGACCGGGCCGTGCGGGTCCTTGGAGTCACGCACGGGGACGGCGCCGGGGAGGGATCCGAGGGCCACCTCGATGCAGTCGCCCCCGTTGCTGCCGCTGTAGCTGCTCTTGCGCCAGACCGTCGAATCGAGCTCGTTCCTCGTCATTTCTAAACCCCTCCAGCGCATCGGCGATCAGCGCGAGCGAGTCGGCCACTGACAGTGCCGCCTCGTGGAGCAGATCATAGCTCCAGCGATGCCGCGCAACGATCGCCGGATCGTCGCTGGAGTGCCCGCGATCGAGACTCTCGGAGTAGACGCAGGTGCGGCCATCTGGCATCTCCAGCATCACCATGGACTTGTCGGCATTGGCCGGTCGACGCGTGAACGGCACAACCCGAATGATCACGTTCGGCAGTCTCGAAACGGTCAGCAGGTGCTGCATCTGGCGCCTCATCACCCTGGGGCCGCCAACGACAGTTCGGATGGCGCTCTCGTCCAGAATCACTAGCAGAGTCGGCCCGTCCAATTCCAGGAAGCGCCGCTGCCTAGCCAATCGCGCAGCCGCTCGCTCTTCGATCACTTTGGGCTTTCCAGCCGCATCACTGACTGCCAGGACAGACTCGGCGTATTCGCGACACTGCAAGAGGCCATGCACGACAGCCAGCTGGAAGATCCTCGCAGCCACCGCCTCGGCTTCCATGTCGGCATGGGTTCGAAACCAGTCCGGATGCTCAACCTCCGCGTTCCAGTCCACCCTCCCCCAGATCCGCTTGAGCGCACCGCCCGTGTTGAGTAGCTCATCGGCCTTCTCCACCAGTTCCGGCGGCATACGGCGCTGACCGGTCTCATACCGAGTGATATTCGTCCGGCTGCAGTGCAGCAGCTTCCCCAGCTCCTCCTGCGTGAAGCCCGCCAACTCCCGGTAGAACCGCAGCTCCTCACCGAACAGCTCCGCCGAACTGGCCGTCAACTCTCGCTTGAACCGCCGATGTGCCACAGCCGGCCCCCTCACACACCACGTGCCCCTGGCACCTGATTTCGGCCATCACCGTACCTCTGCAGCCTCGATGATTGACACCAGAACGCAATCATTTGCATGCATAGCGTGATTGCGCACTACTCCTGCGCTCCCCCATCCGCCCCCCGAGGAACTCCGCCATGCCCATCTCCCGCCGCCCCCGCGCGTTCGCCGCCCGCCTCGACTCCCGCATCGAATCCACCCCCCTGGCCCGGCACTTGCTCCGCGCCTACCTCGCCGCCCTCCCCACCGGCGACCGCTACCGCGACATCGCCGAGCTCCTCCTCGGCGAACTCTTCGCCAACGCCGTCCAGCACTCCGACGCCCCCACCGACCGCCTCATCGAGATCCGCTTCGCCCTCACCGACGACCGCCTCCGACTCGAAGTCCACGACGCCGGCACCGGCCGCCCCGACCTCCGCACCCCCACCCCCACCGACGAGCACGGACGCGGCCTCTTCCTCGTCGACGAACTCGCCGAACGCTGGGGCTGCTGCCCCCGCGCCGGCGGCATCGGCAAGTTCGTCTGGGCCCTCATCGCCCCCTCCCCCGTCCCCGCTCTCCTCGCCGTCTGAAAGCGCGCCCCCGATGCTGCCCCCGCTCCCCACCCTCGCCCGGCACGCCCTCGACCGCGGCCACACCCCCGCCGAGGCCTACACGATCCTGGCCCGCCACTGCGGCGAACCGCTCCCCGCCGCCCGCGCCGTCTGCCTCGCCCTCTCCATCCCCCTCGCCGAGGTCACCATCCGCCTCAACGACTGCTACGACGCCCTCCTCGCCAACCCCCGCCCCAACTCCGAAGCCGATACCGGCGAACTCCTCGAAGCCCTCGGCGTCTTCGACGTCCCCAGGACCCTCACCCCCACCGAACTCGCCGTCGTCGACCACTTCCTCACCGCCATCGACGCCATGGGCGGCATCCGCGCCGGCCACCAGCACGGCCTGGCCCGCTGGTTCACCACCGGCAACCTCACCGCCGCCTACCTCTCCCTCACCGCCGCCCACCCCCTCCCCACCACCGGCAACCCCACCCGGTACTGGACCACCCTGGTCGAGGCGGGCGAACTCCTCACCACCACCCCCACCCCCGACCCCCGCATCAAACCCGCCCTCGCTCAGTGCCGCAGCCGTGCGGCCCGAGCCGGTTCGGCGTCGTACTGATCTGCGTCGAGCCGCGCCTGCGCGTGGAAAACCTGCCGACCTCACGCAGCGAGGGCCGTGCTGGTCGCACGGCCCTCGCTGTGATGGGTGTGGGGCGCCCCGTTCCCGCCCTCGTCGTCCCGGATCTGCACATGGTGGTGAGCTGTGTGCTGTGCCCTGTCACTTGTACGCGGTGCTGAGCTGCACTGTCGGTGAGGAATTGAACCCCTGCGTTGCTCTTCACGCGCCAAGGGCCGGATAAACCGCCGACCCGCGGTGTGTGCACGCCTCCGTGGCGACTACCTGCTTCTCCCACACCCCGCTCGTGGGGGTCAGTCCTCGATCAGGTCGATCTCCCAGTTGGTGCGCTGGATCCGGGAGTCCACCTCGCGGATCTCCTTGGCCAGGGCGTCCGCCTGGGCACGGAGCTCCGCGACCGGCAGCGCGGACAGGATCCGGAGTTCGGACCGCAACTGCCGTACGGCTCCGCGCTGGTCGCGTCCGGAGGCGGCGTCGGCGGCCGCGGTGAGCACCGAGTGGCGCAGCCGCAGGACGTCCCGGCGGGCGAGGGCGTCGGTGAGGCTACCGCCACCCTCGACGAGCGCGGCGGAGTTGGTCCGGTTGATCTGACGGATCAGCCGCTCCAGCTCGTCCAACACCTGCCCGGCCTGGGCCAGGACCTCCGCCGCGTTCTCGGCCGGCTCCTCGCCCTCCTGGTAGCGGGCACTGCCGACGACGCGCGTCCGCAACTGCTCCACCTGCCGCACCGCAGCCGCGCGCTGCGCGAGCGCTTCAGCCAGTTTCACCGCGTCACCACCCCTACGTCCCGCTGATCGTCCGGCGAGTCTATGCATCTCCGTGCACGAGGATGATCAATAAGCCCGCCGTCGATCGCCCCGCCGAGCCCCGGGCCCTCCATCCCCCGTGCGGGGGAACCGAGTCGGGCCTCGCGCACGATTCGGGCGGAGCGGGCCGCACGCCAGCATGGGGGCCATGGCCACCTATCGGAACCCCGCAGTCGCCGCCGTCCCCGAGAGCCGGGCCCCGGCCCGTTGGGTGGTGCGGGTCGCGCACCTCGCGGCACTCACGGCCGTGCCGTCCGGCCTCTGGCGGATCGCGATGGGGGTGGGCATTCCGGTGGGGTTCGACACCGCCGGACACGACATCCCCGGCTGGTTCAGCGCCATGTGCGTCGCGATGAGCCTGGGCACCGAAGGGCTCACCCTGCTCACCCTCGGGCTGGTGAAGCCCTGGGGCGAGGTGGTGCCGGGCTGGATCCCGCTGATCGGGGGGAGGCGGGTCGCGCCGCTGGCGGCAGTGGTTCCGGCGCTGCTCGGCGCGGCCGTCGTGATGCTGCTGACGATTCCCCGGGCGGGCGGCTTCGGCGGGATGCAGGGCGCCCCGACCGGACCGGCCCTGCTTCTGATGGACGCCTGCTACGCGCCACTGCTGCTCTGGGGTCCCCTGCTCGTGGTCGTCACCGTCGCCTACTACCGGCGGCGCCGGACCTGAACAGGAAGTCGGCCCGACCGACTTCCTGTTCAGGCCCCGCCCTGCGGGGTCACCGGGCATCACCCCGGCAGGAGCCGCACCACATACTCCCGGCGGCTTACGCCGGTACCTCGCGGGGGCTACGAACGGCACCGGAATGCTTACATCCACGAGCCGATTCGATACGGAGCCGCGGAATCTAGCGTCGATCCCATGACACGCAACCGCCGTATCAGCGCCGTCGCGGCGCTGGCGCTCGCCGCCCTCGTCACCGGAACCGGCGCCGGGTTCGCCGCCACGACCACAGCGTCGGCCACACCGGTGGGCACGCACGCGTTCCCCATCGCACCGGCCGCAGCAACGGGCACGGCCACCGCGCCCACGCGGTCCTTCCACGGCGCGCTCCCCGCGCCGACCGGCCCCTACGCCGCCGGCGAGGACGTCATCCACCTCACCGACACGAGCCGTCCCGACCCGTGGGTGCCGTCATCGGGCCCCCGCCGACTGACCGTCACTATGGTCTACCCGGCCGTCCCCGGGACCGGGACTCCGGCCCCTTACATGACCCTCGCCGAGGCAGCCGGAGTCCTCCAGCGCCAGAAGGTGCCGGCGAGCTCCGGCGTCACCCCGCAAAGCCTTTCCAGCGTCACCACTCACGCCTTCGACGGCGCGCGGCCGCAGCATGGCAAGCATCCGCTGGTGGTCCTCTCACCCGCGTACGAGAACCCGCGCATGACACTCACCTCGCTCGCGACCGACCTGGCCAGTCACGGCTACGTCGTCGCGCTCGTCGGCGACACCAACGGGGACAGCGGCGAGACGCTGGCGGACGGCCGGACGCCGCCGTGCGCGATCTGCGATGACCCGGCCCTCGACTTCGACTCCGTCGCCACCAGCCGCGCGCGGGACGTGTCCTTCACAATCGACCAGTTGACGCACGGCACTACCGCTTGGCGCCTGGCACACCTCATCGACAAGCGCAGGATCGGCATGGCCGGACACTCCCTCGGCGGAGCGGCGGCCGCCGCCACGATGATCGCCGACCCGCGGGTACTTGCCGGAGTGAACATGGACGGCACCTTCCACCCGGACCCGATGCCCGGCCAGATCAACCGGCCGTTCCTCATGCTGGGTACGGCCGCCAACACCGATTGGGAGCGCCCCTGGGCCGCCCTCGGCGGCTACAAGAAGTGGCTGACGGTCGCCGGGGCCGACCACTTCAGCTTCTCCGACCTGGATCTGCTTCATGAGGAGGCCGGGTACCCGACGCCGCCCCTCGCCCCCGAACGCGCAATCGTGATCACCCGCGAGTACGTGACGGCGTTCTTCGACCAGACGCTGAAGGGGATCGACCGTCCGCTGCTGGACGGCCCCTCGCCGAACAATCCTGAAGTACTCTTCCAGCCCTAGTGCAGCGTCGATGGCCGGGGCGGGGGTCCGTACCGCCGCTCGGTGCAGCGCGCCCGGTCAGCCCGCGATCCGGGCCGTGGCGAGGTCCGCGAGGATCCGGTCGACGGTCTGCTCGGGCGCCTCGTCCGAACTGTCCAACCAGAGCCCGCGCCGTGCGGTCCCCTGCCGGAGCGCCTCGTCGAGGAGGCCGACCGTCCAGCCGCCGCCGTACCCGCGCTTGCGGCGCCCGGCCTCCCTCCGTGCCACCGCCTCCGGGGCGGGGGCCAGCACGACCAGGTACCGGGGCCTGGCCGTGACGGCGTCCAGGTAGGCGTCGAGGTGCTCGCCCAGCACGACGTCCTGGACCACCACCGTCCACCCCTCCTGCGCGTACAGGTCCGCGACGGCGGCGGAGGCGCGGTACCGCAGGCGGAGCTGCGCCGTCGCCTCGGCCGTCGGCCGGGGCGCGTAGTCCTCGCGGCCGGACACGATCATCCGGCGGAAGCCGTCACCGCGCAGGTGCACCGAGCGGGGCAGCCGCTCGGCCAGCAGCTGGGCGACGGTGGACTTCCCGGACGCCATCACGCCGGTGATCAGCACCACCGCGGACTCCAACTCCGCTACCGCCACACCCATCCCCGCCTTCGCCCGCCGTGCCGGCCCCCGCGCCGTCGGCCCGGCCGGGGTGTCCACCTCAAGGCGAATCCCGTCCGCCACGGCGGTATTCCGGGCCGCCGGAAGTCCGTAGGCCCACGCGGGCGCGCCCGCGCAGGAAGTCGGCCCCGCCGACTCCCTGCGCGGGCCGATGGGATCGCGGGCCCACGGTGTCGGGAACGTTCGGCCCGAGGTCGGCCCCGGCCTGCGACGATGGGTCCTGTCGACCGATCCACCAGGGGGACCGCATGGAGCTACGGCAGCTGCGCTGCTTCGTCGCCGTCGCCGAGGAGCTGCACTTCGGCCGGGCGGCCGAGCGGCTGCTGCTCGGGCAGCCGGCGGTGAGTCAGCAGGTCCGGCGGCTGGAGCGGGAGTTGAAGGTCGAGCTGTTCGACCGCTCGCCCCGGTACGTGCGGCTGACCCCGGCCGGGGAGCGGTTCCTGCCCGCCGCCCGGAACGTCCTCGCGGCCGAGGACGCCGCCCGGGCGCTCGCCGCCGACCTGGCCGCGCCCGCCGTGCTGCGGCTCGGCACCGTCACCGGGCTCGCCGAGCGGCTGGACCTGATCCTGGACACCTACCAGCAACGGGCCCCGGGGGTGCGCGTCGAACTGCACTCCGCCCCGGTGCGGGAGCGGCTGGCCCGGGTGTCGGACGGCCGGCTGGACGCCGCCTTCGTCCGCGGTGCGATCGCCGAGACCAACCCCGATCTCCGCTTCCTGCCGGTCTGGGAGGACGAGTTGGTGCTCGCGCTGCCCGCCCGGCACCCGCTCGCCGACCGGCCCGAGGTGGATCTCGCGGACCTCGCCGACCTGCCGCTGCGGCTGACCGAGCGCGCCAACCACCCGGCGCTGGTGGACCTGGTGACGGAGGCCTGCACCCGGGCGGGCTTTCGGCCCGTCCTCGGCCCGGCGCACGGCGCCCTCCAGGACACCCTGGCCTCGATCGGCACCGGCGCCCCGATGTGGACGGTGGTGTACGCCGCCAACGCCCGGATGGTGAACACCCACCGGGTCGCCTTCCGCCGCTGCCGCACCCCGCTGGCCCTGCCGACCTCGATCGCCGTACGACGCTCCGCCCCGCTGCCCCGACTGCTCCTGGAGACCTGCCGCACAACACCCCCGACCTGGGACGATCAGGATTCGTGATCGCTGCGAGAGCGATTCGGGTCTGGGTGCGGACGGCCCGGTCCGGTGGACTGTTCCCAGCCGGAGAACCCGGCGGAAGAGCCCGGCGGAAGAGCCGGGCAGCAACCCGGTCAGGAGCCGAAGATGCCGATCGTCACCATCCAGCAGGGCCCGCGCACCGTCGAGCAGAAGCGTGAGCTGGTCGAGAAGGTCACCAAGGCGTTCGTGGAGGCCCTGGAGGTCCCCGCCGAGAGCGTGTACGTCTTCGTCCAGGAGTTCCAGCCGGAGAGCTGGGGCGTCGCGGGCAAGCTCACCGCGGACCGGTGACGTCCCGGATCCGCCCGACGCAGTACCGCAGGCCCGCCGGAGCAACACCCGGCGGGCCCGCCGGCGTCCGGTGTCCGACAGGAGCCCCGACTACTGGCCGCCCTGGCCGGCGCTGCCCATCGGGCCGATCTTCACCGGGGAGCCGGAGCCGTCCGTGACGGGCAGCGAACCGGCGGCGCCCGGCCAGGGCAGGGTGACGGACTTGGTCTCGTCCGGCGGGGTCACCACCAGCCCGGTGATGCGGACGCCGGAGCCGCCCGTGGTGTTGTTCGGGTAGCTGATGCCGAAGAACGTCGACTTCCCGTTCTTGACCACGCCCGGGACGGCCGGCTCGCCGGAGCGCTGGGCGGACAGCGAGCCCGCGTTGGTCTTCAGGTCGACGCCCGCGTAACCGGAGAGCGAGCAGTCGTGGCCGCTGTGGTTCTTCAGCTCGACCACGACGGTACGGGTCGGGTCGCCGTCGATGGTGCGTTCCTCGGCCGTGATCGTCAGGTCGTCCGTGCGGCACTTGCCACCCGCCTTGCCGCCACCGGTGGCGCTCGCACCCCCGGCCGTGGGCTTCCCGCTCGGGGTCGTCCCACCGGTTCCGGCGGAGCCGCCCGAGGTCGTGCCGGCCGTGGCGGCCTTGGTGGGCGCGGCGGTGACGGTCGCCGCGGCCGTCGGCTTGGCCTGGTCGGTGCCGGTGTCGTCGTTGGGGCCGCAGGCCGTGAGCGACAGGCCGGCGGCGACGACCAGGGCGGCGGCGAAGGTGGCCTTGTGAACGCGCATCGTGACTTCCTCGGTATCGGGTGGCGGTGGCGGCTGCTCGGCACGGTAGGTACGAGCGGCGGTTCTGTTGAGCAGGACCACCCGGCCCGATGAACCGTTCCGTCCGACCATCCGTCAGGACAGTGCTGTTACACGACCGGCCGACCACGAAGCGCCGGAGCGGGCCCCGCGCCCAGCCGGGACAGCGGTTCCCCCCGCCACCACGCCGCCGCACCCGTCCGCCACCCGCCGGGACAGACCCGTGACCCGACGGAGCTTGACCCCGACCGCCGACCCCGATCACCGCGGAGCCGCACACGGCGCCCCCGCGATGCCCTTCACCGGCGGACCGGCAGTTGGCGCCGCGACATCGGGCCTTCGTCCGCGCACCCCGCCATACTGACTCAATGGGCTTTTCCGCCAATCGAGTTGAGGGACCGATGTTCCGCAGCAACCGCCCGCGCCAGTTCCACCTCCCCACCCCCCGCGAGACCGCCGAGGAGTGGGGCGAGCGGATCGCCGCCGTCCGCGACGCCCCGCCCGACTGGTTCTTCCTGGTGGGCCGGCAGTCCACCGACCACTACCTCTGCCACATCGACATCAACTACCACCAGGACCGCGAGTTCCTCGCCATAGTCCAGACCTCGCGCCCGCTCCCGCCCGAGCACCGGATCGGCTTCTTCACCACCCCGGAGTCCCAACTCGCCAATTTCCTGGCCAACTCCGACCGCTTCGACTTCGACCCGCGCACCGGGCGGCTCCCGGCCGTCGAGCGGACCAGCGCGGGCGAGCTGCGCCTCGACGGCACGCCCGTCCCGGTGGAGATCCACCACAGCCTGGGCTGCCGCAGCGCACTGGTCCCCGAACTGCCCGGCCAGCCGGGATACCTCATCGTCACCGCACCCGACGAGCACTGGGAGGCGTTCACCGACCTGGTCCTTCGTCCACCGACAACATTCTGACCGGACATGGCCAAATCTCGCCGGTGCGGGGCGGGGGGCGGGGTTAGCCTGACGACATGGTTGCAAACTACAAGGAAGAAGTGGCCATGAGTGACCCGGAGTTCGTCAGCGGACCCGCTCTCATCCTCCGGGCACTCACCTCGAACCCCGACCGGCCGGCCATCATCACCGCCGACGGAGCCGAGATCACCGCCGGCGACTTCGCCGCCACCGCCTACCGCCTCGCCCACGAGCTGCTGGCCCGCGGCGTCACCCGGGGCTCCACCGTCACCCTGCTCACCGGCAACACCGCGGAGGCGCTCGCCGCCCGCTACGCCGCCGGCCTGGCCGGCGCGCGGGTGGTCAACCTGTACGACGGGATGAGCGCCCCGGTGCTGGCCGAGATCACGGCCAGCGTGGACACCACCGTGCTGCTCGTGGACGCCGAACGGTTCGCGGGCGCCGTCGAGTTGCTGCCGCTGATCGACGTCCCGGCCGTCCTCACCCTGGGCCCCGACGGCGCGACCGGCATCGGCGAGGACGTGATCGCCGCCTCCGCCGCCCGCCCCGCCGAGGAACCCGACGTCCGGATCGGCCCCGACGACGACATCGGCATCCGCCACACCGGCGGCACCACCGGCATCCCCAAGGGCATCCTCAGCCTGCACGGCCCCTACCGCGACATGTTCGACGTCTCCTTCGCGGGCAGCCCCGACGAGGAACCGCCCCGACTGCTCGCCGCCACCTCGCTCGCCCACCTGGCCGGCGTGCTCTCCGACGTGACGCTCCACCGCGGCGGCACCGTCGTCCTCCAGCGCGGCTTCGAGCCCGGCGAGGTGCTCGCCGCCATCGAGCGCGAACGCATCACCGACATCTGGACGCTGCCCCCGCTGATCCACCAGCTGCTCGACCACCCGGCCCTCGGTCACACCGACCTGTCCAGCCTGCGCCGGCTCGACTACGGCGGCTGCGCCGCCTCCCCGACCCGGATCCGCGAGGCCGTCAAGGCGTTCGGGCCCGTCCTGGTCAGCCTCTACGGCATGTCGGAGGCCCAGAAGATCGCCTACCTCACCCCCGCGGAGCACGCGCGGTTCGGTGACGACGGCCCGCTCCCGGTCGGCCGGCCCTTCCCCGACGTGGAGGTGGAGATCCGCGCCGCCGACGGCACCGTGCTGCCCGCCGGCGAGCAGGGCGAGGTGCACGTCCGCTCGGCCACGCTGATGGCCGGCTACTGGAAGCAGCCCGAGCTCACCGCCCAGGTGCTGCGCGACGGCTGGCTCGACACCGGCGACATCGGCTACTTCGACGCCGACGGCTACCTCTACCTCGCCGACCGCCTCAAGGACCTCATCATCGTGGTCGGCGGCCACGTCTACCCCACCGAGGTCGAGGACCTCCTGCTCACCCACCCGGCCATCGCCCAGTGCGCCGTCTACGGCGTCCGCGACGACCAGCAGGCCGAACACGTCCACGCCGCCGTCGTCCCCGCCCCCGGCCACCAGCCCCGACTGGAGGACGTCCGCGCCTTCGTCACCGCCAACAAGGGCCGCATCTACGCCCCCGAGGCCCTCCACCTGGTCGACGCCATCCCGCTGACCTCCGTCGGCAAACCCGACAAGAAGCGCCTGCGCGAGGCCCTCGCGCACTGACCCCGCCCGGGGCGTTCCCCGGCCCGGAACGCCCCGGACCGGCAGGCCCGGCTCCCCCGCACGACGGGCCGCTCACCGAACCCCCACCGAACCCCGCCCGGATCCCCACCCGTTTTCACCCCAAGGCGGGGTTTGGCTCAATGAACCACCACCCCGCTGCCGAGAAGCCAACGGGGGGTGGCGGCGCTGAGGGCTGCCACCCCTCTCCAACCCCCGCGGGGCCCGGGAGAACTCGCCCAGCGCACGTCATACGGTCTACACGACCAATGCGCACACCTTGGCGCTACCGTCCAGGACCGGCCACTCGGCGGTGTACCGGCCCTTGTACGACGGGCAGGTGTCCCGGACGGTGATGACGGCCGTGACGGCCATGATCACGTTGGCGCTCTTCGGCACCCGCCCGGAGCCGCAGTCCCACACCACGCTCAGCCAGCCGTTGTAGCTGCGGTAGTCGCTGGTGGCGGCGACGAAGCACTGGCCGTAGCGGAACTGCCGCTCCAGGCAGAGCACCGTCACCGAGTTGTCGCGGTTGGTGTGGCCGTACGAGTCGCGGCCCATGCCCGTCGGACAGCTCGCCGCGGCGGTGGCGACCGCGGCGACCCGGTTGAAGGCACTGCCGCCCCGGCAGTCCACCGCGACCGGCGAGGTACGACTCCACTGGCCGAGCCCGGTGTTGTAGACATCGAGGCAGTCGCCGCTGCGGATGGCGGCGAAGGCCACGTCCACCGGGTCGGGCGGGGGCGGCGGCGGGGTGTACCTCGGCGTGGGCGAGGGGGTCGGCGTCACCGGCGGCACCGGCGGATCGGGCACCCGACTGCGGGTCGTCGGCGCGGGCGGCTCGGGCAGCGGGTCGACGTGCTTCGGCGGGTTCCAGGGCGCCACCGGGGACACCGAGGCCGACGGGCTCGAATCCACCAGGCCCGCCGTCACGTGCTGCAACGGCTTCCAGAGCGCCAACACCAGCAGCCCCAGCACCAGCGCCGCCCCGACCAACGGGAAGGTGATGTGGAAGTGCTGGTCCCGGCCCGCCTGGTTGACCCGCCCGTGACCGCTCGCCGTGGCGTTGATGTTGACGTTGTGCGGCCCGTTCCCCGGCCGGTTCGGGCCCGACGCCGGCCCCTGGGGGCTCACCCGCCGTCACCGCTCGGTGATGTGGATGTCCCCGACGGCCTGGTTGATCCGGGCCCGACCGGAGGCCTTGGCATTCATGGTGACCGACTGCTGGGGCGCGACGGGCGCCGACGCACCGGTCAACTCCTCGACCAGTGCGCGCAGTTGCACGGCGGCACCGGGATCGGCGGCGAGCAGCCGGCGCAGCCGGGCCCCCCACAGGTCGACCACCTCCTGCTCGGCCCGCTCGTCCCCCGCGCGGCGCGCCTCGGCCACGTCCTCGCGCGCCTCGCCCAGCTCGGCGAGCACCGTCTCGGCCCGCTCGGGGTGCCGGCGCCGCCACAACTCCCCGACCGCGGAGCGGATCCGCTCCCAGGCGCTGGTGGTCAACTGCTGGACGACGGCCGCCGCCGCGACGCCCGCGAGTGAGGTCAGTTCCGGGTCCATTGGTCTCCCCCGACGAATATGGACGCTCTGCCTGTCAGGCAGCGTTATACCCCGCCCGGGCGCCGGGCACCACGCGGACCGACCCATTCCGCACCCGTCAGAGCTTCACGAGGAACTCCCGCACGGTGGCGGCGAGTTCACCGGCAGCACTGATCGGCAGCAGGTGGTCGCCGACCAGCTCGACGGCGGCCGCCCCGGGGCGACGGGAGACGGCCTCGGCCGCCTGCCCGGCCGGTATCACGCCCTCGGTGCCGCGCACCAGCAAGGCGGGGCAGCCGGTGGCCGTCCAGTCGGCCCAGTGGTCGCCGTGGACCAGCTCCTCGGAGTCGTACATGTCCTTGGGGTGGAAGGGCAGCCGCCAGCTGCCGTCCGGGTTCTCCCGCAGCCGGTCGGCGAAGTACGGCGCGGCCGGGCCGAGTTCGGCCACCAGCCCGTCCCGGCTCGGGGCGTCGTACGGCAGGCCGAGCAGGAAGGCCAGCGGGTGCGGGCCCTCCAGGCCGAGCACCAGCGGGCCCTCGACGTTGACGATCGCCTCGACCCGCTCGGGGTGGCGGGCCGCGAACTGGTAGGCGTTGATCGCCCCGAGCGAGTGGCCGAGCAGCACCGCCCGCTCCAGGCCCAGATGGTCGAGCAGCGCCTCGATGTCGGCGAGATAGCCCTCCCGCGAGTAGTCCGCGGCCCGCTCCGACTCACCCTGGCCGCGCTGGTCGGGCGCGATCA
Source organism: Kitasatospora sp. NPDC096128 (assembly GCF_040303105.1). Taxonomy (NCBI): domain Bacteria; kingdom Bacillati; phylum Actinomycetota; class Actinomycetes; order Kitasatosporales; family Streptomycetaceae; genus Kitasatospora; species Kitasatospora sp. NPDC096128. Next base: position 53,852 of record NZ_JBEOSP010000025.1, on the reverse strand, counting down.
CCCGCCAGTCGGGGCCGAGTTCGGCCGCGAGCCCGGTCCACACCGCGCCCTCCGAGAGGTGGCCGTGCAGGGCGAGCAGCGGGCGGCCCGTACCCCCGAAGTCCAGGTAGGACAGGCGGCGGCCGTCGATGACCAGCTCACCGCGAACGACATCGACGCGGGCGGCCTCGGCGTGGACGGCGTCGTTCATTTTCGGTTCCCCCTTGTGAAGCGGTTGATGAGATCACCATACTCATGACTCATACGTACGTGCAAGACATTCGTCCAATACATTCGTACGAGACGACCGTCCAAGAAGCCCGCCGGGGAGCCACCCGCCCGACCGCGCGCCGCACGACCGGCACCGACCGTCAGGCCGCGCCGAAGTGCCGCTTGGTGTCCGCGACCAGCGTCCGCAGGAAGCGCGCGTTCGGCAGGTCCGTCAGCGCCGCCGGGCGGGCCAGCAGCGGGTTGGGCTCGTAGGCGAAGGTCCAGGTGAAGCGGGTCCCGGTCGGGGTGGGCTCGACCAGGTAGTCCTCGCCGAAGCGCCGGAACAGCGGCAGGCTCGCCCCGGTGACGCAGAACGAGTGCCGGGTGCCCTCCTCCCAGCGCACGAACTCCTCCCGCAGGCGCAGCAGCCGCATCGCCGTGATCTCACGGGTGGTGCCGACGCCGTGCGGCGGCCGCGAGGTGTAGCGGCCGCCGGCCAGGCCACGGCACCAGGACAGCGGCGCGTCACCGGCGAGCCCGCGCCACACCGCCGCCGGCGCCACCGGCAGGTCCAGCACGTACGCCCGGCGGTGCGGGGCGGTGTCGAAGAAGGACGGGTCGAAGCGGTCGAGCGTGAACCAGGGCATCGGGGGCTCCACTTCTCAAAGGGGCGGGTCGCTCGCTCGGTACGTTCTTCTCGCGGGGTCGCCCGGTTCTTCTCGCGGGGTCGCCGAATGCGTCCAGGCGGGCGGTGCGTTCAGGCGGGCGGTGCGTTCAGGCAGGCGGTGCGTTCAGGCGGACGGCCCGACCGCCCCGCCCACCGCCCGCAGGGCGAAGGGCAGCAGCCGGTCGGCGGTCTCCCGGGCGGTGGCCTCGTCGACGTCCTCGGGCGGCTGCGGCGTGAGCAGGAAGTGGGTCATCACCGGGCCCACCACCACCTCGCCGAGCAGCTCCGCGCCGTCGACCGGCGGGATCTCGCCCCGCTCCACGGCCCGCCGGACGACCTCCGCGACCCGCCCGTACACCGGCCGGAGGAAGGCCGTCACCAGCGCCCCGGCCAGGGCGGTGTTGTGGGCGGCCTCACCGATCAGGGCGCGGATCAGCCGGCCGGGCTCGCCGGTCATGCCGGCCGCCTTGTCGCGCAGGACGACCCGCAGGTCCCCCTCCAGCCCGCCGGTGTCCGGCTGCTCGTACGAGCTCTCGCCGTGCAGCGCGGCGGCGGCGATCACCAGGTCCTCCTTGGACGACCAGCGGCGGTAGAGGGTCGCCGTCGACACTCCGGCCCGGGCGGCCACGGCGGCGGTGGTCAGCCCGCCGTAGCCGCTCTCCGCGAGGACGGCCAGCGTGGCGTCCAGCAGGGCGCGATCCCGGGCGGCGTCGCGGGGGCGGCCCCGGCGCGGCGGGGCGGCGTCGGCCGGGTGGGCGGGGGTGGCGCTGGGGGTCATGCCCGAAGTCTATCGAGAACCGGAAACGAAATCGTTTCGTTTCGTTTATGCTCGGCCGCATGAGCCTCTCCGCCGAAGCCACGCCCACAGCCGCGCCCGCCTCCGCCGAAGCCATCACCGCCTCCGGCCCCGCCTCCTCCGCCGGAAGCGCCGGAGCCGAGGGCCCCGCCGCGACCGTCGCCCGCCTGCACGCCGCCTTCGCCACCGGCCGCACCAAGCCCCTGGCCTGGCGCAAGGCCCAACTCCGCGCCCTGCGCCGCCTGTTGGTCGACCAGGAGGCCGTCTTCGCCGCCGCCCTCCAGGCCGACCTCGGCAAGAGCGCCGCCGAGGCGTACACCACCGAGATCGGCTTCACGGTCAACGAGATCGACCACACCCTGCGCCACCTCGACCGCTGGCTGCGCCCGCGCCGCATCCCCGTCCCGCTCGCCCTGCAGCCCGCCCGGGCCCGTACCGTCCGTGAGCCGCTGGGCACCGTGCTGATCATCAGCCCGTGGAACTACCCGCTGCAGCTCACCCTGGCCCCGCTGGTCGGCGCGCTCGCCGCGGGCAACTGCGCGGTGGTCAAGCCCAGCGAACTCACCCCCGCCACCTCCGCCGCCATCGCCCACTGGCTGCCCCGCACCCTCGACCGGCAGGCCGTCGCCGTCGTCGAGGGCGGCGTGCCGGAGACCACCGCCCTGCTGGAGCAGCGCTTCGACCACGTCTTCTACACCGGCAACAGCACCGTCGCCCGCGTCGTCATGACCGCCGCGGCCCGCCATCTCACCCCCGTCACCCTGGAGTTGGGCGGCAAGAGCCCCGTCGTCGTCGAACCCGGCACCGACCTCGCCACCGCCGCCCGCCGGATCGCCTGGGGCAAGTTCATGAACGCCGGCCAGACCTGCGTCGCCCCCGACTACGTCCTCGCCATCGGCGACACCGCGGCCACCCTGGAAGCCGAACTGACCGCCGCGATCCGCGAGATGTACGGCACCGACCCGGCGCTGAGCCCCGACTACGGCCGCATCGTCGACGAACGCCACTTCGACCGGCTGACCGCCCTGCTCGCCGACGGCCGCCTCGTCACCGGCGGCGACCACCACCGCGCCGACCGCTACCTCGCCCCCACCGTCCTCGCCGACGTCGACCCGGACGCCCCGGTGATGCGCGAGGAGATCTTCGGCCCCGTCCTGCCGATCATCCGCGTCCCCGACCTGGACGCCGCCATCGCCTTCATCACCGCCCGCGACAAGCCCCTCGCCCTCTACGCCTTCACCGCCTCCGACACCACCAAGCGCCGCCTCACCACCGAGACCTCCTCCGGCGCCCTCGCCTTCGGCGTCCCCAACGCCCACATCGCCGTCCCCGGCCTGCCCTTCGGCGGCGTCGGCGAGAGCGGCCTCGGCCGGTACCACGGCACCCACTCCATCGACACCTTCAGCCACACCAAGTCCGTCCTCGACAAGCCCCTCCTCGCCGACCCCCTCCGCCCCGCCTACCCGCCCTTCACCCCCCTCAAGTCCCGCCTCCTCCGCCGCCTCCTCTGACCACACCACCCCGGAAACACCTCAAGGACGACCGCGGATCGACTCAGCCCGTCTGAGTACCCGTACGGATGCGGAGCGCCCAGGCCGCCCATAGCGTTCTGCAAGCCAGAGCGCACGCATCCGACTTGGGGGAGAACCACGACATGGGCGTCATCACGATCCGACCGGCCGACCGGCACCCTTCCGCGGGCAACTCGGGCGACGACCGCGACACCGGCTGGTCCAAGCAGCGCGGCCGCCGCCCCTGACCGCACCACCTCCGCACCGGCTACCCTGCTGATCGATCGTCAGTTCAGCAGGGGGGCGGAGAGCATGGGCAACCGGATCAGCGGCAACGTCACCATCGCCGGCCAGGTCATCCAGTCGACCGGCATCGTCCGGGTCGGCGGCGACCCGGCCGGCGCCGCCCGCGGCACGGCCGAACTGGCCCGGGCGGTCGCGGAGGACCTCGACGGGCCGGGTGAGCCGGTGCGGCTCAGCCGCGGCGAGTACCGCGCCGTGCTGCGCCTGCTCGCCCACCTCCACGACACCGACGCCCCGGAGGGTTCGGTGGCCCTCGAACTGGCCGACCTCCTCCGTGGCCGCTAGGCCCGGAACAGGGGCTGGTAGGCGTTGCCCTCCTCGGCGTTGAGCAGGACGTAGGCCGGGCCGAGGCCGAAGACGGCCTCGCGCAGGCGGGCCAAAGCCTCGGCCGGGGTGGGGACTTCGAGTCCGATCGCGGCGGCGGCCGCGTCCCGGTCGGCGAGCAGGTCGGGCTCGTCGGCCAGGCAGGCCTCGGCCGCCTCCGCGCTCTCCTCCTCGGTCAGCCGCACGAAGTCGTGCCACCACGGCAGCGCCAGCAGCAGCCGGACCAGCTCCTCCAGGTCGGCGGCCAGCAGTGCCGCGCCGCCCTCCGAGTCGGCGTAGAGGACGGGCCGTTCGTCGCCGCCCTCGCCGCAGAGGAAGAACGTGCCGCCGCCACCGCACTTGCCGACCTCCTCCAGCGCCTCGCCGGAGGCCAGTACGACCTCCTCCACGTGCGAGTACGCGTCGAGGGAGAAGTCCCCCGGCCAGTGCAGGTAGTCGACGATGGCGGGGGTCGCGCGCAGGCGATCGAGGAACGACATGCCGGACACCCTACGAGCCGGCCCCGACAGCCCCGCCCGCCCCGGCGGCTCCGACACCCCCGACACCCCCGGCAGCCCCGCCCGCCAGCCGCTCCGCCAGGAACTCCTCCCAGGTGCGCCGCCCGTGCGCGGCCCCCTCGGGGGCGAGGTTCGCCCCCGCCCGGTAGGCGCGCCCGATCCGGCCCGGCACCCGTACGGGCAACTGCTTGCGGCTGCGGCCCCGCGCGGCCAGGTACCCCCGGGCCAGTTCGGCCAGCTCGTACACCGCGGGCCCGGCCAGGTCCGGCAGCCTCCCGGCCGGCCCGTCGAGCGCCGCCCCGACCAGCCGGTCGGCGACCTCGCCCACGTCCACGGGCTGCCAGCGGACCCCGCCGGGGGCCGGAAGGAGGGGCAGCTTGGCCATCTTCGAGACCACACCGAACGCCAGGTCGTGGAACTGGGCGGCGCGCAGCACCGTGTACGGCAGGCCCGAGCGGACCACCACCTGCTCGGCCTCCCGCTTGGCCCGGAAGTAGCCGAGCGGCACCTTGTCCGCGCCGATCACCGAGATGTACACCAGGTGCCGCACCCCGGCCCGCACGGCGGCCGCGACCAGCCGCCGGGTGGCCTCGTCGTCACCCTTGGGGCCGCCCGCGAGGTGCAGCACGGTGTCCACGCCGACGAGCGCCTCGGCCAGCCGGGCGTCCGTCTCGGCCCGGTCCCCGAGCAGGTCGCCGCGCACGTACGTCACCCCGTCGGCATCCGCCGCCCGCTCGCACCGGCTGAGCACCCGCACCGGCCGCCCGGCCGCGCGCAGCGGCGGTACGACCCGCCGGCCCAGGGTGCCGGTGCCGCCGGTGACCAGTATCCGATCATTCGTCACGATCGTCTCCGTTTCGTCCCGGGCCGGGAGTTGATCTCCCCGCCGCCCCCGTTGTTGGGTGGCTCCTGCTGCCCTGACCCGAGGCGACGAAGGAATGTGACACGGTGGACGGAACAGACGAGAGAGCCGCCCGGACCAAGCTCTTCGAGGAGCACCGACCGCACCTGCGCGCGGTCGCCTACCGGATGCTCGGCTCGATCAGCGAGGCCGATGACGCGCTCCAGGAGGCCTGGCTGCGGTACGACCGCACCGACACCGCCGAGGTGGCCAACCTCGGCGGCTGGCTGACCACGGTGGTGTCCCGGGTCTGCCTGAACCTGCTGCGCGACCGCGCCGCCCGGCGGGAGGAGCCGTTGCAGCCGACCGGGCCCGGCGGGGAGAGCGGCCCCGAGCGACTGCCGGACCCGCTGCTGCGCCGGGAGGGGGTGGTCGACCCGGAGCAGGAGGTGATGCTCGCGGACTCGGTCGGCCTGGCGCTGATGGTGGTGATGGAGTCGCTGTCACCCGCAGAGCGGATCGCCTTCGTGCTGCACGACATGTTCGCGGTGCCGTTCGAGGAGATCGCCCCGCTGATCGAGAAGACCTCGGCCGCGACCCGCCAACTGGCCAGCCGGGCCCGCCGCAAGGTGCAGGAGCGGCCCGCGCCCGACCGGGACCTGAGCCGCCAGCGGCTGGCCGTGGACGCCTTCTTCGCCGCCTCCCGCACCGGCGACCTGGAGGCACTGGTCGCCGTACTGGACCCGGACGTGGTGCTGCGCTCGGACGGCGGGGCCGCACTGGCCCGTCACACCCTGGTGCTCACCGGCGCCGCGACGGTGGCCGGGCAGGCCGCGATGTGGGGCAAGCTGTCGCCGTTCGCCCGCCCCGCGCTGGTCAACGGCACCGCGGGCGCGGTGGTCATCGCCGACAACGGCCGGGCGATGTCGATCATGGCGTTCACCGTGGTGGACGGCGCGATCACCGAGATCGACGTGATCGCCGACCCGGAGCGGCTGGCGGCCTTCGACCTCTCGGCCTTCCGCGACTGACCCGCACGGCCCCGACCGCACGGCCCTGACCGCACCGACCTGACCGCACCCGCCGTGGGGCGGCCGGAACCCCCCGGCCGCCCCACGCACGGGTTCAGCGACGGGCCGTCACCAGCCCTGCTCGCGCACCCAGTCCGCGAGGTGCCGGGCGCAGCCGTCGACCGACTCCCGCCAGCTGTGGGCCGCGCCGTCCCCGGCCTCGTCGCTGACGTACTTGACCAGCCGCACCGGCAGCCCGGCCCGGTGGGCGACGGTGGCGACGGCGTAGCCCTCCATGTCGACCAGGTCGGCGTGCTCGGCCAGCCGCTCCTTGGCGGCCGGGGAGTCGACGAACAGGTCGCCGGTGGCCAGTACCGGGCCGTCGCCCTTGCCGACCACCAGCGGGGCGCCGTAGGTGCGGCCGGTGAGGTGCTCCAGGGCCGCGGTGTTCAGGTCGTGCTGGATCACCTGGACGACGTGGTGCATGCCCTCCCAGCCGGGGCGCAGCGCGCCGGCCGTGCCGAGGTTGATCACCTCGGAGGGCCGCTCGCCCTGCGCCAGCACGGTGGCCAGGGCGGCGGCGGCGTTGACCTTCCCCATGCCGGTGAGCAGCACCGGCAGCCGGTCGTCGAGGTGGGCGGCCTCCTCGCGGACCGCGACGACGAGCAGCGGGCGGTCGGGCGAGATCGTTCCAAGCAGTCGCATAGGGCCCATGGTACGGAGCGCGGGGGTGCCGGGCCCGGTGACGGCGCGGCCGGTGACCGCGCGGTGCGGAACCGCGGGGGCTCCGGCGGGCGTCGCAGCGGTCGCCACCTCTCCGTCCGGCCGGTGCGACCGGTGCGACCGGTGCGACCGGTGCGACCGGTACAAGCCGTACGAGAGCGTGCGGAAACCGTGCACGACATGCTCAAGATCGGCGCAAGTCAGGTGTGGCCGGGGAGAGTCACGGCCATACTGCTGCCATCGGTCGGGCCCGGGGAGACGGGCCGGCCCCAGGGGAGGATGAGGCGGGTGGCGACACCAGTAGGCAACGGCGCACCGGGCGCCGCGGTCCCGGCACGGCCGAGCACGCCACCGGCCGCGCCGGGGGCGGCGGCGTTCGGCGCTCCAACGGCGGCCCCGGCGACCCCAGGAGCTCCCGGCGCTCCGGGGGCTCCGCCCCACGGCGGGCCCGTTCCCGGACCGGGCGCCGCACCGCCCGCGAAGCGGTCCCGCGCGGGTGCGCCGGAGCGCGGCGTGCGCGCCCGGCTGGCGCAGGCCACCCGCACGCCCCCCGGGCGGCTGCGGATGGCCGGGGTGGTGCTCGCGGTGCTCACGGTGGCCTTCGGCGGGCTCACCGCCTGGCAGTTGGAGACCAGGGCGCAGGCCGCCGACCGGGTGGTCTCGTACAGCCAGCCGCTCAGCCGGGACGCCGCCGAGATCCACCGCTCGCTGGCCGACGCCGCCACCACCGCGGCCTCCGGCTTCCTGCTGGCCGGCACCGAGCCCAAGGACGTCCGGGCCCGCTACGAGCAGGACCTCGCCCAGGCCGCCAAGCTGATCTCCCAGGCCGCCGCCCGGACCACCTCGACCTCCCCCGCCCAGGACTCACTCTCCCGACTGAACCAGCAACTCCCGGTGTACGCCGGTCTGGTGGAATCCGCGCGGGCCGACAACCGGCAGGGCATCCCGCTCGGCGGCGCCTACCTGCGGTACGCCTCCGAGCAGATGCAGACCGTGCTGCTGCCGGCCGCCGCCGAGCTGAACACCATCGAGAACCACGAGCTGGTGGTCGACTACGCCGCGGCGCAGTCGACGCCCTGGGGCGCGTACGTCCTGGCGGTGCTCACCCTGGCCGCGCTCGGCTGGGTGCAGCTGACCCTGTTCCGCCGCACCAACCGGGTGTTCAACATCGGCCTGCTGGGCGCCACCGCCGCCGTGCTGGCCGGCACGCTCTGGCTCGCCGTGGCCGGGCTGACCACCGGCGCGGCGCTGAAGAAGAGCGACCTCGAAGGGGCGTTCCCGCTGCAGGCCCTCAACAGGGCCCGGGTGGACGTGCTGACCGCCCGCCTGGCGGAGAACCTGAACCTGGTCGCGCGCGGCTCCACCGCCACCTACGCCAACCAGTACGCGGACGTCACCAAGCGCCTGGCCGGGACGGCCGGCAGGAGCACCCCGATGCGCGACCGGGCCGGCACGCTCTCCAACGCGGTGATCCTCGCCCCCGCCGCCGCGAGCCAGCCGCTGGCCACGGCCGCGGACCAGTACGACGTCTGGCAGGAGCGGTACCAGTACGCGCGCAAGGCCGAGGTCGACAACGCCGACTACCAGGGCGCCCTGAACGCGACGGTGTCCGCCACCGACAGCACCAGCACCGCCGACGCCGCCTTCAACGCCACCGACCGGGCGCTCGCCCAGGCCGCCGACGCCGAACAGGCCCGGTTCACGGCCTCCGCGGACGGCACCGCCGGGGACCTCCGGCTGGCAGCCGGCGCCGCCGCGGTGCTCGGCCTGGTGGCCGCGGCCGCCGCGCTGCGCGGCCTGGGCCGACGACTCGCCGAGTACCGGTAGAGGGGAACGGAACGATGCGCACCACGACCGTACCGACCAGGAGCGCCGCGGCCCTGGCCGTGCTGGCCGCCTGCGCGGCCGTGCTCGGCGGGGGCGGGCCCTCCGGCGCCGCACCGGCCGCCGCGACCGCCGCACCGGCGTCCGCGCCGCAGGCCGTCCAGCAGTCCCAGGAGCAGTCCGACACCTGCGACATCTACAGCAGCGTGCCGCCGAGTTCGGCGGACGGCCCGGCGGTGAAGGCCATCAAGGCCAAGCGCAGCCTGGTGATCGGCGTCGACCAGAACAGCTACCGCTGGGGCGCCCGCAACCCGAACACCGGCCAGATCGAGGGCTTCGACATCGACCTGGCCCGGGCGCTCGGCACCGCCATCATGGGCGACCCGGACAAGGTGGTGCTCAAGCCGGTGGCCACCGCCGACCGGGTCGACGCGGTGCAGAAGGGCCGGGTCGACCTGATCGTCCGCACGATGACGGTCAACTGCAAGCGGATGGAGCAAGTCGCCTTCTCCAAGCCGTACTTCAGCATCTCCCAGCGAGTGCTGGTGCCGAAGACCTCCCCGGCGAAGAACCTGGACGAGGCGATCGGCGGCAACAACGTCTGCGTCGCCAAGGGGTCGACGGCCTTCGACGTCATGGACCCCGGCGGCAAGGGCGCCAAGAAGGACTCCAAGGCCCGGCTGACGGTCGTGGAGAACCAGTTGGACTGCCTGGTCCTGATGCAGCTCGGCAAGGTCGACGCCACCATGACCGACGACGGCCTGGCGGCCGGTCAGGCGGCCCAGGACCAGACCGTGCGGATCGTGGACGGCGACGTGCAGCCGGAGGTGATCGGCATCGCCATGCTCAAGAACAGCACGGACCTGACCGCGCGGGTCAACCAGGTGCTGGCCGACTACCACGCGAACGGCGACTGGGGGCGCAGCTACGACCGCTGGCTGAAGCCGTACATGCTCAACGACGCCGAGCACTACTGGCCCGTGCCGCACTGAGGACCGCAGGGGGACCGCACCGAGGACCGCACGGGCGGCCGGGCGGCCGGGCGGAAGAGCGGAAGAGCGGCCGGGCAGCCGGGCGGAAGAGCGGAAGCCGCCGCATCGCGCACGGAGCGCCACGGGCGCGGGGCGTTGACGCCGTCTTGACGCCCCGCGCCCGCACCGCCCGAACGGCCACCGGCTAGGGTTCGGGACGATCACCACGGGGAGACCGGTGGTGGACACGGGGGTTGTCGTGGGATCGCACGTCGTACGCGACGGCATCGCACGCGAGGAAGGAAGGACACCGCGGTGGCGGCATCGGCTGGCCCGGTACTGAGCCGGGAGGAGGTGGACCGCGCGCTCGCGCGCCTCGGCGCGGAGCGGGACGCGGTCGAGTCGGCGCTGCTCGCACTTCAGGACCACCCGGGCCTGCGGCTGCTGGACGGCGCCGAGCTGTCCGGCCGCACCCTGGAGCGCTGGTCCGTCGCCGGCAAAGGCCTGCCCCTGCTCTGGGCGCTGTTCGACCGCTACTCCGAGGCGCTCGCCTCGGCGCGCGCCGTCCGGGCCCGCAAGGCCAAGCCCGGCGGCCCCGAACTCGCCGAGCTGAGCGAGCTGCTGACCGGCGACGCGGTGACCGTCCCGGGCGGCGCCGTGCCGGACGGGCCGCAACTGCTGGGCGCGCCCGCCAAGCTGGTCGAGCGGATCAGCCTGGACGCGCTGATGGCCCGGATGAACTCCTGGTACGCCACCGTGCTGGAGGTGGTCAGCGCCGCCGACGCGGTCTGGTCCGCACTGCCGGCCCGGATCGACCTGCTGCTGGCCGAACTGCAGCGGGTGCGGACCCTGGCCGCCTCGCTCGGCGTGCGCACCGGCAGCCACCCGCTGGCCGACGACCTGGTCGGGCTGGAGCAGGACCTCACCGAGCTGCGCACCGAGGTCCGCGAGGACCCGCTGGCCCTGTGGCGCCCGGCCCGGGTGCCCGCCCAGCGCGGCACCGTCCCGGACGGCGAGGCCTTCGCCTCCCCCGCCGGGGTGGTGGACACCGAGCGCTTCGACCGGGCCGGGCGGGCGCTGGACGGCGTCCGGCTGGAGCTGGAGAACCTGCTGCGGCTGCGCGACGAGGCCGAGGAGCGCCTCCAGGGCGTCGGCGAGCTGCTCCAGCGGGCCGACGCCACCCTGGCCGAGGCCCGCCGGGCCCGCGGCGAGGTGTTGGCGAAGATAGCCTCCAGCGACGTGCCCGCGGTGCCCGGCCCGACCTCGGCGCTGCGCGAACGGATCGTCACCGCCCTGGACCTGCGCCAGGCCGGGCAGTGGGGCCGGCTGGCCCCGCTGCTGGACACGCTGGAGGACGCGGCCGCCAAGGAGCTGGCCCGGGCCCGGCACTCGCTCGGCGAGGTCACCCAGCCGCTGGCCGTCCGGGCCGAGCTGCGCGGCCGGCTGGACGCCTACAAGGCGATGGCGGCCCGGATGCGGGTCGCCGAGGACCCGGAAGTGATCGAACGGTACGAGAAGGCGCGCTGGCTGCTGTGGAGCGCGCCCTGCGACCTGCGGGCGGCGGCCGCCGCGGTGGCCCGCTTCCAGCAGTCGCTGCGCCCGGCCCAGGCCGAGGCCTCCGAGGCCTCCGAGGGCGCACAGTCACACGGGTCGGCCGGCCAGACGCCGGTCGACGGACAGGTACAGGGGGGCTGAGGTTGATGGGCGAGACGTGCGTACGGCCGGAGTGCTCCGGCAACGGCACCATCGATGCGGACGGCTACTGCGACGAGTGCGGGCTGACCCCGGTGGGGACCACGACGGTCCCCTCCGCCGTCTCCCCGACGCCCGCCGGGGCCGCGCCGCCGACCGCCGCCGGGCCCGGCTCGCCGTGCCCGCGGGACTGCTCGGGCACCATCGACCCGGACGGCTACTGCGACGAGTGCGGCCTGACGGCGCCCGACGGCGCCACCGGCGTCACCCAGCCGTACGTCCCGTCCGCGCGGGTCACCCCGGACTCCGCCCGCAGCGGCTCGGTCCGCTCGCTGTCGGCCCGCACCGGCTCCGCCCGGTCGATGTCCGGCCGCTCCCGCTCGCACCGCTCGACCCGTACCGGCAGCAGCCGCTCGGTCTCGGTGCGCTCCACCCGCGGCAGCGTCAGCGCGGGCACCCGCAACCGGCTGGGCGCCGGGCTGGTCACCGTGCCGACGGTGGAGTCGGCCGACCCGTCACAGGCGGTGCTGGCCAACCCCGAGGTGCCCGAGCGCAAGCGGTACTGCTCCAAGTGCGAGACCCCGGTGGGCCGGGAGAAGAACGGCCGCCCGGGCCGCCCGGACGGCTTCTGCACCAAGTGCGGCACGCCGTACTCCTTCACCCCGAAGCTGCGCCGCGGCGACCTGGTCGGCGGCCAGTACGAGGTGGTCGGCTGCCTGGCGCACGGCGGGCTCGGCTGGATCTACCTGGCGGTGGACCGGCGGGTCAGCGACAAGTGGGTGGTGCTCAAGGGCCTGCTGGACACCGGGGACGAGGACGCGCTGGCCGCGGCCGTCGCCGAGCGGCGCTTCCTGGCCGAGGTGGACCACCCGAACATCGTCCGGATCATCAACTTCGCCGAGCACCCGGACCTGCGCACCGGCTCCACCGACGGCTACATCGTGATGGAGTTCGTCGGCGGCAAGTCGCTCAAGGACATCGCCAACGACCGCCGCACCGCGGACGGCCGACGCGAGCCGCTGCCGGTCGAGCAGGCGATCGCGTACGCCCTGGAGGCGCTGCCGGCGCTGGGCTACCTGCACAGCCGGGGTCTGATCTACTGCGACTTCAAGATCGACAACGTGATCCAGAGCGGCGACACGCTCAAGATCATCGACATGGGCGCGGTCCGCCGCTTCGACGACGACAGCGCGATCTACGGCACCATCGGCTACCAGGCCCCGGAGATCGCCACCGACGGCCCCTCCCCCGCCTCCGACCTCTACACCGTGGCCCGCACCCTCGCGGTGCTCACCTTCGACTTCCAGGGCTACAGCACCACCTACCGCGACTCGCTGCCCGGGCCCGAGGACGTCGAGGTCTTCGCCAAGTACGAGTCGTACTACCGCTTCCTGGTCCGCGCCACCGACCCGGACCCGGCCCGCCGGTTCTCCTCCGCCGAGGAGATGGCCGACCAGCTCACCGGTGTGCTGCGGGAGATCCTGGCCCTCCAGGACGAACGGCCCCGCCCCGCGCCCTCCACCCTCTTCGGCCCCGAACTGCGTGTCGTGGACAACGAGTTGGTGCTGCCCACCGTCCAGCCCGGACAGCTCCGGCTGGCCGGCCTCGACCCGGCCGCCGCCGCCCTCGCCCTGCCCGTCCCCCGGGTCGACCCGGCCGACCCCAACGCCGGCTTCCTCGCCACCCTGCTCGCCGCCGACCCCGAGGAGGCGCTCGCCGCCCTCGTCGGCGCCCCCGCCGTCTCGGTCGAGAGCCGGCTGCGCGAACTGCGCGCCCTGCTCGAACTCGACCGCCACGACAGGGCCGTGCAGGCGCTCGCCGCGCTGGAGCAGGACCACCCGGACGACTGGCGGGTGGTCTGGTACCGCGGCCTGGTCGCCCTGGTCGGCGCGGCCGGCAGCGGGTCCGAGAGCGACCTGCGCGCCGCCGCCGAGGCCTTCGACGCGGTCTACGACGCCTTCCCCGGCGAACCCGCGCCCAAGCTCGCCCTGGCCATCTGCGCCGAACTGCTCGGCGACGGCGGCGACGCGGCCGAGTTCTACCGGCTCGTCTGGACCACCGACCACGGCTACCTCAGCGCCGCCTTCGGCCTGGCCCGGGTCCGCCTGGACGAGGGCGACCGGCCCGGCGCGGTGCGGGTGCTGGAGTCCGTCCCGGCCACCTCCAGCCAGTACACCGCCGCCCGGATCGCCGCCGTCCGCGCCCGGCTGCGCGAACGGGCCGCCACCGACCCGCTGGCCGTCGACCTCGCGGCCGGCTCCGACCAGCTGACCGCGCTGCGGCTGGACGACCGCCGCCGCGAGGAACTCTCGGTCGAGGTGCTCGGCGCGGCCCTCGACTGGGTCGGCGCCGGTTCGGCGGGCGGCCAGCAGGGCGCCGGCCTGGTCGTCCTGGGACGTCCCGCCGCGGAGCGGGAACTGCGCTTCGCCCTGGAACAGTCCTACCGGGTACTCGCCCGGTTGGCCGACCGGGCCGAGACCAGGATCGAGATGGTGGAACGGGCCAACCGGGCCCGCCCCAGGACGTGGGTGTAGCCGATGCCGCAGCAGACCGAGTGCCCGAGCTGTTCCGAGCCGATGGACCTTGACGACGCCTTCTGCGGGCGTTGCGGGGCCGGCCGGGACGGTCGGGCGGCCCCGGGCGCGATGCCCTCCGGCTGGGCCGCCGCCCGCGGTGGGGCCGTCCCGCCGCAGCGCGGGCCGGTCTGCGTGAACTGCGGGCAGGCGCAGGTCACCGAGGACGGCTACTGCGAGGGCTGCGGGAGCGCCCAGCCGCGCCCGCGCGACCACATGGAGAAGGCGCTCGCGGGCGTCGCCGGGGTCAGCGACCGCGGCGTGCGCCACCACCGCAACGAGGACTCCTTCACCGTCGCCGCCACCTCGCTGCCCGGCGGGGAGCCGGTCGTGGTCGCCGTGGTGTGCGACGGCGTCTCCTCCTCCGACCGCCCGGACGAGGCCTCGGAGACCGCCGTCGACGCCGCCTCCGAGTCCCTGCTGACCTCCCTGGAGGCCGGCCGGGACCCGGACGGGGCGATGCGCGCGGCGATCGCCGACGCCGCCAAGGCCGTCGCCGACCTCGCCACCGACGGCGCCGGCCCGACCCGACCCGACCTCAACGCCCCCGCCTGCACCTACGTCAGCGCGATAGCGGCGGGCGGCCGGGTCACCATCGGCTGGGTGGGCGACACCCGGGCGTACTGGATCCCGGACGACCGGGCCGGCGCCGAACCCTTCCGGCTCACCCAGGACGACTCCTGGGCGGCCCGGATGGTCGAGGCCGGGCTGATGGGCGAGGCCGAGGCCTACGCCGACCCGCGCGCCCACGCGATCACCGGCTGGCTCGGCGCCGACGCCGAGGAGGTCGTGCCGCACACCCTCGCCTTCACCCCGCACGTCCCCGGAGTGCTGCTGATCTGCACCGACGGGCTGTGGAACTACGCCGAGGCGGCCACCGACCTGGCGTACTTCGTCCGGCCGGACGCCCGCACCGAACCGCTGCTGGCGGCCCAGACCCTGGTGAAGTTCGCGGTCGCGGCCGGCGGGCACGACAACATCACCGTCGCGGTGCTGCCGATCGAGCCGTCCGCCGCCGCGCTGGCGGAGATCGAGGAGACGCCCACCGCGCTGGACCTCAAGGTCATCAGGCCGGCCCCCGTCACCAACGCCCCCGCCACCGGCGCCCCCGGCAGCGGCCGGGCCGACAACGCCTACGACGACTACGAGGACTACGAGCCGACCCTGCCGGACCTCCCGGTGATCGGCTCCGCCGCCGCCCCGCTGCCCCCGGTACCGGGCCCGGCCGTCCCGGCGGCTCCGCCCGCGCCGCCGCTGGCCCCGCCGCCGGCCGCACCGCCCGCGCCGCCCGTCACCCCGCCCGTCCCGCCGCAGCCGCCGCACCCGCCGACGGCCTGACCGGATCCGCGCGACCCGCCCGACGGCCCCCGTCCGCCGGACCGCCCCACCGACCTGATCGCATCCACCCCTCACCCCGACGGGAGCCACCGCCCCATGGCAACACTGGCGAAGCCGAACCTGCCCAGGTTCGACGTGGAGATCTTCCAGAACGAGTACCTGGCCGACGGCGCCCGCGAGGTCAACGCCATCGTCACCGTCACCTCCACCGGCGGCGGCACCTCCGGCGGCCGCCCGCTCGGGCTCACCGACGCCGGCCCGCAGGGCGGCGACGCCAACGCGGCCGTGGTGATCCTGGTCGACTGCTCGGGCTCGATGGACTACCCCAAGACCAAGATCAACGGCGCCCGCGAGGCCACCGCCGCCGCCGTCGACGCCCTGCGCGACGGCACCGCCTTCGCCGTCGTCGCCGGCACCCACGAGGCCCGCGACATCTACCCCGGCGACGGCACCCTGGCGACCGCCTCGGCGACCACCCGGGAGCAGGCCAAGGAGTCGCTGCGCCGCCTCACCGCAGCCGGCGGCACCGCGATGGGCACCTGGCTGGCCAAGGCCGACAAGCTCTTCCTCAGCCGCCGCGACATCGCCATCCGGCACGCCATCCTGCTCACCGACGGCAACAACGAGCACGAGTCCGCCGAAGACCTGGCCCGCACCATCGAGCGGGTCACCGGCCACTTCACCGCCGACTGCCGCGGCGTCGGCACCGACTGGCGGATCGACGAGCTGCGCAAGATCTCCTCCGCACTGCTCGGCACCACCGACATCGTCGCCGAACCCTCCGGCCTCGCCGAGGACTTCCGCTCGATGATGACCGGCGCCATGGGCAAGCAGGTAGCCGACGTCGCGCTGCGGATCTGGACCCCGGCCAACGCCACCGTGAAGTTCGTCAAGCAGGTCGCCCCCGCCGTCGAGGACCTCACCGACCGCCGCGCCGAGGCCGGTCCCCGCGCCGGCGACTACCCCACCGGCTCCTGGGGCGACGAGAGCCGCGACTACCACGTCTGCGTCGAGGTCCCGGCCGCCTCGGTCGGCAACGAGATGCTCGCCGCCCGGATCAGCCTGGTGCTGCCCCCGCAGGTCGGCGGCGGCACCCCCGAGGTGCTCAGCCAGGGCCTGGTCAAGGCCGTCTGGACGGACGACCTCGCCTCCTCCACCCGGATCAGCCCGCAGGTCGCCCACTACACCGGGCAGGCCGAGCTGGCCTCCTCCATCCAGGAGGGCCTGGAGGCCCACCGCTCCGGGGACGTCGACACCGCCACCGCCAAGCTCGGCGCCGCCGTCCGGATCGCCCACGCGACCGGCAACGAGGGCACCTTCAAGCTGCTGCAGAAGGTGGTGGACGTGGTCGACCCGAAGGAGGGTACGGTTCGGTTCCGTAAGAACGTGAGCGAGGCCGACTCGATGACCCTTGAGACCCGGTCGACCAAGACGGTACGTGTGAAGAAGTGACCGCGAAGTGACCGCTGAAGACGTGATCGGGCCGGCCGCCCGGCGCGACACCGCACCGCACCGGCCCGAAACGAGGGGGACCTGATGCCGATCTGCCCGAGGGGCCACGAGTCGCAGGCCGAGGACTGGTGCGACTTCTGCGGCTTCCCGATGACCCCGCCGACCCCGGCGCCCGGCGCCCACGGGGGCTACCCGGGCGCGCCCGGCGGCGGCCCGCTGCCCGGCTCGCCCGCCGGACACCCGCAGCACGGCGGCGCGGCCTTCGGCGCGCCGCCGCCGCCCCCGCCCGCGCCGCCGGGGGCGTACCCCCCGCCGGGCGGGTACCCGCCGCCCGGGGCCTACCCGCCCCCGGCACCCCAGGGGCTCACCGAGGGCCTGGCCGTCTGCCCGATCTGCCGCAGCCCGCAGACCGGGCGGTTCTGCGAGGAGTGCGGCTACGACTACGAGCTGTCCACGCCCTCCGGCCGCCAGGTACCGGCCGGCGGCGCACCCGCGCCCGCCCCGGGCCCGGCCCAGCCCCCGCCGCTGAACATCCCGGCGGCCTACGGCGGCACCGCCCCGGCCCCGCAGGCCCCGCCGCAGCACCACCAGCCCCAGCAGCCGCAGCCCCAGCACCACCAGCCGCAGGCCCCGGAGTACCAGCAGCAGCCGGAGTACCCCCACACCTACGGCTACCCGCCGCCGGAGGGCGCCTTCCCCGAGGCCCCGGTCCGCGAGGACTCCGGCCCGGTGTACGCCCAGCCGGCCGGCCCCGGCCCGAACAACCGCGGCGGCGACTTCGGCACGTCCTTCCACCTGGCCCCGCCCCAGTCCCAGCCGGGCGCCCAGCCGGAGGCCGTCCCGGCCGAGCCGGTCCGGGCCAACTGGATCGCGGTGGTCTCGGCCGACCGCGACTACTTCACCGACATGATGGCCCGCAGCGGCCCCGAGGCGGCCGGGCTGTTCTTCCCGCCGTACTGCCCCGAGCGCCGCATCCCGCTGACCGGCCGCGGCCAGCTGCGGATCGGCCGGCGCAGCCAGCACCGGGGCACCGTCCCGGAGATCGACCTGTCGGTGCCGCCGGAGGACCCGGGCGCCTCGCACCAGCACGCGCTGCTCGCCGAACAGGCGGACGGCAGCTGGGTGCTGGTCGACCAGGGCTCGACCAACGGAACCACCGTGAACGGGGGCGAGGAACCGATCTCCCCGAACACCGCCGTCCCGCTGGGCGACGGCGACCGAATCCACATCGGCGCCTGGACCACGATCACGGTGCACCGCGCCTGACCTGTGCTTTGAGCGTCCGTCAGGGGCAACTCCGGCCGGGCCGGGCGAAATTACGGATTTCGCCCGGCCCGGCTTTCTCGCGATTTCCTCAGGGATTCCACAAATCCCCGTCCCCGGTGTGCACAAGACGCCTCGAAAGCCCTATTCTCTGGCCTCATGACTGCTGCTATATCCGCTGACGGCATCCGCCAGCGGTACGGGGACGTGCAGGCCGTCGACGGGGTGTCGTTCACTGTCGAGGCCGGCGAATTCTACGGGATCCTGGGCCCCAACGGAGCCGGGAAAACCACCACCATGGAGATCCTGGAAGGGGTCCGGAAGCCCGACGAGGGCCGGGTCGAACTGCTGGGGATGGCCCCCTGGCCGCGCAACCCGAAGCTGCTGCCGCGCATCGGCGTGCAGTTCCAGGCCTCCGCCTTCTTCCGGAAGCTGACGGCCCGGGAGACCATCCGCACCTTCGCCTCGTTCTACGGGGTCGGCCCCAAGCGGGCCGACGCGATGCTGGAGCGGGTCGGACTCTCCGACAAGGCCTCGACCCTCACCGACCAGATGTCCGGCGGCCAGGCCCAGCGCCTGTCGATCGCCTGCGCCCTGGTCCACGACCCGGAGCTCGTCTTCCTGGACGAGCCCACCACCGGCCTCGACCCACAGGCCCGCCGCAACCTCTGGGACCTGCTGCGGGACATCAACGCCGAGGGCCGCACCGTCGTCCTGACCACCCACTACCTGGACGAGGCCGAGGTCCTCTGCGACCGGGTCTCGATCATGGACCACGGCAAGATCCTGCACACCGGCGCCCCGGCGGCGCTGATCCGCGAGATCGACGACACCGTCCGGATCAGCGTGGCGTCCGGCCAGCTGCCGGTCGAGCGGGCCCGCGAGCTGCTGGCCGCGGCCGGCGCCGACATCGCCAACCTGGAGGACGACACCGTCTCGCTCTCCGTCTCCACCCGCCTTCCCGCCCCGGTGCTCAGCGTCCTCGCCGAGCAGAACGCGCTGCGCGGCCTCGAAGTGCGCGGCGCCACCCTGGAGGACGTCTTCCTCCAGCTGACCGGACGGGAGTTCCGCGCATGACCAGCACCTCCACCGAGCCGAAGGTCCCCGCCCAGCGCGGCGGTTCGACCGGCTCCGCCGACGGGCGGGAGCGGGTCAGCGCGTTCTGGGGCCTGTCCCGGGCGATGCTGCTCGGGATGAAGCGCGACCGCACCGCGACCTTCTTCATCCTGTTGTTCCCGCTGGTGTTCCTGGTGTTCTTCGGCTCCGTCACCAAGGGCTCCTCCAGTCCGCACGCCAAGGTCGCCCAGGTCGGCGCGGTCAAGCTGTTCGACTCGATCCAGGGCGACGCTCGGGTCGGCCTGGACAAGGTCCTCACCATCACCAGGACCGACGACGAGGCCGGCACCCTGGAGAAGGTCCGCAAGGGCGACTTCGACGCGATGATCAAGCAGGGCCCGGACGGCACGGTGGAGCTCCGCTACACCGCCGCCGACCAGGTCAAGGCCGGCGCGCTCCAGGGCATCCTCAACTCGGTCGTCCAGGAGGCCAACCAGCAGGCCACCCACCAGCCGGCCGCCTACGTACTGGACTCACAGCAGGTCGAGGACCAGTCGCTCAAGCCGATCCAGTTCCTCACCCCCGGCCTGCTCGGCTGGGCCGTCGCCACCGGCGCGGTCTTCGGCGCGGCACTGACCCTGGTCAACTGGCGCAAGACCAAGGTGCTGCGGCGCCTGCGGCTGGCCCCGATCAGCGCCGGGGCGGTGGTCAGCTCCCGGATCGCGGTCTCGCTGCTGACCGCCTTCCTGCAGACCACCGTGTTCCTGGTCGTCGCGACGAGCTTCTTCGGGCTCAAGCTCACCGGCAACTGGTGGCTCATCCTCCCGCTGGTGGCCTGTGCGACGCTCGCCTTCATGTCGATCGGCCTGCTGGCCGGTTCGATCGCCAAGACCGAGGAGGCGGCGAACGGCATCTCGCAGCTCATCGTGCTGCCGATGTCCTTCCTGTCCGGCTCGTTCTTCCCGCTGGACGGCGCCCCGGGCTGGCTGAAGACGGTCTCCCAGGCCATGCCGCTCAAGCACCTGGTGTCGGCCGCCCAGTCGGTGCTGACCCGCGGCGGCGGCGTCATGGACGCACTGCCGGCCATGGGCGGACTGCTGCTGTTCGCGGCCGTGTTCACCGGCCTCGCCTGGAAGCTGTTCAAGTGGGAAGACGCCTGACCGAGGCCCTTCCCACGGGAACCGGCGCAGGGAGCGGATCGGTGTTGCCCACCGGTCCGCTCCCCCCGGGAAACGCGAGACCGTCCTCAGGACACCACAGCGCAGCGCACGCTCCGGTGGCACCGGTCGTACGCCTTTGGTCCCGGTGTACCGTTCAGCCGGCGTCTGCGACCATGGTCGGGTGACAGAGATCGGACGAGGCACGTTCAGCGAGGAGACCTTCTTCGAGCAGGTCGGCGGTGAGCCGACCTTCCGGCTCCTGACCCGTCGCTTCTACGAGGGCATCGCCGAGGACGAGTTGCTGCGGCCGATGTACCCCGAGGACCTCGGCCCGGCCGAGGAGCGGATGGCACTGTTCCTGATGCAGTACTGGGGCGGCCCGCGCACCTACAGCGACCGGCGCGGCCACCCGCGACTGCGGATGCGGCACGCACCGTTCAAGGTCGACAAGGCCGCCCACGACGCCTGGCTCACCCACATGCGGGCCGCCGTGGCGAGTCTGGAACTGCCCGCCGAGCACGAGCGGCAGCTGCTGGACTACCTGGTCTACGCCGCCGCCTCGATGATCAACACCCCGGGCTGAGCCCCGGGCCCCGGGGCCCCTGAACCACCTGGACCACCTGGACTACCGCAGCGGGCTGAGGCCCAGCCCCGCGCCCGGTGCGGCCGCCGTCCGCACCACCACCGAGCCCACCGGGGAGCTCAGCCGAAGCCAGCCGCCCGCCCGGTGCACCGAGAGCGGCGCCTCGGGGCGCAGGAAGCCGATCCGGTAGGAGGCGTGCACCGCGCGCAGCGGCAGCTCCGGCAGCGCCGGGACCGGGCGGGACCAGACCTCGTCCGCCAGCCGGTCCAGCACCGCGCGGGTCCGGTGGTGCGCCGGGACGGCCTCGCTGCGCTCGCGGAACTCCCCCACCGCCGCCATCAGTTCGCGGCACACCTCGGCCGCCGGCGGGGTTCCGACCGGCCGCCAGCCGACCCGCGGCGGCAGCAGCCCGGCCCAGGCCGGACCGGTCACCGGCGCGGGCAGCGCGACCGCGCCCGCCTCGGCGTCCACGCCGTCCAGCAACTGACCCGCGGAGACGGTCAGGTCGACCGGCTCGCCCAGGCCGCTCAGCCGAGCCGTGCGGATCGCCAGCACGCCCGAGTCGCCCAGCGGCAGCCGCCCGAAGACCGCCAGCACGCCGTCCGCCGCGGCCGGGTCGACCGCCTGCAGCCGCACGGCCGCCGCCTTGTCGAAGCGCAGCAGGCGCAGCAGGAAGGCGGCGAGGTCGGCGGCCTCACCGGTGTCGGTCAGGGCGAGGCGGGCGGTGACGGTCAACGCGGCTCAGCTCGAATCGGTTTCGGGGGATCCTGGGACTTTCAGACTGCCGCGCCGACCGGGGCCTCGTCCATGAACCGGGAGAGGAACTCCCGCTCCACCGGCGAGATCCGGCGCGGCCGGCCCTCGGCCAGGTCGTAGGGCACGACCACGGTGGAGGCCCGGACGTACACCGTCTCGGAGCCGTCCTCGTGGACGTCCTTGATGTCGTAGGAGACGGTCAGCGAGGCGCTGCCGATCTTCGTCACCCGGGTCTCGATGGTGACCGGCTCCGGCCGGTGCACCAGCGGGCGCTTGTAGTCGATCTCGTGGCGGGCCACCACCGAACCGCCCGCGAACTCCCCGGCGCCGGCCTCGGCGGCCTGGGTGAACATGAAGTCGATCCGGGCCTCCTCCAGGTAGCGCAGGAAGACCACGTTGTTGACGTGCCCGAAGGCGTCCATGTCGGACCAGCGCAGCGGGCAGGCGTAGATGTGGCGAGCCACGGGTGTTCTCCTCGGTGTCCGGTCGCCCGCCGCCGTACGCCGGTGACGGGCCGCGGCCCGGCAGGCCGCCCCCAGGGGGAAGTCTGCCGGGCCGGTGTGACAGCTGGGTGTCAGCCTCGGGTCAGCTTCTTGTACGTGGCCCGGTGCGGACGGGCGGCGTCGGCGCCCAGCCGCTCGATCTTGTTCTTCTCGTACGACTCGAAGTTGCCCTCGAACCAGAACCACTTGCTCTCGCCCTCGTAGGCGAGGATGTGGGTGGCCACCCGGTCCAGGAACCAGCGGTCGTGGGAGATGACCACGGCGCAGCCGGGGAACTCCAGCAGGGCGTTCTCCAGCGAGGAGAGCGTCTCGACGTCGAGGTCGTTGGTGGGCTCGTCGAGGAGCAGCAGGTTGCCGCCCTGCTTGAGGGTGAGCGCCAGGTTCAGGCGGTTGCGCTCACCGCCGGAGAGCACGCCGGCCGGCTTCTGCTGGTCCGGGCCCTTGAAGCCGAAGGCCGACACGTAGGCGCGGGACGGCATCTCGACCTGGCCGACGTTGATCCAGTCCAGACCGTCGGAGACGACCTCCCAGAGGGTCTTCTTCGGGTCGATGTTGGCGCGGCTCTGGTCGACGTAGCTGATCTTGACGGTCTCGCCGACCTTGACCTTGCCGGAGTCCGGGGTCTCCAGGTCCTGGAGCATCTTGAACAGGGTGGTCTTGCCGGCGCCGTTGGGGCCGATGATGCCGACGATGCCGTTGCGCGGCAGGGTGAAGCTGAGGTCGTCGATCAGGACCTTCTCGCCGAAGGCCTTGTTGAGGTTCTCGACCTCGATGACGACGCTGCCCAGGCGCGGGCCCGGCGGGATCTGGATCTCCTCGAAGTCCAGCTTCCGCATCTTGTCGGCCTCGGCCGCCATCTCCTCGTAACGGGCGAGGCGGGCCTTGGACTTGGCCTGGCGGCCCTTGGCGTTGGAGCGGACCCACTCCAGCTCTTCCTTGAGGCGCTTGGCGCGCTTGGCGTCCTTCTGCCCCTCGACCTTGAGACGGGACTGCTTGGTCTCCAGGTAGGTGGAGTAGTTGCCCTCGTACGGGTAGGCGCGGCCGCGGTCGAGCTCCAGGATCCACTCGGCGACGTGGTCGAGGAAGTACCGGTCGTGGGTGACGGCCACGACGGTGCCCTTGTACTTGGCCAGGTGCTGCTCCAGCCAGTTCACCGACTCGGCGTCGAGGTGGTTGGTGGGCTCGTCGAGCAGCAGCAGGTCGGGGGCCTCCAACAGCAGCTTGCAGAGCGCGACGCGGCGCTTCTCGCCACCGGAGAGCTTGGTGACCGCCCAGTCGCCGGGCGGGCAGCCCAGGGCGTCCATGGCCTGCTCCAGCTGGGCGTCCAGGTCCCAGGCCTCGGCGTGGTCCAGCTCCTCCTGGAGCTTGCCCATCTCCTCGAGGAGGGCGTCCGAGTAGTCGGTCGCCATCAGCTCGGCGATCTCGTTGAAGCGGTCGAGCTTCCCCTTGATCTCCTTGACGCCGTCCTGGACGTTCTCCAGGACCGTCTTGGACTCGTCGAGCGGCGGCTCCTGGAGCAGCATGCCGACGGTGAAGCCCGGCGAGAGGAAGGCGTCGCCGTTGGAGGGGTGCTCCAGGCCGGCCATCATCTTCAGCACGGTGGACTTACCGGCACCGTTGGGGCCCACGACGCCGATCTTCGCCCCGGGGAGGAAGCTGAGCGTCACGTCGTCAAGGATGACCTTGTCTCCGTGCGCCTTGCGCACCTTGCGCATCGTGTAGATGTATTCCGCCACGTGAGATCGCTCCGGCGTCGTCGGGAGTATTCGGCTTGCAGCCTTCCATTGTGCCGCACCCGGCCGGAAGCCCCGAACCGCCCGGGTGACCCCCACCGGGGTATCCCGGACGGCCGCGCCGGGAAGCACGACGGCCCGGCCCCCCGCAGCTGGTGCGGGGAACCGGGCCGGTTCCGCTGGTTCAGGGTCTCGGGAGGTCAGCACCTCCCGGCCCGGTGCTCAGACGGTTCAGGCGGTGGTGCGACCGTGACGGCCACGGCGGCGCAGGACGAAGACCGCGGCGCCACCGGCCACGACCAGGCCACCGGCGACGGCGGCGAGGATCGGGGTGGAGTCACTGGCACCGGTCTGGGCCAGGCCACCGGTGCCCGGGGCGGCGCTGGTGGTGGACGGAACCGGGTGGGCGGCACCGGTGCTCGGGGTGCCCGAGGGGGTGGCGGTGCCGGTGCCGGTGGCGGCCGGGGTGGTCGGGGCGCCGGTCGGGGTCACGCCGGTCTTGCAGT
Source organism: Kitasatospora sp. NPDC096128 (assembly GCF_040303105.1). Classification (NCBI taxonomy): domain Bacteria; kingdom Bacillati; phylum Actinomycetota; class Actinomycetes; order Kitasatosporales; family Streptomycetaceae; genus Kitasatospora; species Kitasatospora sp. NPDC096128. The sequence continues at coordinate 29,581 of NZ_JBEOSP010000025.1, read as the reverse complement.
CGAGCACGCCGGAGAACTTCTTGGAGTAGCCGTTCGGGCCGCTCACGGTGATGTCGTACTTGGTCTTCTCGGCAACCTTGACCAGCACGGTCTCGGTCTTGCCGGGCTGCACGGTGACCTTCTGGCCGGGCTGCACGGTCACCTCGGCCGGCTGGTCACCGGTGTTGGTGACGGAGACGCGCACGCCGCCGTTGGCGCACTCCTCCTTGGCGGAGCTGTCGACGATCGCGCCCTGGCCCTGCTTCCAGGCGGCCTGGCCCGCGGCCGCGGCGCTGAGCTTCTTGGAGCCGGCCAGGATCATGGTCTGGCTGTGGTTGCCCCGGTCGTCCAGGCCGCTCATGAAGACCCGGCCGCTGAGGACGGTGGTGTCGGCGGTGGCCTTGAGCACGGCCTTGCCGTCCGGGGTGCCGCCGGGGATGTCCAGGAACAGCTGGGTGTCCTTGGCGACCGGGCCGGCCAGCGTGCCGTTGACCTGCTTGCCGTCCTTGTCCAGCACCTTGATCTTGTCGGCGGCGTCGCCGGAGACGGCGAGCTTGACCTCGTTGGCGCTGGTGTTCAGCACGAACGGGCCGAGCTTGGCACCGGACTTGCCGGAGACGGAGTCCGGGGTGAGGGTCAGCGAGGGCTTCGGCTCGGCCGCGACGCCCTTGTTGGCGTCGCCCGTGAGGTAGTCGCGCAGCTTCGTGGCGTGCTCGTTGCGCGGGGTCGCGGTCTTGTTGTCCGAGAACTTCCAGATCGCGGACTGGGTGCCCGCCGCGGCGTCCTTCTCCGAGAGCTCGTCGTCGCCGATCGCCTTGCGCAGGGCGTCGATCGGCACCTGCGGGTACGAGTTCTCCAGGATCCAGCGGATCTTGGGGGCGTTCGCGTTGCCGTTGAGGGAGCTCGCGGACCAGTCGGCCTCGTGGTACTTGGCCTTGCTGTCCAGGTACACCGGGTTGTCGAAGTCGATGCAGTAGGTCTGCAGCAGCTCACCGGAGGTCGTCTTGAGGGTGAACAGGCCCGCGTCGACGCTCTCCTTGCCCTGGACGTCGACCCGCTCGCCGAACATGTCCGGCTGGACGATCGCGGTCACACCCGAAGCCGGGGTGTCGGCCGCGACCGCCGCACCGGCCGCGAACAGGCCTCCGCCCAGCGCTACGCTGGTCGTGAGCATGACAGTGGTTATGCGGGACAGACTCCGCCCCTGCCGCTTGAACATCTGGAATCCCTCCGGAGCGGGCCGCACCGAGTGGGCAGCCCGCCGACTTGCCGTGCCGCGCGTGCCCCCTGTGGCACTGCTGCGGGTTGAACCAAACGAATCCTATTGAGCCCCGGAGGCCCCGAAACCCCCATGCGAAATCAGGACGATACCGTATCTGGATCGTTATCAATCCTCCCAGGTTCCACACAAGCTGACGCTTCGACAGAATCCCCGCGTGACTTTCCGTTATCCGGACGAGATTGCGCGTGCAGGCGCAACGACGTTCTCGATCAACATATTTGTCGACAGGGAAGGTCGCCGACCGGTCAACTCGACATCACCTCACCGCCACCTCCACGCTCCCCCTCGGACACCGACCCCTGCTGCTCCGTCACCGCCCCGCCCCCGGGCGACGGCCCGCGCGAGCCGGGCGCCGCGGCCACCGCCGAGGCCCGGCGCGACTCCAGCGCGTTGACGATCCAGCCGGGCACCGGCTCGCCCGCGGGCTCCGCGCCGGGCGGCCCCGCCACGGCCGAGGGCTGCCCGCGCACGCCCGTCGCCCAACGGAACGCCGAGGTACCGCGGCTGAGATCGTGTCCGATCGACCGGGCGTCGATCTCGGCCCGACTGCGCTTCACCTCCCCCTGCGTCCACTCCCGCACCCGCAGCCGGCCCGTCACCAACACCGGCTCGCCCTTGGCCAGCGAGCCGATCAGATTCACCGCGAGCGCCCGCCAGGCCGTCACCCTCAGCCACTGCGTCTCGCCGTCCGCCCAGCAGGACCGCTCGCGGTCGTACCGCCGCTCCGTGCAGCCGAGGAGGAAGTGCGCCATCGGCACCCCGCCGGCGGTTTCCCCGTAGCTCACCTCGGTCACGACATTGCCGAGCACCGTCACCTGAACCTCGTTCACAGCGCACTCTCCGTTCTCGCCGATGCACCGTACGGAATCGAGCGGTGCGGGTTCAGAGTGCGTCCCGGAAGAAATCCCGACCACCGGGTTCCGAAATCCTGTGGACAACTAGTAGGCCGATCGGCAGGGTGAAAAACGGCTGTCACTCACAGGGGTGAATTTCGGCCTTCGCAGCCCGCGAGAGGGCCTTCTCTTCGCGCTCATGACAACAAACCGGCAGATCGCGGCCGCCCCCGCAGCGCGCCGGAACACCCGGCCGGGCCGTCCGCGCACGTCATCCGACCGGAGCCGAGGCGAATAGGACCCCCCACCCGCACCGACGGCGGGACATTCTCCGTGTCGAATCCATAACGGGTGGGGAGGCAGCCCCGTAACGACTGCACAACGTCCGGCCCGGAACTGTCCCAGACCGCTGCACACACGGTCTCCACCTGCGATTATCGGACCGCTCCACCGAACCGACACACCAACGACGGTGTCGTCACGCCGGCCGAGGAACTGGACACCCTTATCCTGTCCCCGACAGGGCGAGGGCCCGCCAACCCCCACCCCCACCCCCAGGTACGGGGCCGGACAACGAGCGCCCCCAGCGCCCGCCGCCCGATCCCGGCCACGGTCACGCCCGCGAGGGCGCCGTCCGTCCCGCCCCCATAGCTCAGCGGATAGAGCACCCGCCTTCTAAGCGGTAGGTCGCAGGTTCGAATCCTGCTGGGGGCACCACCCCGCGAATTCCCGCAGGCCATCGCGGCCGTGAACACTTTCCGTGGCCGCCCCGGACCTCCGGGTAATCCAACACCCACCGCGCATAACCCGTGACAATGCGTGTCATGACCGCCGCGAAAGCCGCACGGGCGAAAACCCGGAATTCCGGGCGAATCCCCCACCCCCGAGCGAAACAACCGCCCGAACAGCCCGACCGGCGAAATCCGGCAAAAGCCGGACACCCGCGCCCGGGGGCCTCCGCCCTCAGGAGCCGGCCCCAGGACAGGCCCTAAGCCGTCAGCCCCGCCAGATAGGCGTCGAGCAGAGCGGTCTGCCGCTCAGCCGGGAACTCCGCCGGGGCGAACAGCGACTGCACCACCAGCCCCAGCACGAAGGCCTGCGCACCCGCCGCGAGCCCGGCGGGATCGGCGCCGGCCGGGAGTTCGCCGAGCCGCTGGGCGTCCGCCACGAGCGCCGTGAGCGCCACCCGCGACCGGGCGTAGCGCCCCGCGTGCGCGGCCGCCAGCTCCGGGTCCGCCAGGGCGACGTCCCAGGAGCTGACCCAGATCCGGTTGCCGGACTCGGTCGCCTCGTCCAGCGGCAGCACGTCGAGCAGCGCGGCCCGCAGCCGGGCCAGCCCCTCGGGCGGCGGCGGGGTGCCGTCGGCCGGGGCCAGCCGCCGGGGCCGGGCGGCGGAGCGGCGGTCGAGCTCCTCCAGGGCGTGGCTCAGCAGCGCCCGCTTGTTCGGGAAGTAATGCGTCAGCAGGCCGGTGGAGGCACCCAGTTCGGCCGCCACCGCACGCAGGGTCAGCCCCTCGAAGCCCCGGGTGGAGAGCACCCGCCACACCCCCTCGGAGACTTCCGAGCGGCGCGCGTCATGGTCTCCACGGGCTGGCGTCATGGGGGCTATCGTACATACCAAACGTTTGTTATGAATGATCCGGACAGCTCGAAGCCCCACCCTCGAAAGGCCCGCCCGTGTTTTCCGTCCCGCTCGCCGAGAACGCCGAACTGCGCCCGCTGGAGCCCTGGCAGGCCCCCGAGTTCCTGGCCCACATCGACCGCGCCCGCGCCCACACCGACCCGTGGATCCCGTGGGCCACCTTCTCCACCGACCTGGACTCGGCCCGCGCCACCCTGCAGCGCTACGCCGACCGCCAGGCCGCCGACTCGGGCCGGATCTACGGCATCTGGCGCGACGGCACCCTGGTCGGCGGCGTGATGTTCGTGCAGTTCGACACCAAGAACGGCAACTGCGAGATCGGCGCCTGGACCGAGCCGGCCGGCGAGGGCGGCGGGCTGATCACCGCCGCCGTCCGACTGCTGCTCGACTACGCCTTCACCACCCGGGGCCTGCACCGCGCCGAGTGGTGGTGCTCGGCCGTCAACGCCCGCAGCCGGGCCGTGGCCGAGCGGGTCGGGATGCGGCGGGAGGGCGTGCTGCGGGAGTGGTTCCTGCACAACGGGGTCCGCCAGGACAAGGAGATCTGGGCCGTCCTGGCCTCGGAGCACGCCGCCGCGAAGGCCTGACGGCCCGCCGCACCCCTCGCCGGGGCCGGGCGCGAAAAGCCGGAGCGGGGCCCGGTGGAGACCCCCGTGGTCCACCGCGCCCCGCTCCGGCTCCGCCCCCCGAGACCTCGGGCCTCGGGCCTCAGGTCTCAGGTCTCAGGTCTCGGGCCTCAAACCTCAGGCGGCCGGCACCGGCGCCTCCGCCGACCCCACCGACCCCTCCGACCCCACCGCCTCCGCCGAGCGCAGCCGCAGCGCCAGCAGCAGCACCAGGACCATCACCCCGCCCGCCGCCAGGAAGACCACGTCCACGGCGTCCGTGAAGCTCCGCAGCGCGTGCTCCCGGGCCGCGCCGGTCAGCGCCCGCACCGCGGAGAGCGACCGCCCGGGCTCACCGGACTCGAACACCCGGGTCAGCACCGTCCCGAAGAGCGCCGCGCCGAGCGCGTTGCCGAGGGTCTGGAAGAACCGGATGCCGGTGGTGGCGACGCCGAGCTGCTCGCCCGGGGCGGTGTCCTGCACCAGCGTGATCAGCTGCCCGATCAGCTGCCCGAACCCGGCTCCCAGCAGGGCGAGTTCGGCGCCCACCGCCCACAGCGGGGTGTCCGGGCCGCTGAGTGCGAGCAGGGCCAGGGCGAGCACCGAGACGCCCGAGCCGGCGATCAGGAAGGTGCGCGGCCGGTGGCCGCGGGCGATCAGCCGGGTGGCGAGCAGGCCGACCCCGGTCATCCCGGCGGCCATCGGCATCAGGTAGAGGCTGGCCGTGGTCGGGGCGACCCCGCGGGCGATCTGCAGGTAGATCATCACGTAGACGATCGCGCCCATCATGCCCATCCCGACCAGGCCCTGGATCGCGAAGCCGATCCGCACCACCGGGATCCGGAACAGCGAGAGCGGCAGCACCGGCTCGGCGGCGGTGGCCTGGCGCCACAGGAAGAGCCCGAGCGCGGCCGGCGTGGCGACGGCCAGCCCGAGGATCACCGGCGAGGTCCAGGCGTAGTCCTTGCCGCCCCACTCGGTGACCAGCAGCAGCCCGGTGGCGAAGGCGGCGGCCAGGGTGGCGCCGAGGAAGTCCAGGCCGCGCCGGCCGAGGCGGCGCGGCAGCTTGATCACCAGGGCGACGCCGACCAGGACGAGCAGGCCGAGCGGCAGGTTGACGTAGAAGATCCAGCGCCAGCCGAGGTGGTCGGTGAACAGGGCGCCGACCAGCGGGCCGATCGCCATGCCGAGGCCCGCGACGATCCCGCCGACCGCGCCGCCCTTGCCCTTGCCGCGCTCCTCCGGGTCCTGGAGCTGGGCCATCACCACCATGGTCACGCTCATCAGCCCGCCGCCACCGATGCCCTGGACGGCCCGGAAGGCGATCAGCTCGCCCATCGACTGCGCGGCACCGCAGAGCGCCGAGCCGCACAGGAAGACGCCGACCGCGCCGAGCAGCACCCGCTTGGCGCCGTAGACGTCGCAGAGCTTCCCGTAGAGCGGGAGCAGCGCGGTGGCGGCCAGCGAGAAGGCGCTGACCAGCCAGGGCAGCCGGTCGACGCCGTGGACCGGGTCGAGGTCGCGGACGATCGGGACGGTGGCCGCCGAGACGATGTTGGAGTCGAGGACGGCCAGCACGATCGTCACCAGGCAGAGCAGCGTGCCGAGTTGCCGTTGGGCGACCGTCATCAGGGTGGATCCGGCCCGGTCGGGCGCGTTCCGGGCGGCAGCGGCGGGTGGTCCGCCAACGGGTGTCCGGGCAGCAGGTGCCTGGGCGGCGGATGTCTGGGCAGCGGGTGCCATCGGGAAGTCCCCCCGGAATCAGTGGAGTCGGCCCCGACCGGTGCGGTCCGGCGGGCTCGTCACCACCATGGCAGGCATTTTGGACTGGGTCAATTCTTCATCCAGACCAATCTTTCATCCCGTTCAATCTTTCTGCCTGGTCAACCTTTGATCCTGGTACAGTCTTCACATGGCGATCCACCACGGCTTGGACCTCGGCCCCGACCGCGACCTCGACGCGCTCCCGCTGCGCGAGCGCAAGAAGATCCAGACCGGCAGCCGGATCTTCCGCGCGGCCATCGGCCTGTTCGCCGAACGGGGCTTCGACCAGGTCTCGGTGGCCGAGATCGCGGCCGCCGCCGAGGTCTCCAAGATGACCGTCTTCAACTACTTCCCGACCAAGGAGGACCTGGTCCTCGGCCCGATGGAGCAGCACCTCGACGAGCCGGCCCGGGTGGTGCGCGAACGTGCCCCGGGCAGCTCGGCGGTGGCGGCGCTGCGCGAGCACTTCCTCGCCGCGCTGGAGCGCCGGGACCCGGCCACCGGCCTGAACGACGACCCGGTGGTGCTGGACGTCATCCGGCTGATCCACGCCACCCCGGCGCTGGCCCTGCGCGCCACCTCCGCCTTCGACCGACGCGCCCAGAACCTGCTCGCCGACGAGCTGCGCACCCAGGACCCGGACCACGACGGGCTGACCGCCAAGGTCGCCGCCGGCCAGCTGCTCGCCGTCCGGCTGACCCTGATCGGCGGCAACCACCTCCGGATGCTGGCCGGCGAGCGTGCCGGGGACGCCCTGCCGGACGCCCTCGACGAGGCCCGCCGCGCCTTCGCCGTGGTCGAGCACGGCCTCGGGGCGTACTGCGCCGGAGCGGCCTGAGAGAGTGGGGGCACCACGCCCGACGGAGGTGCCCATGGACCAGCCGCTGCTCACGCGGGACCGCTCCACCCTGCCCGCCCAGGCCGAGGGCCTGAACGCCCACGTCGGCGAGGACGGCGTCGCGGTCCTGGAGTTCGCCCGCCCGCACCGCCGCAACGCGGTGACCCTGGCGATCTGGCAGGCGCTGCCGAAGGTCCTGGACCAGCTCGCCGAGCAGCAGGGCGTGCGCGCCCTGCTGCTGACCGGCGCCGGCAACACCTTCAGCGCGGGCGCGGACATCGCCGAACTCGCCGAGGTGTACGGCGATCCGCAGCGCGCGGACGCCTACCACGCGGTCAACGTGGCCGCCGAGGAGGCGCTCGCGGCCTTCCCCCACCCGACCCTCGCCGTGGTGCACGGCGCCTGTGTGGGCGGCGGCTGCCAGCTGGCCGTCGCCTGCGACCTGCGCTTCGTCGCCGAGGACGCCCGGCTGGGGATCACCCCGGCCAAGCTCGGCGTGGTCTACCCGGCGGTGCCGACCCTGCGGCTGGCCCGGCTGGTCGGCCCGGCCCGGGCCAAGTACCTGCTGTTCTCCGGCGAGTTGGTGCGCGGCCGGGACGCGCTGCCGCTGGGCCTCGCCGAGCGGGTCCTGCCGGACGCCGAACTGGACGCCGCCGCACTGGAGTTCGCCCGACTGCTGACCAGCCGCTCGACCCAGACCATCGGCGCGGTCAAGGCCGCGCTGGCCGTCCCGGCGGAACGGGCGGCCGAGGCACTGGCGCCCTGGGAGCGGCGCTCACGGGAGGCGTCGGACGTGCACGAGGGGCTGGCCGCGTTCCTGGAGGGCCGCCCGGCGCGGTTCTGACCCCGCGCGGTTCTGACCCCGCACGGCTCTGACCCCGCACGAGCGACCCGCGGCTCACGTACGATCATCCGACCAGCGCTGAGCCGCTGACCGCCCTTCCCCACCCGGAGCACGCACCCCGATGACCACCGAGGCCACGACCGCCCCCACCAGCCGGACGACCTGGGCCCGCCGGGTCACCGACGGCGTCGAGCCGAAGAACGTGATCATCGCGGTCTGCCTGCTGATCGGCGCCCTGCGCTACGGCTGGCCCGGCCTCGGCTGGGCCGCCTTCGCCGCGCTGTTCGCGGCCGTCATCCCGACCCTGTTCATCCAGCGCGGCATCCGCAAGGGCACCCTGGAGGACCGCCACGTCGGCCACCGGCAGCGCCGGCTGACCGTCATCCCGTTCATCATGGGCTCGGTCGCGGTCAGCTTCGCGGTGATGATCCTGGCGCACGCCCCGCGCGACCTCACCGCGATGGTGGCGGCGATGTTCGCCTCGCTGGTGCCGATCCTGGTGATCACCGTCTGGTGGAAGGTCTCCGTGCACACCGCCGTGGCGGCCGGCGCGGTGGCCTGCCTCGGCATCGCGCTCGGCCCGCTCTGGCTGCTGCTCTACCCGCTGGTCGCGGTGATCGGCTGGTCCCGGGTGGTGCTGCGGGACCACACCACCGCGCAGACGATCGTCGGCGCGGTGGTCGGCTCGCTCACCGCCGGGCTCACCTTCTGGCTCACCCGGTAGGGCCCGCCGGCAGGGCTCAGCGGATGGGCATCCCGGAGATCGCCCGGGCGATGACCAGCCGCTGGATCTCGCTGGTCCCCTCGAAGATCGTGTAGATCGCGCTGTCCCGGTGCATCCGCTCCACCGGGTACTCCCGGGTGAAGCCGTTGCCGCCGAGGATCTGCATCGCCTGCGCGGTGACGAACTTGGCCGTCTCCCCCGCGTACAGCTTGGACATCGAGCCCTCGGCCGCGGTGAACGGCTGGTTGTTGGCGGCCATCCAGGACGCCCGCCAGACCAGCAGCCGGGCCGCGTCGATCCGGGTCTTCATGTCGGCGAGCTGGAAGGCCACGCCCTGGTTGTCGATGATCGGGCGGCCGAACTGCTCCCGGGTCCGCGCGTAGTCCAGCGCCACCTCGTACGCAGCCCGGGCGATGCCGATCGCCTGTGCCCCCACGGCCGGGCGGGAGGCCTCGAAGGTGGCCATCGCCGCGTTGCCCCGGCCGCCCGAGCGCTTGACGCCCTCGCGGGCCCGGGCCAGCCGCTCGTCCAGCTTCTCCTTGCCGCCGAGCAGGCAGCTGCCGGGCACCCGGACGCCGTCCAGCACCACCTCGGCGGTGTGCGAGGCGCGGATGCCGTGCTTCTTGAACTTCTGGCCCTGGCTCAGCCCGGGGGTCCCCTGCGGGACGACGAAGGAGGCGTGCCCGCGGGTGCCCAGCTCCGGGTCGACGCTGGCCACCACCACGTGCACGGCGGCGATCCCGCCGTTGGTGGCCCAGGTCTTGGTGCCGTTGAGCACCCACTCGTCCTTGGCCTCGTCGTAGACGGCCCGGGTGCGCAGCGCGCCCACGTCGGAGCCGGCGTCCGGCTCGGAGGAGCAGAAGGCGGCCACCTTGACGTCGTCCGGGGTGCCGAACATCTGCGGGGTCCAGGTGCCGATCTGCTCGTCGGTGCCGTTGGCGAGCACCGCGACGGCGGCCAGCGTGGTGCCGACGATGGACAGCCCGATGCCCGCGTCGCCCCAGAACAGCTCCTCCATGGCGATCGGGATGCCGACGCCGGAGGGGTCGAAGTACTGCTGGGCGTAGAAGTCCAGCGAGTAGATGCCCAGCTTGGCGGCCTCCTGGATGACCGGCCAGGGGGTCTCCTCGCGCTCGTCCCACTCGGCGGCGGCGGGGCGGATCACGTCGGCGGCGAAGCCGTGCAGCCAGTCGCGTACGGCGAGCTGGTCCGCGCCCGGGTCCAGCGAGAACGTGCTGCTCATGGTGGAGCCTCCGCAGAAGGGATGACGACGCAGGGATCACGGCCGCCGGATGCGACCCACCGGGGTGTTACCCCGGGTAACATCGTCGGAGTCTGCTACTGATTGGTAACCGGTGTCAACGCCCAGGCCGCCCAGAATCCCGAGGAGCAGCGCATGTCCCGAGAGCCCCGCCGCGAGCAGCTGCTCAACGCCGCCGACCGGGTCATCCAGCGCGAGGGGCCGACCGCCAGCATGAACGCCATCGCCGCCGAGGCCGGCATCACCAAGCCGATCCTCTACCGCCACTTCGGCGACCGGAACGGCCTGATCAAGGCCCTGACCGAACGCCACACCAGCGGCCTGCTGGCCGCCGTCCGGGCCGCCCTGACCGAACCGCTGGAACGTCGCGACCGGGTCGAGCACGTCCTGGACACCTACCTCGCCGGGATCGAGGCCCGCCCCCAGGTCTACCGGCTGCTCACCCACCCCGAACCCGGCGACCCCAGCGGCGCCGGCAACGCCCTCGCCCCCGCACTCCGGCGGATCGCCGAGGAGATCACCCGCGCCGTGCAGAGCCAGGTCGACCTCGGCGCCGACCGCGACCTGCTCGCCGAGGCCTGGGGCCGGGGCATCACCGGGATGGTGCTGGCCGCCGGGGACTGGTGGCTGGAGACCAGGCCCTGCTCCCGCACCCGCATGGTGCAGGCCCTGGCCGACCTGCTCTGGGGCCGCCTGGCCGCCGCCGCGGACCTGCCGACCGCCGTCCCGCCCGTCGCCCCGGCCGACCCGACCGGCCCGGACGCCGGCTGAACTCCCGGCCCGCACACGACCCTTGCGCGCACGACCCCTTGTCCACACGACCCTTGCGCGCACGACCCTTGTGCCGCCCCCGGACCCGCGGGCATCATCGGGGCCCCACCCCCGCCGTGCGAGGTCCCCGATGCGCCTGCGCCGCACCGCCGTTGCCCTGCTGCTCGCCGCCACCGCCGCCCTGACCGCCGCCCCGGGCCCGGCCGCCGCCGCCCCGGTACGGCCCCGGGCCCACTTCCCCACCGGGACGGCCACCGGCCCGGACGGCCGCACCGCCCTCACCGACGACCGGGGCCGTCGGCTCCAGCTGCGCGGCTTCAACCTCGACAAGTACGCCGAGGCCACCCCGGCCGACCTCGCCGCCGTCGCCGCCCAGGGCTTCAACCTGGTCCGGCTGCCGGTCTCCTGGACCAGGCTGGAGCCCGAACGCGGCCGCCTCGACCAGGCCGAGCTGCACCGGATCCGACAACTCCTCGACCAGGCCGACCGCTCCGGCCTGCTCGTCCTGATCGACCTCCACCAGGACGTCTACGGGCCGGAGTTCGGCGGCGGAACCAACGGCATCCCGCGCTGGGCCACCCGCGACGACGGACTGCCGTTCACCCCCGACCCGAAGGACTGGTTCGCCGGCTACTTCCAACCCGCCGTCCAGGCCGCCTTCCGCCACCTCTACGACGACCCCGACCTGCGCGCCTGGCAGGCCGACTTCTACACCCGGCTGGCCCGCGAACTGTACGGCCACCCCTCGCTGTTGGGCTACGACCTGTTCAACGAGCCGTTCGGCCCGGTGGACGGCGACCCGACCGACCCGGCCGTGCTCGCCGCCGCCTCCGCCGCCCTGGAGCAGGGCCGGCTCGCCGACATGTACCGCCGCCTGATCGCCGCCGTGCGCCGGTCCGACGACCGCGCCTGGCTGTTCGTCGAACCGACCGTCCTGGTCGGCCAGGGCGTGCCCACCCGGCTCCCCGGCTTCACCGACCCCCGCCCCGGCGCCCCCCGGCTCGGCTACGCCCCGCACTTCTACGACACCGCGGTGGAGAACGGCGCCGACTGGAACCCCGCCGACGGCTTCGTCGAGCAGTACGCCGCAGCGATCACCGGCTACCCGTCCGCCCACCACCTGCCCGTCCTGGTCGGCGAGTGGGGCCCGCCCGACTCCCGCACCCCGGGCAACACCCGACTGGTCCGGCGCCAGGTCGCCGCGATGGACGGCTTCGCCGAGGGCTGGACCATGTGGTACTGGTGCCGGGGCACCGGCGGCTACTGCGCCCTCGACCCCGCCGGGCACCCGGCCCCCGGCGACGAACCCGCGTTCGGCCCGTACCCGGCGGCCGTCGCCGGCTCAGACGTCCGCACAGACGTCCGCACAGACGTCCGCACCGGCGGGAGCACCGGCGGGAGCACCGGCGGGAGCACCGGCGGGAGCACCGGCGGGAGCACCGTCCGCTGGGCCGCCGACGGCACCGGCCGCACCAGCGAACTCGTCCTGCCGCCCGCCGCGTTCCCGCACGGCGCCCGGGTCGCCGTCTCCCCCGCCGGTGCCCGGGTCGAGGTCGGGCAGCCCGCGGACGGACGGGCGGGAACCGTACGGATCCGGCTCCCGCACGCCCGACCGGGCACCCCGGTGACGGTGACGCTCACCGCTCGGTGATCAGCCGAGACCGCGGCGCGCCAACAGCGGCGCGGTCTCCGGCGCCCGGCCGACCACCGCGCGGAAGGACTCCAGCGGGTCCCGACCGAACCCGCGCGCCAGCAGCTCGCGCCGGAACAGCTCGCCGCTGTCCCGCACCGACCGGCCGTTGGTCTCGAACCAGCGCACGGTGTCCGCGTCCAGCACCTCCGACCAGATGTACGCGTAGTACCCGGCGCTGTAGCCGCTGGAGAAGATGTGCTGGAAGTACGACGTGCGGTAGCGCGGCGGGATCGCCGGCACCGCGATGCCGGCCTCCGCCAGTGCTCGCGCCTCGAACTCCTCGGCGTCCTCGACCCGGTGGCCCTGCGGCAGGGTGTGCCAGGCCCAGTCCAGCAGCGTCGCCGCCAGGTACTCCACCGTCCGGAAGCCCTGTCCGAAGCCCTCGGCCGCGGTCATCCGCTCGACCAGCTCGGCCGGCAGCGGCTCCCCGGTGGCGTGGTGGCGGGCGTAGTTGGCCAGCACCTCCGGCCGGACCATCCACATCTCGTTGACCTGCGAGGGGAACTCCACGAAGTCCCGCGGCACCGCGGTGCCCGCGAACAGCGGGTAGCGCACGTCCGAGAACAGGCCGTGCAGCGCGTGCCCGAACTCGTGGAACATGGTGCGCACCTCGTCCCAGCTCAACAGGGCCGGCTCGCCCGGAGCCGGGCGCGGGACGTTGAGGGTGTTCAGCACCACCGGCCGCCGCCCGGTCAGCCCGGACTGGCCCACCAGCTCGTCCATCCACGCGCCGCCGCGCTTGGAGGCCCGGGCGTGGAAGTCCCCGATGAACAGGCCCAGCGCGGTGCCGTCCTCCTCGAACACCTCGAAGACCCGGGCGTCCGGGTGGTGCGCCGTCAGGTCCGGGCGCTCGGTGAACTCCAGCCCGTAGGCGAGCTTCGCGGCGAAGAACACGCCGTCCCGCAGCACCCGCTCCAGCTCGAAGTACGGGCGCAGCGCCGCCGCGTCCACCTGGTAGGAGGACTGCCGGACCTTCTCCGAGTAGTACGCCCAGTCGTGCGCGGCGAGCTCCTCGATGCCGTCCGCGGCCGCCACCTTCACCAGCTCGGCGGCCTCCCGGCGGGCGTTCGCCACGGCCGGCTCCACCAGCCGGGCCAGCAGCCCGGACACCGCCTCCACGGTGCCGGCCGTCTCGTCCGCGACGACGTACGCGGCGTGGCTCGGGAAGCCCAGCAGCGCGGCCCGCTCGGCGCGCAGCGCGGTCATCCGGATCGCCAGCGGGCCGTTGTCCTCGTCGGCCCGGGCCAGCGAGGCGGCCAGCAGCCGCTCGCGCACCGAGCGGTCGGCCAGCTGGGCCAGCTCGGGCTGGTTGGAGGGGCTCTTGAGGCTAAGTACGTACCGGCCCTCGTGGCCGAGCACCCGGGCGTTCTCCGCCGCGGCGGCGATCGCCCCCTCGGACAGCCCGGCGAGCTCCTCGGCGGTGTCCACGACCAGCGCGGCGGAGCGGGTGGCGGCGTTCACGTTCTGCTGGAACGTGGTGCCCAGCGCGGCGAGTTCGGCGTTCACCTCGCGCAGCCGAGCCTGCTCGGCGACGCCCAGCCGGGCCCCGGAGCGGACGAACGCGGTGTACCAGCGCTCCAGCAGGCGCAGCGACTCCGGGTCCAGTCCGAGGGCGGCCCGGTCCCCGTACAGCCCCTCGATCCGGGCGAACAGCCGCTGGTCCAGGTGGATCGCGTCGTGGTGGGCCGCGAGCAGCGGGCTGACCTTCGCCTCCACCTCGTCCAGCAGGTCGGTGGTGTCGGAGGAGGACTGGTTGCGGAACACCGCGTCCACCCGGCGCAGCAGCCCGCCGGAGCGCTCCAGGGCCACCAGGGTGTTCTCGAAGGTCGGCAGGGCGCGGTCGTCGGTGATCGCCGCGATCTCGGCCAGCTGCTCGGCCATCCCGCGCTCGTACGCGGGCAGGTAGTGCTCCTCCCGGATCTCGGCGTAGGGAGGCAGTTCGTAGACCAGGGGGCTGGCCGCGAAGAACGGGTTCTCGGTCATTTCGCCGACCCTACGCGGTGTCACCCCGCGTGCCCATACACCCCTGGTCATCGTTGTCAGACCCACCCGTTAACGTCGACGGCACGGGCCCCGGTCCGCACACCAGCGCCCCACCCGCACACCCGACCCGACCCACACCCCCGAACGCCCCGCCGCAGCACCGCCGCAGCACCGCCGCAGCACCGCCAGGAGAGGAGACGCCCGCCGTGGCCCCCAGAACCGCCCTCGCGCCCGACCCGCACGGCTCCGGCGGCCGCCTCCAGCCGCTCGACGACGCCGGCCGGCCGCTCGGCCCGCCGGAGCCCGTCCGCGACCTCGCCGCGGCCGTCGCCGCCCTGGAGTCCACCGCCCACCCGCGCTGGGTCTGGGCCGCCGCCGACTCCGGGTACGCCCCGCTGCTGCCCCGGCTGCCCGACCGGCTCGCCCGCTGCCACGACCTCCGGCTGGTCGAGGCGCTGCTGCTGGGCCACGAGGGCCGCTTCGGCGCGCCCCGCTCGCTCGGCGCCGCCTGGTCCCGGCTGCACGGCCTGCCCGTCCCGGACGACCTGCCCGAACCGGGCCTGTCCGACGCGGACGACGGACAGGACACCCTGTTCGCCCCGGACCGGCTGCAACTGCCTCCCGGCGCCGACCCGCTGACCGCCGTGGTCGCCGTGCACGCCGAACAGCAGCGGCGGATCGCCGCGATCGCCGACCCGGCCGCCCGGCAGCGCTTCCGGCTGCTGGTCGCCGCCGAGTCGGCCGGCGCCCTGGTGGCCACCGAGATCGCCCGCGACGGCCTGCCCTGGCGCTCCGACGTCCACGACCGGCTGCTCACCGACCTGCTCGGCCCCCGCCCCACCGTCCCCGGCACCCAGCCCCGGGTGCTCGCCGACCTCGCCGCCGAACTCCAACAGGCCCTCGGCGCCAAGCCGTTCAACCCCGACTCGCACACCCAGGTGCTGCGCGCCTTCGCCGAGGCCGGCATCCAGCTCGGCTCCACCCGCTCCTGGGAGCTCAAGGAGATCGACCACCCGGCCGCCCGACTGCTGGTCCGCTACAAGGAGCTGGCCCGGATCCACGTCGCCCACGGCTGGGCCTGGCAGGACGCCTGGGCCCGCGGCGGCCGCTTCCGGCCCGAGTACGTGGTCGGCGGCGTGGTCTCCGGCCGCTGGGCCAGCCGCGGCGGCGGCGCCCTGCAGATCCCGCGCATCCTGCGCCGCGCCGTGGTCGCCGACCCGGGCTGGCTACTGGTGGTCGCCGACGCCGCCCAGCTGGAGCCGCGGGTGCTCGCCGCGCTCTCCCAGGACTCCGAGCTGGCCCGCACCGCCGCCGGCGGCGACCTCTACGAGGCACTCGCCGCCCAGGCCTTCCAGGGCGACCGCGACAAGGCCAAGCTCGGCCTGCTCGGCGCCATGTACGGGCAGACCAGCGGCGACATCGGCCCACTGCTGAACACCCTGCGCCGCCGCTACCCGGCCGCCATGGGCTACGTCGAGGCCGCCGCCCGCACCGGCGAGGACGGCGGCGTGGTCGCCTCCCGGCTCGGCCGGGTCTGCCCGCCGGCCTCCGACGCCTTCCTCGACCTCACCGAGGCCGACGCCGGCGGCGAGACGGGCGGCCGCACCGCCCGCGCCCGCGGCCGGTTCACCCGCAACTTCGTCATCCAGGCCAGCGCCGCCGACTGGGCGCTCGCCCTGCTGGCGGCACTGCGCCGACGACTGGGAGAACTGCCGGTGCCCGTCCCGGCGGACCGCCCCCACCTGGTGTTCTTCCAGCACGACGAGGTGATCGTGCACACCCCGGCCAACCTGGCCGAGCAGGTGGCCACCGCCGTCGCCGAGGCCGCCGACGAGGCCCGGCGCCTGGTCTTCGGCGACACCCCGGTGCGCTTCCCGCTCAGCACCGCAGTAGTGGACTGCTACGCCGACGCCAAATGACCCCCGCTACAACTTGCGGAAGGACCGCGCCTCCTCCGCCGCCGCGACCACCTCGGCCAGCACCGCCCCGGTCGAGGCCGTGACGGCGGCCGCCACCGCGCCCTCCACGAACGGCGCGTCCACCAGCCTCACCCCCGGCCTCGGCTCGTCCTCCAGCACGGTCACCGCGGTCAGCACCGAGCTGCCGAGGTCCGGCAGCACGACCACGCCCGCCCCGGTGTCCGCCTCCGCGACCGCCCCGGCGATCAGCTCGTAGCTGGTGCCGAGCCCGCCGTCCTCCGTCCCCGCCGCGACCACCACCCGCACGCCGTCCGGGGCAAGCTCCCCCAGCAACTCACGCAGCCCGTCGGCCAACTTGGCACTGTGCGAAACCAGAACGATTCCCACCCGTCCACTCATGCGCCCGACCCTAGACCCCGCCCCACTGCTCCGGAAGGGTGAGCGGAACCGCGCGTGTCGCACCCCGTGCCCCCACCCCCCGTCTGGCGTAGCGTCGGCCCCAGGCTGTTGCGTCCCCACCGCGGTCACCAGAGGGAGCGAAGAACGTTGAAGAAACTGATCAACACCCCGGAGAGCGTCCTGGAGGACGCCCTGGCCGGAGTCGCCGCCGCCCACCCCGAGCTGACGGTGGACGTCCCCAACCGGGTGATCACCCGGGCCGCCCCTCCGACCGGCCCCAAGGTCGCGCTGATCTCCGGCGGCGGTTCCGGCCACGAGCCGCTGCACGGCGGCTTCGTCGGCCCCGGCATGCTCGACGCCGCCTGCCCCGGCGAGGTGTTCACCTCCCCAGTCCCGGATCAGATGCTGGCCGCCGCGAAGGCCGTGGAGAACGGCGCCGGCGTCGTCTTCATCGTCAAGAACTACACCGGCGATGTGATGAACTTCGAGCTCGCCGCCGAACTCGCCGCGGAGGAGGGCCTGGAGGTCCGCACCGTCCTGGTCAACGACGACGTCGCGGTCGAGGACTCCACCTGGACCGCGGGCCGCCGCGGCACCGGCGCGACCGTCCTGGTCGAGAAGACCGCAGGCGCCCTCGCCGAACGCGGCGCCCCGCTCGACGAGGTCGCCGCCCTCGGCGAGCGCGTCAACGCCGCCTCCCGCTCCTTCGCGATCGCGCTCACCGCCGCCACCGTCCCCGCCGCCGGCAAACCCGGCTTCGACCTGCCCGAGGACGAGATCGAGGTCGGCGTCGGCATCCACGGCGAGCCCGGCCGGCGCCGCGAGAAGCTCCGCCCCGCCCGCGAACTGGCCGCCGAGGTGGTCGAGACCATCCTCACCGACCACCACCTGACCCCGGGCGACGAAGTGATCGCCCTGCTCAACGGCCTCGGCGGCACCCCGCTGCTGGAGCTGTACGTGGTCTACGGCGAGGTCGCCGCCCGGCTCGCCGAGCACGGCATCACGGTGGCCCGCAGCCTGGTCGGCAACTACGTCACCAGCCTCGACATGGCGGGCTTCTCCCTCACCCTCACCAAGGCCGACGCCCAGCTGCTGGACCTCTGGGACGCCCCGGTCGACACCCCCGCCCTCAAGCGGGCCTGAAGGGAACCGGCATGGACTTCGACACTCCCCTCGCCGAAGCCTGGGTCCGCACGATCGCCACCGCCGTAGAACAGCATCGGGCCCACCTCACCGACCTGGACTCCGCAATCGGCGACGGCGACCACGGCAGCAACCTCCAACGCGGCTTCGCCGCCGTCCTCACCGCCCTGGACGACCTCCGGCCCGACAACCCCGGCGCCGTCCTCACCAAGACCGGCACCACCCTGATCTCCAAGGTCGGCGGCGCCTCCGGCCCCCTCTACGGCAAGGCCTTCCGCGCGATCGGCGCCGCCCTCCCCGGCCCCGCCACCCCGACCACCCTCGCCGAGGCCCTCGCCGCCGGCCTGGACGCGATCCGCGCCCTCGGCAAGGCCGACCCCGGCGACAAAACCATCGTCGACGCCTGGACCCCGGCCGTCGCCGCCTTCCGCACCGCAGCCACCACCGGAGCCCCCCTCCCCGAGGCCGCCGCAGCCGCCGCCGAAGCCGCCGAACAGGGCGCCCGCGACACCATCCCCCTCCAGGCCCGCAAGGGCCGCGCCTCCTACCTGGGCCCCCGCAGCACCGGCCACCAAGACCCCGGCGCCACCTCCACCGCCCTCATCTTCCGCGCCCTCGCCACCACCACCGCCACCTGACACCCCACACCACCCCACCCCAACCCACCCCACCCCAACCCACCCCACCCCAACCCACCCCACCCCAACCACCCCAACCGCCCCCTCCCCCTCACCCCTCACCCCTCACCCGCCCCAAGCGAGAGGGACGCGCTGCGGGAGGGGGCGGTGGAGGGGGTGGGTGCGGAGAGGGGCGTGACGGGTGGTTTTCAGACCGCCAACGGTCCCAGCCCCCCTCGATGAGGGTCGGCGGTCGGAAAATCATCCAGCCCCCGGAGCGCCCACCCCCGGAACCGCCCCCGGCGTCACCCACCCTCCCGAAAGCCCACCCCCACACCCAAGCCCCCCGCGCAGCGGAACCCCCTCAGCCCGTCCACGCAATCAACAACAGCAACGCGTCATCCCTCAACTCCCCACCCGTATGCGCCAGCAGATCCGCATACACCCGCCCCACCGCCGCCTCCAACTCCCCCGCCGAGCGCCCCGCTCCCCGTACCAACGGCCCCACCCGCTCCGCCAGCGGATAGAACTCCCCGCTCCTGCGGTGCCGCGCCTCGATCACCCCGTCCGTGCACAGCACCAGGACGTCCTCCGCCCCGAACGGCTGCCCCCAGGTGGTCGGTTCGCCCGGCGCCAGCCGCCCGAGGCCCAGCGGCACCCAAGGGTCGGGCGCGTCCAGCACGTGCGCCCGTCCCTCGCCGTCCACCCTGATCGGCGCGACGTGCCCGTACTGGAGCAGCTCCATCTCCCCGGGCCGGCGGAACTCCGCGAACAGCGCCGTGGTGAACTCCCCGTCGGGCACGTGCCGCTCGACGCTGGCCTCGATCCGCGACGCGACGCCCCGCAGCCCGGCCTCGTCGTACGCGGCCTCGCGGAAGGCGCCGAGCACCACCGCCGCGGTCTGGACGGCGGCCAGCCCCTTGCCCCGGACGTCCCCGACCGCGACCCGGGTGCCGTGCGGCGTCTCCAGCACCGAGTAGAGGTCCCCGCCGATCCGTGAGGCGTCCGCCGCGGACACGTAGCGCACCGCGAGCCGCAGCGGCCCGACGACCGGTCCGGGAAGGCGCAGCAGGGCCCGCTGGGCGGCCTCGGCGACGGAGCTGACCGCCGCGAAGGCGGCCGCGCGCCGCATCCGGACCCCGGCGACCCAGGCCGAGAACAGCGTCAGGACGAGGTAGCTGACCATCGCACCGTAGAGGAAGCGGGCGTCGTTGATGTTGTCGACCTGGTCGTAGTGGCTGAGCCCGAAGACGGCGATCAGCCCGACCGCGCAGACGGCGAGCAGTTCGCCGGGTTTGAGGGTGAGCGCGGCGACGGCCGGCACGACGGTCATCAGGGGTGCGAGGTACCGGTCCTTGCCGGAGAGGAGGTCCGCGAGTGAGACCAGCAGGACGGCGAGCAGCGCCGGGGTGGCCCGCCGCCAGAGCGGCACGTCCTGCAGGTCGGCGGCCATCAGGGCGCCGCGTCGCCGGGCCGGCGGCAGCCCGGCGGCAGTGGGGGCCGAGGGCGACTGGGCACGGCGGATCGGGAACACATACCGAACATAAGGGACGATCACGCCCCCGAACCACCCGCCCACCGAACCACCCGCCCCCGAACCACCCGCCCCCGAACCGCCCGCCGACCTCACCCACATCACTCCCCTCACCCCATCAGCCCCGATTGCCTGATTTGTCATAAAGTTCAACCAAAGCGGCTACTCGGAGGAGGCCCTGCCCGGCGTCCGGCTGCCGACCGATCGGGCCCCACCCGAGAACCGGCCCGGACGCGGCGGTCGCCTACGATGCGATCCGCGTCACCCCACCCCTCCGGGAAATACCCCGGAGGGGTATGGTGTTCGAAGAGCGGGGGAAGCAGCAGAGCCGGCACCCGCACCGACCTCCAGGAGGCCCCGATGTCCAGCACCATCACCTACACCGTGTCCGGCATGAGCTGCGGCCACTGCGAGAAGGCGATCAGCGAGGAGCTGTCCGCGCTGGCCGGTGTCACCGAGGTCGCCGCCGACTCCCAGGCGGGTACCGTGACGGTCTCCTCCACCGCCCCGCTGGCGGAGGACCAGATCCGCGCCGCGATCGACGAGGCCGGCTACGAGCTGGTCGGCCCCGCCGCCTGAGCCGCCCCGGTACGGCGGGGGCCCGACAAAGCCCCCGCCGTGAGCCCCCGCCGTGAGCCCCGACCAAGGAGCCTCCGCATGACCACCTCCGCCCCCGGTGTCGAGGCACGGGACCGGGTCGAGCTGTCGATCGGCGGGATGACCTGCGCCTCCTGCGCCGCCCGGATCGAGAAGAAGCTCAACCGGATGGACGGCGTCGAGGCCACGGTCAACTTCGCCACCGAGAAGGCCCGGGTCGACTACGGCCCCGGCGTCACGGTCGAGGAGCTGATCGAAACCGTCCAGCGGACCGGCTACACCGCCGAGCTCCCGCCGCTCCCGGCCCCCGCCGCACCCGAACCCTCCCCCGAGAACGCCGACCGCCCCAGCCCGAACGAGGGCCCCGACCGGGCCACCACCCCCGGCCGCGACCGCCTGTTGATCAGCGCCGTGCTCAGCGCCCCGGTGGTGCTGCTCTCGATGCTCCCGGCCCTCCAGTTCACCAACTGGCAGTGGCTGGCCTTCGCCCTCACCGGCCCGGTCGTCGTGTACGGCGGCCTGCCCTTCCACCGCGCCGCCTGGACCAACCTCAAGCACGGCGCCGCGACCATGGACACCCTGGTCTCGCTCGGCACCCTGGCCGCCTTCGGCTGGTCCTGCTGGGCCCTGTTCTGGGGCCACGCCGGCCTGCCCGGCATGCACCACGCGTTCTCCTTCGCGATCGGCGACACCGACCCCTCCACCACGCTCTACCTGGAGACCGCCGCCGCCGTCACCGTGCTGATCCTGCTCGGCCGCCACCTGGAGGCCCGCGCCAAGCGCCGGGCCGGCGCGGCCCTGCACGCCCTGCTCGACCTCGGCGCCAAGGACGTGGGCGTCCTCCGGGACGGTCGCGAGGTCCGCCTGCCGGTGGACCGGCTGGCCGTCGGGATGCGCTTCGTGGTGCGCCCCGGCGAGAAGGTCGCCACCGACGGCACAGTGGTCGAGGGCAGCTCCGCGCTGGACGCCTCGATGCTCACCGGCGAGTCCGTCCCGGTCGAGGTCACCGTCGGGGACACCGTCACCGGCGCCACCGTCAACGCGGGCGGGCGGCTGGTGGTCGAGGCCACCCGGGTCGGCGCGGACACCCGGCTGGCCCGGATGGCCAAGCTGGTCGAGGACGCCCAGAACGGCAAGGCCTCCGCCCAGCGGCTGGCCGACCGGATCTCCGCGGTCTTCGTCCCGACGGTCATCCTGATCGCCCTGGCCACCCTGGTCGGCCGGCTGCTGGCCACCGACAGCCCCACCGCGGCGTTCACCGCCGCCGTGGCCGTGCTGATCATCGCCTGCCCGTGCGCCCTCGGCCTGGCCACCCCGACCGCGCTCATGGTCGGCACCGGCCGCGGCGCCCAGCTCGGCATCCTGATCAAGGGCCCCGAACTACTGGAGACCACCCGCCGGGTGGACACCGTCGTCCTGGACAAGACCGGCACCGTCACCACCGGCCGGATGACCCTGCTCGCCGTGCACACCGTCGAGGGCGTCACCGAGGCCGAGGTGCTGCGCCTGGCCGGCGCCCTGGAGCACGCCTCCGAGCACCCGATCGCCCGGGCGGTCGCCACCGCGGCCGCCGACCGCCTCGGCGGGCTGCCATCGGTCCAGGGCTTCCGCAGCCTGCCCGGCCGGGGAGTGCGGGGCGTCGTGGACGGCCGCACGGTCACCGCCGGCCGCGCGGTCACCGCCGGCCGCGCCGAGGAGCTGCCGCCCGTCCTGGCCCGTGCCTCGGCGGCCGCCGAGGCGGCCGGCCGCACCGCGATCACGGTCGGCTGGGACGGCGCGGCCCGGGCCGTCCTGGAGGTGGCGGACGCGCTCCGGCCGACCAGCGCCGAGGCCGTCGCCGAGCTGCGGGCCCTGGGCCTGACCCCGGTGCTGCTGACCGGCGACAACCGCACGGTGGCCGGGGCGGTGGCCGCCGAGCTCGGCATCGCGCCGCGGGACGTCATCGCCGAGGTGCTCCCCGAGGACAAGGTGGCGACGGTCCGGCGGCTTCAGGCCGAGGGCCGGGTCGTCGCGATGGTCGGCGACGGCGTCAACGACGCCGCCGCGCTCGCCCAGGCCGACCTCGGCCTGGCGATGGGCACCGGTACCGACGCCGCGATCGAGGCCGGCGACCTCACCCTGGTCCGCGGCGACCTGCGCGCCGCGGCCGACGCCATCCGGCTCTCCCGCCGGACCCTCGCCACCATCCGGGGCAACCTCTGCTGGGCCTTCGGCTACAACGTGGCGGCGATCCCGCTGGCCGCCGCCGGACTGCTGAACCCGATGATCGCCGGGGCCGCGATGGCCTTCTCCTCGGTCTTCGTGGTCAGCAACAGCCTCCGGCTGCGCCGCTTCCGCTGACTCGCCGCCCGGGCCCGGGCGGCGAGGCCCGAGGGGCCCGGACCGCGTTCGGTCCGGGCCCCTCGTCACAACTCAACGCCCCAGCAGTTCCCCGCCGTTGCAGTGCAGGATCTCGCCGGTGATGAACCCGGCTTCGGGCGAAGCGAGGAAGGTGACCGCCGCCGCCACCTCACCGGTCTCGCCGATCCGGCCGAGCAGCGTACGGCCCGCCCGGCGGGCCACCTCGGCCTCGTCCAGCCGCGGCCCGAAGAACTCGGTGCCGGCCACCGTGCCCGGCGCGACGATGTTGGCGGTGATCCCCGAAGTGCCCAACTGCGCGGCCAGGAAGTGGTTCCAGGCGTGCAGCGAGGCCTTCGCCGCACCGTAGGAGCCGGCCCCGCGCAGGGCGGCGATGGAGCTGATGGTGACGACCCGGCCGGAGCCCGGGGTGAGCCGGTCCCGGATCGACTCGGTGAGCATCACGACGGTCAGCACGTTGCGCTCGAAGTCGCCGCGCCAGCGGGCCAGCAGGGCGTGCGGCCCGGCGCCGCCCACGGTCTCCCGGCTGCCGGCGTTGTTCACCAGCACGTCGACCCGCTCGGGCAGTTCCGCCAGCGCGGCCTCCACCGCGTCCGGGTCGGCGAGGTCGCACACCAGCGGGGTGACGTTCGGCCCGAGGTCGGCCGCGGCCTTCTCCAGGACCGCCCGACGGCGACCGACGATCACCACGTGCTCGCCCGCTTCGGCGAACCGCCGCGCGACTTCGTACCCGATTCCCGTGCCACCGCCGGTGACGACGACGTTCCTGGCCATCTGCGTACTCCCTCCCCAGTTCCGCCGTCGCACGACGAGGGGGCGCGACGGTCCGTACCGGAATGCCACGATTCCTATCACGCTCGGTTGCCGTGACTGCGGGGAGGGTGACGTCGTGTGCGAGAGAAGGTGTGATATGGGCGCGGTACGAAGCGCCTACGGAGCGTGGCGAGAGGCAGCTCACACCCCCCGGGCGTAACTTCTCGCACCCTGATACGTCTTAGGTTGGTAGTGCGGCAGTTTTTCCGCTGGGCGGGGCACGGTCAACGGCACCGTGCCCCGCGCTTCCAGCGGCTGCCGCCGACGGGGCTCCGGCGGGCCCCGGGAACGGTCGTCGAACTCTCGACGGCCTTCGCGCACGGCGCCGGGGTTGTGGCGGGCCAGGGACGCTTTGAGCGGCCGTCCCCGGTTGCGGCCGGCCCCGGAGTCGTGCGCCGTACGGTTCCGTCCCCGCGCCGCGGGCCCTTCCGGGTCCGCGGCGCGGGGGCGCGAAGGGGCCCGGCCGCTCAGCAGCGGCCGGGCCCCTTTCGGTGCGGTGCGACGTCAGCGCTGCTCGAGCTCGACGTAGTCGCGGATCGCGGTGCCGGTGTAGATCTGGCGCGGGCGGCCGATCCGGCTGGTCGGGTCGTTGATCATCTCGTGCCAGTGGGCGATCCAGCCCGGCAGCCGGCCGAGGGCGAACAGCACGGTGAACATGCTGGTCGGGAAGCCCATGGCGCGGTAGATCAGGCCGGTGTAGAAGTCCACGTTCGGGTACAGCTTGCGCGAGATGAAGAAGTCGTCCTTGAGGGCGTGCTCCTCCAGCTTGAGCGCGATCTCCAGCAGCTCGTCGCTCTTGCCGAGCTGGCCGAGGACCTCGTGCGCCAGCAGCTTGACCTGCGCGGCGCGCGGGTCGAAGGCCTTGTAGACGCGGTGGCCGAAGCCCATCAGCTTGACGCCGGCTTCCTTGTTCTTCACCTTCGTGATGAACGCGTCGACGTCGCCGCCGTCCTTCTGGATGCTCTCCAGCATCTCCAGGACGGCCTGGTTGGCACCGCCGTGCAGCGGGCCCCACAGCGCCGAGATGCCCGCCGAGATCGAGGCGAACAGGTTGGCGTGGCTGGAGCCGACCAGGCGCACGGTGGAGGTCGAGCAGTTCTGCTCGTGGTCCGCGTGCAGGATGAGCAGCTTGTCCAGCGCGTTGACGATGACCGGGTTGAGCTCGTAGTCCTCGGCGGGGACGGCGAAGGTCATCCGCAGGAGGTTCTCGACGTAGCTGAGGTCGTTGCGCGGGTAGACGAAGGGCTGGCCCATCGCCTTCTTGTACGCGTACGCGGCGATCGTCGGCAGCTTGGCCAGCAGACGGACGGTCGACAGGTGGCGCTGGGCCGCGTCGAAGGGGTTGTGGCTCTCCGGGTAGAAGGTGGAGAGCGCGCCGACCACCGAGGACAGCATGGCCATCGGGTGGGCGTCCCGCGGGAAGCCCTGGAAGAAGCGCTTGACGTCCTCGTGCAGCAGCGTGTGCTGGGTGATCTCGCGGTTGAACTGCGCCAGCTGGTCCGCGTTGGGCAGCTCGCCGTTGATCAGGAGGTACGCGGTCTCGATGAAGCCGCCCTGCGAGGCGAGCTGCTCGATCGGGTAGCCGCGGTACCGCAGGATGCCGTTGTCGCCGTCCACGAAGGTGATCGCGGACTTGTACGCGGCGGTGTTACCGAAGCCGTTGTCCAGGGTGACCAGGCCGGTCTGCGGGAGCAGCTTCGAGATGTCGAAGCCGGAGTTGCCCGCAGTGCTCTCGACGACGGGGTACTCGTACTCGCCGTCCTGGTACCGCAGTACTACCGAGTTGTCGCTCACGTCTTCCTCACCGACGAAATGAATCCTCTTCCAAGGTGCCCTGACTGTCTCCACGATCCCCCATCCGGAGGACAGTCGCGCACCCGGGGTGGCCCGGAAGGGCCCGCCCCTACAAAACCTGCTGCCCCTGCCGGTACGAACCGGACAAGATCGGCACCACCCTAGGCTCTGCCGTAAATCTCTTCACGTCAAGAGAACATTAGAGGCAACCATCCTGTTGGATAATCATCCAGAAGCAAGTCGATGATCGAGCGCGGCGTGCCGCCGACCTGCACTGACGGCCCTCACGGCCTGCGCGATCGCCTTCCGTGACCCGACCAGCACGACGAGTTTCCTCGCCCTGGTCACAGCCGTGTAGAGCAGGTTCCGCTGGAGCATCGTCCAAGCGGACATAGTGACCGGAATCACCACCACCGGGTATTCACTTCCCTGCGATCGGTGGATCGTCACCGCATAGGCGTGGGCCAGCTCGTCCAGCTCGTCGAAGTCGTACGGCACCTCCTCGTCCTCGTCGGTGAGCACCGTCAACCGCTGGTCGTCCACGCTGAGGGCGGTCACCACTCCCACTGTGCCGTTGAAGACCCCGTTCCGCCCCTTGTCGTAGTTGTTGCGGATCTGGGTGACCTTGTCCCCCACCCGGAACGTCCGCCCGCCGAAGCGCCGCTCCGCCAGCCCCTCCCGGGCCGGCGTCACCGCCCCCTGCAACAGGGTGTTCAGGTTCCCCGCCCCGGCCGGGCCCCGGTGCATCGGCGCCAGCACCTGGACGTCCCGGCGCGGGTCGTAGCCGAACTTCTGCGGGATCCGGCGCGCCACCACGTCCACCGTCAGACCGGCCGCCCGCTCCGTGTCCTCCTCCACGAACAGGAAGAAGTCCGCCAGACCCTCCGTCAACGGCGGCTTCCCCTCGTTGATCCGGTGCGCGTTGGTCACCACGCCGGACTGCTGCGCCTGCCGGAAGATCCGGGTCAGCCGCACCGACGGGATCGGCCCGTCCTGCGCCAGCAGGTCCCGCAGCACCTCCCCGGCACCCACCGAGGGCAGCTGGTCCACGTCCCCCACGAACAGCAGGTGCGCACCCGGCGGCACCGCCTTCACCAGCTTGTTCGCCAGGATCAGGTCCAGCATCGAGGCCTCGTCCACCACCACCAGGTCCGCGTCCAACGGCCGGTCCCGGTCGTACGCGGCATCGCCGCCCGGCTTCAGCTCCAGCAGCCGGTGCACCGTCGAGGCCTCCGCCCCGGTCAGCTCCGCCAGCCGCTTGGCCGCCCGCCCGGTCGGCGCCGCCAGCACCACCTTCGCCCGCTTGGCCAGCGCCATCGTCACGATCGACTTCACCGTGAACGACTTGCCGCAGCCCGGACCACCCGTCAGCACCGCGACCTTCTCGGTCAGTGCCAGCCGCACCGACTGCTCCTGCTCCGGCGCCAGCGCCGCCCCGGTCCGCCGCGCCAGCCACTCCAGCGCCGCCGGCCAGTCCACGTCCGCCGACCACGGCAACCGGTCGGAGTCCGAACGCAGCAGCCGCAGCAACTGGTTGGCCAGCGAGATCTCCGCCCGGTGGAACGGCACCAGGTACACCGCGGTGATCGGCTCGCCCGCCTCCCCCGGCACCGTCTCGCGGACCACCCCCTCCCCCGCGACCAGCTCCGCCAGGCAGTCGATCACCAGTCCCACGTCCACCTGCAGCAGCTTCACGCCGTCCGCGATCAGCCGCTCCTCCGGCAGGTAGCAGTGGCCCTGGTCGGCGCTCTGCGACAGCGCGTACTGCAACCCCGCCTTCACCCGCTCCGGGCTGTCGTGCGGGATGCCCACCGACTGCGCGATCCGGTCCGCCGTCAGGAAGCCGATGCCCCAGACGTCCGAGGCCAGCTTGTACGGCTCGTTGCGGACCACCCCGATCGAGGCGTCGCCGTACTGCTTGTAGATCCGCACCGCCAGCGAGGTCGACACCCCGACCCCTTGCAGGAAGACCATCACCTCCTTGATGGCCTTCTGCTCCTCCCAGGCCGCGGCGATCTTCTTGGTGCGCTTCGGCCCCAGCCCCGGCACCTCGATCAGCCGGCCCGGCTCCTTCTCGATCACCTCCAGGGTGTCCACCCCGAAGCGCTCCACGATCCGCTCGGCGAACCGCGGCCCGATGCCCTTGATCAGCCCCGACCCCAGGTAGCGCTGGATGCCCTGGATCGTGGCGGGCAGCACCGTCGTGTAGTTCTCCACCGTGAACTGCCGCCCGTACTGCGGGTGCGAACCCCACCGCCCGTGCAGCCGCAGCGACTCGCCGACCTGCGCCCCCAGCAGCGCGCCCACCACCGTCAGCAGGTCGTTCCCGCCCCGGCCGGTGTCCACCCGGGCCACCGTGTAGCCGGTCTCCTCATTGGCGTAGGTGATCCGCTCCAGCACGCCCTCGACCTGCGCGAGCTGGCGGGCCGCCTCCTGCCCCGACTGCACCTGCTTGCCCACCGGAGCCCCCTTCGACCGGTACGGGTGGACCATTCCGTTACGCACCGTACCGCCCTGCGCGGACAAGTCCGGACCGCCCGCGGACCCGCCGTGCACCGCCCCCACCGAGGTGCCAGGCTGAAAGGGTCCAGGGGGTCGTCGACCGCGCCCGTACGGGACCCGCCCGAGGAGCAGTGCCACCATGCTCAACACCGACTTCCGCCCCGGTTCCCCGGACTGGCTCGACCTGAGCAGCCCCGACACCCGGGCCTCCGTCGACTTCTACACCGCCCTGTTCGGCTGGACCTTCGACTCGGCCGGCCCCGAAGCCGGCGGCTACGGCTTCTTCCAGCTCGACGGCCGCACCGTCGCCGCCCTCGGCCCGCTCGCCGAGGAGGGCACCCTGCCCGGCTGGACCCTCTACTTCGCCACCGAGGACGCCGACCGCACCACCCAACTCGTCCAACAGGCGGGCGGCCGCGTACGGTTCACCCCCTTCGACGTCTTCACCGCCGGGCGGATGGCCGGCTACACCGACCCGACCGGCGCCGACTTCGCCGTCTGGCAACCGCACGACACCCGCGGCCTGGACCTCGTCAACGACCAGGTCAGCCTCTGCTGGGCCGAGTGCTACAGCGTCGACGCCGAACGGGCCAAGGCCTTCTACCGCACGGTCTTCGGCTGGCAGGAACAGGACGTTCCGCTCGGCGAGGTGCTCTACACCGTGCTCACCCCGGCCGGCGGCGGCACCGACGACGCCCACGGCGGAATCCTCCAGCTCAGCCCCGAACACACCGCCCGCGGCACCGGCTCGCACTGGCTCCCGTACTTCGAGGTCCCCAACGTGGACGCCGCCCTCGCCATCGCCGACCGGCTCGGCGCGAAGGTCCGGATCCCGGCGACGGACGTCCACGGGGTCGGCCGGCTCGCCCAGGTACTGGACCCGCACGGAGCCGTCTTCGCCGTCATCACCAGCACCGGGCCCGGGGGCTGACCCGGCATCGGAGCGGAACGGACCGGCGAAGGACCGCAGGCGGATTGCAGCGGGGCGACAGGAGGGCGGCAGAAGGGCTCTGGAGGCACGCTACGGGCGTAGATAAGGCCCGGCAGCCCTCCTGGCCCTCCCTATCCTCTGATCATGACTGAAAAGGCTGTTCTGACGATCCGACGGGCTGGCGAAGGCGATCTGCCGGCGATCGTGGCCATGCTCGCGGACGACCCGCTGGGCGCCATCCGCGAGCACCCCGACGACCTCACCCCCTACCGCACCGCCTTCACCCGCATCGACCAGGACCCGCACCAGCACCTGGTCGTCGCCGAACGCGCCGGCCGCGTCATCGGCACCCTCCAGCTCACGGTGATCCCGTGCCTCTCCCGGGCGGGCTCCACCCGCGCGATCATCGAGGCCGTCCGCATCCACTCCGACGAACGCGGCAGCGGACTGGGCACCCAGCTGATCGAGTGGGCCGTCGAGCGCGCCCGTCAGCTCGGCGTCGACCTCGTCCAGCTCACCTCGGACGCGACCCGCACGGATGCACACCGGTTCTACGAGCGCCTCGGTTTCACGGCCTCGCACGTCGGATTCAAGCTGAAGCTCTGACTGAAACTCTCAAAGAATGCGAAAAGGCCCACCCGGTAACCCGGGTGGGCCTTCTCTGAATGATTGTTCGGCGGCGTCCTACTCTCCCACAGGGTCCCCCCTGCAGTACCATCGGCGCTGTGAGGCTTAGCTTCCGGGTTCGGAATGTA
>NZ_JBEOSP010000024.1:0-133022 GCF_040303105.1 Kitasatospora sp. NPDC096128 | reverse complement strand
CGAGAGGGACGCGCTGCGGGAGGGGGCGGTGGAGGGGGTGGGTGCGGAGAGGGGCGTGACGGGTGATTTTCAGACCGCCAACGGCGAGCGCCCCCACCCAACAGAGTCGGCGGTCCGAAAATCATCCAGCCCCCGGAGCGCCCACCCCCGGAACCGCCCCCGGCGTCACCCACCCTCCCGAAAGCCCCCCACCCCACCCCAACCCCGCGCAGCGGAACCCCTCACCCCCGGAATGCCCCCACCCCTCATACGGTTGGATGAGGTCATGGCATCTCGTGCACGCGTACGCGCCCCCGAACTGGTCGGAGCAGGCGGCTGGCTGAACACCGGCGGCAAGGACCTCACCCTCGCCGACTTCCGGGGCAAGATCACCGTCCTGGACTTCTGGACCTTCTGCTGCATCAACTGTCTGCACGTCCTGGACGAGCTCCGCGAGCTGGAGGAGCAGCACCGCGACACCGTGGTGATCGTCGGGGTGCACTCACCCAAGTTCGTGCACGAGGCCGACCACCAGGCCGTCGTGGACGCCGTCGCCCGGTACGAGGTGCACCACCCGGTGCTGGACGACCCGGCGCTCGCGACCTGGAAGCAGTACGCCGTCCGCGCCTGGCCGACGCTCGTGGTGATCGACCCCGAGGGCTACGTGGTCGCCCAGCACGCCGGTGAGGGGCACGCCCACGCGATCGCCCGGCTGGTGGCGGAGCTGGAGGCGGAGCACGAGGCCAAGGGCACGCTGCGGCGCGGCGACGGCCCGTACGTGGCGCCCGAGCCGAGCACCGACGACCTCAAGTTCCCCGGCAAGGCGGTGCGGCTGCCGAACGGCCACTTCCTGGTCGCCGACTCCGGCCACCACTCGTTGGTCGAGCTGGCCGAGGACGGCGAGACGGTGGTGCGCCGGATCGGTGACGGGCAGCGCGGCCTGGTGGACGGCACCAGCCCGCGGTTCAGCGAGCCGCAGGGCCTGGCGCTGCTCCCCGAGGGCGGGGAGTTCGACGTGGTGGTCGCGGACACCGTGAACCACGCGCTGCGCGGCGTGCGCCTGGCCGATGGCAGCGTCACCACCCTGGCGGGCACCGGCCGCCAGTGGTGGCAGGGTTCGCCCACCGAGGGCCCGGCCCGGGAGGTGGACCTCTCCTCGCCGTGGGACGTCGCCTGGTTCGACGGCAGGGTGTGGATCGCGATGGCCGGCGTGCACCAGCTGTGGGCGTACGACCCGGCGGCCGGCACGGTCGGCGTGGCGGCCGGCACCACCAACGAGGGCCTGGTGGACGGCCCGGCCGCCGAGGCCTGGTTCGCCCAGCCGTCCGGCCTCGCGGTCTCCGCGGACGGCGGGAGGCTCTGGGTCGCCGACTCGGAGACCTCCGCGCTGCGTTTCGTTTCACGTGAAACGAAGACGGTCGAAACGGCCGTCGGGACCGGCCTGTTCGACTTCGGCCACCGGGACGGCGCTGCCGACCAGGCCCTGTTCCAGCACCCGCTGGGCGTGACGGTGCTGCCGGACGGCTCGGTGGCCGTCAGCGACACCTACAACCACGCCCTGCGCCGCTTCGACCCGGCCGGCGGCGAGGTCACCACCCTGGCCACCGACCTGCGCGAGCCCTCCGGGGCGGTGCTGGTGGACGGCGACATCGTGGTGGTCGAGTCGGCCCGGCACCGGCTGACCCGGCTGCGGCTGCCGGAGGAGGCCGTACGGGTGGAGTCGGTGGCGCACCGCACCCAGCGCGCGGCCACCGAGGTCGCGCCGGGCGCCCTGCGGTTGGACGTGGTCTTCGAGGCGCCGAGCGGCCAGAAGCTGGACGAGCGCTACGGCCCGTCCACCCGGCTGCTGGTCAGCTCGACCCCGCCCGAGCTGCTGGTCTCCGGCGCGGGCGCGGACTCCGCCCTCTCCCGCGAGCTGGTGCTCTCGGACGAGGTGGCCGAGGGCGTGTTGCACGTCTCGGCGATGGCCGCCTCCTGCGACGACGACCCGGAGATCGAGTACCCGGCCTGCCACGTGCACCAGCAGGACTGGGGCGTGCCGGTGAAGCTGGTCACCGACGGCGCCCGCCGCCTCCCCCTGGTCCTCGCGGGCATGGAGTAACGAGGCACGGAGCAGCAAGGCAGATACCCAGGGGCCCGCCGGAAGACCGGCGGGCCCCTGGGCGTCCACCGTCCTCACCCCTCCAGGAAGGCCTTGATCGCGCTCGCCAGCAGGTACGGGTCCTCGGCCCCGCACAGCTCGCGCGCCGAGTGCATGGACAGCGCCGCGATGCCGCAGTCCACCGTCTTGATGCCCAGTCGCGCCGCCGTGATCGGGCCGATCGTCGTCCCGCAGGGCATCGCGTTGTTGGACACGAAGCTCTGCCACGGCACGCCGGCCTTCTCGCAGGCGGCCGCGAACACCGCCCGGCCGACGCCGTCGGTCGCGTAGCGGTTGTTGACGTTGACCTTGAGGATCGGCCCGTTGTTCGGCAGCGGGTGGTGGCCCGGCTCGTGCCGCTCGGAGTAGTTCGGGTGGACGGCGTGGCCCATGTCCGAGGACAGGCAGACGGTGCCGGCCAGCGCCCGGGCGCGGTCCTCCGGGTTGCCGCCGCGGGCGTGGATCGTCCGGTCGAGCACGTTGCCGAGCAGCGGGCTCTGCGCGCCGGTGTCCGACTCGCTGCCGGTCTCCTCGTGGTCGAAGGCGGCCAGCACCGGGATGTACGGCAGCGCCGCCTCGCCCCCGGCGGCGGCCACGGCCACGGCGGCCAGCGCGGCGGTGGCCGCGTGCACCGAGAGCTGGTTGTCCAGGCGCGGGCCGGCCAGCAGCTCGCGGTCGCGGCCCAGGTAGGAGGCGGGCTGGACGTCGTGGGTCATGAGGTCCCAGCCGGCCACGTCCTCGGCGGCCAGCCCGGCCCGCTCGGCGACGTACGAGATCAGCGAGCCCTCGTCGACCGGGCCGAGGCCCCAGATCGGGGTGAGGTGGCGCTGCCGGTCGAGCTTCATGCCGTCGTTGACCTGGCGGTCCAGGTGGATGGCGAGCTGGGGCACGCGCAGCAGCGGCTCGTCCAACTGGACGAGCCGCGCACTGCCGTCCTTCAGCGCGAGTCTGCCGGACAGGCCGAGGTCACGGTCGAGCCAGGTGTTCAGCGGCACTCCGCCGTAGATCTCCACCGCGACCTGCCGCCACCCGGCGGAGCCGGTGTCGGGGACCGGCTTCACCCGCAGGTTGGGCGAGTCGGTGTGGGTGCCGACGATGCGGAACGGCGTCTCCGGACCGGCCCCCTCCGGCAGGTACCAGGCGATCAGCGCACCGCCGCGGATCAGGTAGCGCCCACCGGCCGCCGCGTCCCAGGCGTCCGTCTCCGCGACCTGACGGAACCCCGCCTTCTCCAGGCGCTCGGCGGCGCTCGCTACCGCGTGGTACGGGGACGGCGAGGTGCCGAGGAAGGCGATCAGATCGTCGGTGTGCGTCCGGTCGAAGAATGCCCGGCGGGCGGCGGTCGACATGCTGCTCCAGGGTCGAGGGAGGGCCGAAGCCGGATGGGGGGTCGGCTTCGCACCTTGAGCATATGCCCGTACACGGACATGGCATTCGATACCCGGCAACGGTTGCGGAACACCCCCACGATCCCGAATCCGCCTCCCACCGGCCCTTCTTCACGCCCTGGTCCCTCCCGGTCGCACATCGTCAGCAGGCGGCCGAACGAGGCCGCGCCGGATCGGCTGCCACGAACGGAGATGCCGGGAACCCCAACCCGCGCCCGACTGCCGGGTGATAACACTCGTCCCCGTGAAGTCCTCGGGGAGAGTGGTCAGTTGACCACCACCGGCACCATCGACGAGACCGTTGAACAGCCGCCACCCCCGCCGTCGTCCCCGAGCAAAACACCGAAGGACCCGGTGGCAGCCGGGCCCTTCGGTGTGAGGGTGTGTCGTCAGGCGGTCAGAAGAGCGCGCAGGGCCTTAGAAGGCCTCCTCCGCCAGCTCCATGATCTCGTTGTCGATGCCCTCGGCGATCGCCCGCTGCGGGGCGATGGTCGGGAGGACGTTCTTGGCGAAGAAGCGGGCGGCCGCGACCTTGCCCTGGTAGAACGGCACGTCCTTCTCGGAGGCGCCGGCCTCCAGCTTGGCCAGGGCCACCGCGGCCTGGCGCAGCAGCAGCCAGCCGACCACGACGTCGCCGGAGACCATCAGCAGGCGGGTGGTGTTGAGGCCCACCTTGTACATGTTCTTGACGTCCTGCTCGACCGAGGTCAGGTCGGCGATGAGCTTGCCGACGATGGCCTCCAGGTCGCCGGCGGCCTTGGCGAGCAGCTCGCGCTCGGCGGCCAGGGCGTCGCCGCCCTCGGCGGAGCCGAGGAACTTCTGGATCTGCTCGTTGAGGGCGGTGAGCGCCTGGCCACCGTCCTTGACGATCTTGCGGAAGAAGAAGTCCTGGCCCTGGATGGCGGTGGTGCCCTCGTACAGGGTGTCGATCTTGGCGTCGCGGATGTACTGCTCGATCGGGTACTCCTGCAGGTAGCCGGAGCCACCGAAGGTCTGCAGGGACTGGGCGAGCTGCTCGTAGGACTTCTCCGAGCCGTAGCCCTTGACGATCGGGAGCAGGAAGTCGTTGAGGCGCTCGGCGGCCTCGTCCTTCTCGCCGCGCAGCTTGGCGGCCAGCATGTCGTCCTGGACGGACGCGGTGAACAGGACCAGCGCGCGCATGCCCTCGGCGTAGGCCTTCTGGGTCAGCAGCGAGCGGCGCACGTCCGGGTGGTGGGTGATGGTGACGCGCGGGGCGGTCTTGTCCAGGAACTGGGAGATGTCGGCACCCTGCACGCGCTCCTTGGCGTACTCCAGGGCGTTCAGGTAGCCGGTGGAGAGGGTGGCGATGGCCTTCGTGCCGACCATCATCCGGGCGAACTCGATGATCTTGAACATCTGGCGGATGCCGTCGACCTTCTCGCCCAGCAGCCAGCCCTTGGCCGGGTGCTTGGCACCGAAGGTCATCTCGCAGGTGTTCGAGGCCTTGAGGCCCATCTTGTGCTCGACGTTGGTGGCGTAGACGCCGTTGCGCTCGCCGAGCTCGCCGGTCTCCCAGTCGAAGTCGAACTTGGGGACGATGAACAGACCGAGGCCCTTGGTGCCCGGCTTACCGCCCTCGGGGCGGGCCAGCACCATGTGGATGATGTTCTCGGACATGTCGTGCTCGCCCGAGGTGATGAAGCGCTTGACGCCCTCGATGTGCCAGGAGCCGTCCTCCTGCTGGATCGCCTTGGTGCGGCCGGCGCCCACGTCGGAGCCCGCGTCGGGCTCGGTGAGGACCATGGTGGAGCCCCACAGGCGGTCGGTCATCCGCTTGGCGACCTCGAGCTGCTCCTCGGTGCCCTCCTCGGCGATGACGCCGGCGAAGGCCGGGCCGGAGGAGTACATCCAGATGGCGGGGTTGGAGCCCAGGATCTGCTCGGCGAAGGCCCAGATCAGCGAGTTCGGGGTGACCTGGCCGCCGATGGACTCCGGGATGCCCAGGCGCCACCACTCGGCGTCCATGAAGGTCTGGTAGCTCTTCTTGAACGTGGCCGGGATCGGGGCGGTGTTGGTCTCCGGGTCGAAGACCGGCGGGTTGCGGTCGGTGTCGGTGAAGGACGCGGCGAGGTCGTTCTCGGCGAGGCGGGCGATCTCGCTGAGGATGTTCTTCGCGGTCTCGACGTCCATGTCCGCGAACGGCCCGGTGCCGTACACCTGGTCGCGACCGAACACCTCGAAGAGGTTGAACTCCACGTCCCGCAGGTTGGACTTGTAGTGACCCATGGCCGTTTTCTCCGGTTCGTCGCTTCCGGGAGACCGCCTCGTTTCGGGCGTCCCGTACCCACCAGTAGGCATCATGATGCTACCCAGCGGTAACTTGGGCAAGCCCCCGGCGGTGAATCCGGTATGAACGTGGTCACGTCCCACAAGCCGGGACGACCACTCCTTGTCAGGATCGACGCCAGCGCGCGCGGGTGCGCTCCCGCTAGCCTGTCCGTGTGTACGGATATGACCAGAACGCATACCCGGGTGACCCCTACCAGCAGCAGGCGGGTCCGCAGCCGGGCATGAACGGCATGCCCGGACCGGACGCGTACGGCGCGCAGGGGCAGGCGCCCCAGCAGTCGCTGTACCCGGAGCCCTCCCCGCCGTCCCTCGCGGACGCGGTGCGGGCCTTCACCACGGGCTCGATGGCGGTCGAGGACTTCCAGGCCATCTTCATCACCTCGAAGGTGCACTGCCCGCGCGGCGAGCGCCCCGGCTTCCTGGCACTGCACAACACCCCGACACCGGTGATCCCGATGTTCAGCTCGCTCAAGGAGCTGCGCCGCTACGCCGGCAAGGACTCCAAGCACTTCACCGTCACCGGCGCCGAGGTACTGGACCTGCTGCCGACCGGCTACGGCTTCGCCCTGGACATGGAGGGCGAGCACCGGATGGTGTTCGACGCCAAGGCCGTCGAGCAGATGGTCGACTTCACCATGCGCCGCATGTACGGCTGACGTCCGCCCCGCGGCCGTCAGCCACCGCCTCGCAGACGGACAGCCCACCCCGGGAAAGGAGCTCCGCGCTCCTCCGTCACCACATAGTTCAACTTTCAACTTGCTTGTTGTTGAGGATTGAACTATTCTCGTGGACGTAGGCCAGAGAACCCCCCTCGAAGGAGGCCGACATGCCCGCCGTGACCGTCGACAACCCGCTGATCCTCCCGCGCGTCACGACGCCGGACCAGGCCGTCGCGAACGCGCGGCCGGTGCTGACCGTCGCCACCGCCCCCGAGGGCTACGAGGGCGAGGGCTTCCCCGTCCGCCGCGCCTTCGCCAAGATCAACACCAAGTACCTCGACCCGTTCATCATGATGGACCAGATGGGTGAGGTGGACTACGCGGCCGGCGAGCCGAAGGGGACCCCCTGGCACCCGCACCGCGGCTTCGAGACCGTCACCTACATCATCGACGGAACGTTCATCCACCAGGACTCGCACGGCGGCGGCGGCGTCATCACCGACGGCGACACCCAGTGGATGACGGCCGGCTCCGGCCTGCTGCACATCGAGACCCCGCCGGAGTCGCTGGTGATGTCCGGCGGCCTGTTCCACGGCCTCCAGCTGTGGGTCAACCTGCCCGCCTCGGACAAGATGATCGCCCCCAAGTACCAGGACATCCGCGGTGGCAGCGTCAAGCTGCTCGGCTCCGAGGACGGCGGCGCGCTGCTGCGGGTGATCGCCGGCGAGATCGACGGCCACCAGGGCCCCGGCGCCACCCACACCCCGATCACCATGATCCACGCCTCGATCAACCCCGGCGCCCAGGTCACCCTGCCCTGGCGCTCCGACTTCAACGCCCTCGCCTACGGCCTGGCCGGCACCGGCTCGGCCGGCCAGGAGCGCCGCCCGTTCGGGATGGGCCAGGCGGTCGTCTTCGGCGACGGCGACTCGATCACCATCCGCGCCGACGAGAACCAGGACTCGCGCAGCGCCAACTTCGAGGTCGTCCTCCTCGGCGGCCTGCCGATCCGCGAACCCGTCGCCTGGTACGGCCCGTTCGTGATGAACAGCCACCGCGAACTCCAGCAGGCCATGGAGGACTTCCAGGCCGGCCGGCTCGGCACCATCCCCACCGACGCCCACTGACGTCGGCACGCCCGAAGGGCCCGGACCGCACGGTCCGGGCCCTTCGACATGTTCGCACCGGAAGCCTCCGGAGTCTCATCCTCCCCTTGTCGCACGGGTGTTGACACCCGCTCCGGGCTGATCGCAATAATGTCGATTGGTCTGAACCACTGGCCAAATTGGTCGAGACCACAACGGGAGGAACCTCACCATGCGCCGTGCCGTCCGGCGGCTCGCCGTACTCGCCGCAGCCCCGCTGCTCGCCCTGACCGCCGCCACCGCGGCCCAGGCCCAGCCGGCGATCAACACCAGCTCGTACACCGTCTACGACGGGACCGGCACCTGCTCGATCTACGTGCACTTCTACTACAACGCGCACTGGTACGTGGAGTACGACCTGACCAACTGGAGCAACGGCACGGTGGGTTGCGAGGCCGGCGCGTACACCAGCGACCAGGGCTGGGTCGGCCAGATCACCGGCGGCGGGTACTCCACCAGCGACGACCCCACCCGCTACGTGCGGCCGTGGGTCCAGAAGGTCGGCGACTCCTCCAGCTTCGCCTGGGGCTACAACCGCTGACCCGGCACGCCCCGGGCCGCACCTCCGCCCGGCCGGCGCCTCCGCCGTCTACAGCAGCGCGTAGACGGCGGAGGCGTCGTCGTGGGTCTTGCCGCGCGGCCAGCGCTCGCAGCCCGCGTCCGCCCGCTCCACCGCGCGGACCTGGGCGATCAGCTCGCCCGGGCCCGACTCCGCGAGCAGCCGCAGCACATCGCCCCAACTGCCCAGTCCGAAGCGCTCGGTGTAGCGCGAGGCGCCGTCGGTGAGGGCGGCCAGCGCGTGCAGCCGGTCCAGCCGGACGAAGCCGGTCTCGGCGTGCTCGGCGGCCCGCGGGCTGGCCGCGGCGATCCACGGCCCGGTGCCCCGGTTGCGGGCGGCACGCACCGCCAGCGCGTACTCCAGGTGCAGCGCGGCCCGCTCGGCGCTGCCCGGGACGGTCGCCCAGACCTGGCGGCGCAGCCCCTCCCCGCCGGGGAAGCGCTGGTTGTCGCCGATCACCTTGGGCGGGCCGTCCTTGAACTCCAGCACCAGCAGCGAGTCGCCGAGCACCAGGTACTCCAGCGACTCGCCGTGCCGCCGGGCCGCGACCACCATCGCCGCAGGCGTGTTGGCGTGGCCGAGGTCGCAGCGGCCGCCGTGCAGCGCGGCCGTCTCCACGATGGCGTCGGCCAGGCACTCGGCGATCGAGCGGTCCGCCCGGTCGGTGAGCCGGGCCAGCAGGTGCACCCCCAACCGGCGGACGTACCAGGCGGTTCCGTGCCGGCATCCGGACTCCAGGCCGGCCGGCGAGCCGGCGCCGTCCAGCAGGACGAGCGCCTCCGGCGAGGCCGCCGCGAAGTCCTCGCTCTCGCGGTCGGGCCGGCGTGCTTCCCCTGCGAGCTGTAGCTGCATCCCGACAGTGTGGCCGCCGCCCCCGGCCCGCGCCCAGACCCCTGCGCCGGTGTGGCGCGGGCGGGCGCCCGGTGTCCGGTGGCAGCGGGGGCGATTCGGCCATACCGTC
Source organism: Kitasatospora sp. NPDC096128 (assembly GCF_040303105.1). Lineage (NCBI taxonomy): Bacteria > Bacillati > Actinomycetota > Actinomycetes > Kitasatosporales > Streptomycetaceae > Kitasatospora > Kitasatospora sp. NPDC096128. The sequence continues at coordinate 123,881 of NZ_JBEOSP010000024.1, read as the reverse complement.
GGATAACGACCGGACAATTCGGCCAATCAGGGCCGGTCAGGTTTGGCACCACCTTCGGGTGCCCGGGCGGCCCGGGACTGACGGGGCACGCGACCGACGAGGCCCGGACTGACGAGGAGCGGAAGATGTTCTGGCAGTTCATCGTGTTGCTCGCCGCCGCGCTCGGCTTTCCGACCGCCGCACTGTTCTTCCTGATCGGCGGACCGCGCTTCCCGGACGAGCGGCGCGGCCCCGACGCGTAGGACCCCCTACCGGACCTGCCAGGCCGGATCGCGCCTTACCGGACCTGCCAGGCCGGATCGCGCCCGAGCAGCGCCAGGGCCCGCTCGAACCGGCCCGCTCCGGCGCCGGGCACCAGCCCCGGGCGGAAGGCCCGGCCCGGACCGCGGACCTCCGGCGTGTCCGGGACGGCCCCGGTCACCGCCAGCAGGGTGCCCGCCAGGGCGTCGTCGCCGTCCACCGCCGCGACCAGCCGCCCGGCGTCGCCGAGCGCCGCGGCGACGTCCCAGCCGTGCACCAGGGTGTCCAGCAGGTGGAAGCCGACCCCCTGGACGAACGGGAACGGCTCGTCGGCCCGGACCTCGGGCAGCCAGAGCGCCCGCCCGGCGGCGGCCGCCTCCCGGAAGGCGGCGGTGAGGTCGGCGCCGGTGCGGCGGAAGTCCTCCCCCGGGTCGGCGCCGAGCGGGGCGTCCGCGAACAGCGACAGGTCCGGCCCGGCGCCGCGGGCGGCCGCGGCGAAGCCGAGGTGCTGGCCGACGCAGTGCGCCAGCAGCCGGCGCAGCGTCCACCCGGTGCACGGGGTGGGCCGGTCCAGCTGCTCCGGCCGGACGGTGTCCACCACCTCCACGGCCAAGTCCATGGCCCGGGCGTGCAGTTCGACGAGCTTCATGCGGCGGTGACCTCCAGTCCCGCGGAGATGAATCCGATCACCTGGTCGACCACGGCCGGCTCCGCGACGATCCGGCGGTGCCCGAGCCCCCGGGTGACCACCAGGTCGAGCCGCTCCCCGTACGCCCGCTTCAGGCGCTGCGCCTGGCCGAGCGGCACCACGTCGTCGTCCTGGTCGTGCACCACCAGGACCGGCAGCCCGACCGCCGCCGCCCGGCGCGCGGCGTCGTAGCGCTCCCAGACGCCGGCGTCCCCGGCGAACAGGTCCCGCTCGATCCGGCGGCGCAACTCCCGTTCGACGGTGGCGTCCAGGCCCAGCCCGGCGCAGAAGGCGGCCGGGAAGAAGCCCGCCTCGGACACCCCGGACACGGCCGCCAGCCGGCCCGCCCGCAGGCCGTCGCCGAGCGCCCCGAAGGCCGCGCAGACGCCCAGCGAGTGCGCCACCACGGCCTCGAACGGCCCGTACCGGTCCTGGAGTCGACGCGCCAGTTCGCGGTACTCCAGCACACTGGTGGCGCGTCCGCCGGAGTCGCCGTGGCCCGGCGCGTCGAAGGCCAGGGCGCTGAGGCCGAGGGCGCGCAGCCGGGGGACGAAGGGCGCGAAGCGGGAGGCCCGGGAGCGCCAGCCGTGCAGCAGCAGGACGGGCCGCTCGCCGCTGCCCCAGCGGTAGCCGACCACCGGCTTGCCGTTGACGGCCAGCGGTTCGCGGACGGCCCCACGGTGGACCTCCTGCTCGGCGGGCCGGACCCGGCTGCGCCGCAGCGGGCGCTGGAAGAGTTCGAAGGCCGCCCGGCCGGCCGGGCCGGGGGCGATCCGGGCGATGGGGTTGAGGGCGGTGCGGATCAGTGCCTGGGCCGGGTCCATCGGGTCTCCCCTGTTCGCTGTGCTCCCTGGGCCTTGCTCCTTGCTCGGGGCGAGATATTAGCACGACCGTTCGTGCAGTTTTTTGGACCGGCGGACGGCCCACTACCCTGGGCGACACCCCACGGCGACGAGGAACGAGGACCCACCATGGCCGCACCGACCACGGACGGACGGGTCCTGCGCGGCGAGGAGACCCGCCGGGCCGTCCTGCACCGCGCCGTCGGGATCGCCTCCGTCGAAGGCCTGGACGCCCTCTCCATCGGCCGCCTCGCCACCGACCTCGGACTCAGCAAGAGCGGCGTCTTCGCGGGCTTCGGCTCCAAGGAGGAGCTGCAGCTCGCCACCGTCCGCGCCGCCCGCCGGATCTTCGCCGACGCCGTCGTCACCCCCGTCACCGACACCCCGCCCGGCCTCGCCCGGGCCAGGGCGCTCTGCGAGAGCTGGCTCGCCTACTCCCGGGCCCGGGTCTTCCCCGGCGGCTGCTTCTTCTACGAGGTCACCGCCGAGTTCGACGCCCGCCCCGGCGCCGTCCGGGACGCCCTGGCCGGCTGCGCCCGGGAGTGGCACGACACCGTCGTCGAAGCCCTCGCCCAGGCCCGCACCGCCGGCACCCTGCGCCCCGGCACCGACCTCGACGACCTCGCCTTCGCGCTGATCGCCGTCCTGGAGGCGGCCAACTCGCAGGCCGTGCTGCACGAGGACGACGTCCCGTACCAGCGGGCCGACCGCCTCCTGCGCCACCTGCTCCGCGCCGCGGCCACCGACCCGGCCGACCCGGCGCTCGCCTGACGGCCGGGGCCTGCCGCTATCCCGCCACCCTTTCCAGCACGGCCGCCTGGGCCAGCAGCCGCTCGTCCCCGCCCGCCGCGCCGACCACCTGGAGACCGAGCGGCAGCCCGTCCGCGGTCCGCCCGGCCGGCAGGCTCAGCGCGGGCAGGCCGAGGAAGCTCCACGGCAGCGACATCCCCCCGGGCCCCGTGTCGTGCAGCCCCTCCGGCGCCCCGCCCGGCGCCGACGGCGCCAGCCACAGGTCCACCCCGGCCGCGGCGGCCGCCCCGGCCACCCGCTCGCGCAGCCCCTCCCGGAACCGCAGCCCGGCCTCCCGGTCCTCCGCCGCGACCCCCTGGCCGACCCGGATGCTCGCCGCCGTCTCCGGCCGGTACAGGCCGCCGAACCGGGCGAACCAGTCGGCGTGACTGCGGGCCAGCTCGAACCGGTTGACGAACTGCGACTGCCGGGCCACTTCGGCGAAGTCGGGGAACAGCGGCACCCTGCGCACCGCCACCCCGGCCCGCACCAGCCGCGCCACCCGCTCCTCGAAGACCCGCAGCGCGGCCGGCTCGACCTGCTCCAGGTACGGCCCGTCCGGCACCCCGCACACCGGCGCCGCCACCGCCTCCCCGCCCGCCGCGGCGGGCCGCCAGTCGTCGCACAGCAGCGGGGCCACCAGCGCCGCGCCCGCCAGATCGGCGGTGAACACACCCAGGGTGTCGAGGCTCGGCGCGTTCGGGATCACGCCCGCGATCGGGATCCGCCCGTACGTCGGCCGGAACCCCACCACCCCGCAGTACGCGGCCGGCCGGATCACCGAACCCACCGTCTGGGTACCGATCGCCAGGGGCACCAGCCCGGCCGCCACCGCCGCCGCCGAGCCGCTGCTCGACCCGCCCGGGGTGTGTCCGGGACGGTGCGGATTGCGGGTCGGCCCCGGGGCGGTCGCGGCGAACTCGGCGGTCACCGTCTTGCCCGCGACCATCGCCCCAGCCGCCAGCAACCGGTCCACCACCACGGCCTGCGGCCCGGCCAGCACACCCGGCGGCAGGGTCGAACCCCCGTGCGTGGGCAGCCCGTCCACGTGCACGATGTCCTTCACCCCCACCGCCACCCCGTACAGCGGCGGCCGCCCGGACGGCTCCGGGTATCGCGCGGCCAACTCCCTTGCCCGCGCCCGCAGTCGGTCGTGCCGCCCGGGCTCCGCCACGAAGGCGCGGAGCAGCGGGTCCACCCGCTCGACCAGCCCGCAGAACCGGTCGACGTACTCGGACAGACCGGGCACCCCGGAGCGCAACCCCGCGGCCTCGACGGTCAGCGACCGGGGCCGGACCAGCGATTCCTCCATACCGAGCACCGTAGCGCCCGGCCGCTCACTGGTGCTCGGCCGACAGGTACGGCGCCTCGCGCAGGAAGTACGCCCCGCAGGTGTGGCAGCACAGCTCCGGGGTCCGCCCCCAGTCCACCGCCTCCCGCACCGGCGCCCCCGGATCGAGCTCCCGGCCGCACATCGCCACGCTCTGCGCACCCCGGACGATGTGCCACAGCCGCACCCCACCGGCCTCCCCCTCGGGGCCGAACTCGGCTCGCATCTGGTGCATCATGCCCCCATCGTCGGACCACCCCCGGCCCCCGGCAACCGGGGCCCCGGCACCCCCGCCACCACCGCGCCCTTTCGCCCGTACACCAACGGCCCAGGGCCCCCGGGCGCCGCGCGCACGGCGCCACCCCCGTCGGGATCCGGCCACCGCGGCTCGATAGTCTGCGCGATCGCGACCCGCCCGGCGCCCCGCGCCCGGGCCCGTCGCCCACCACGGCCTTCCCGCACTCCACAGTTGGAGCACCTGATCGTGCGCTCTTCCCGCCTTCTGGCCTCCGCGGCCCTGGTCGCCCTCACCTTCGGCGCGACGGTCGGCGCCGCCACCGCCGGCGCCGTCGGGATCCCGGCGACGCCCGCTGCCACCACGGCCCCGAGCACCCCCGCCGCCCCCGCCGCCCCCACCACCGCACCGGCCCACGTGCCGACCCCGCCGATGCCCTCGCCCGGCGGCCCCTGCCCGGGCGGGTACCACCTGGAGAACCTCAAGACCACCGGCAGCGGCCTGTCCGGCGTCACCCTGACCAAGGGCGGCACCGCGCAGGAGGCGACGGTGACCTTCGAGAACGACACCCCCGTCGACTTCACGAAGCTCAGCACCCACTTCTTCGTCAACAACATCGGCGAGGAGGGCGCGCCCGACCAGCCCGTCTGGGGCAAGGACGCCTTCACGGTCCAGGTGAAGGCCCCCGGCGCCGACTGGAAGCCGGTCTCCCCGGACGCCATCGAGAACAACATGAGCTACATCCGTGCCGACCTCGGCACGTACAAGCTCGCCAAGGGCGAGAAGCTCACCCTCCAGGTGCGCCTGGCCGCCACCGGCAAGGCCGTCAGCACCGAGTACGCCGCCCGGCTCGACGGCGCGTCCGAGGCCTTCCTCAGCAAGGACGTCCCGGGCACCCGGCAGGGCCCCGAGGGCAGTTGCAGCGGGTTCGGCGGCAACTACCACCTCGCCACGCCGTTCAAGGTCGTCGACGGCACCCCGGCCCCCACCGGTACGCCCACGGCCCCGGCCCCGGCCGGCACCGGTCCGGCCACGTCCACGGCCGCCGCCCCCGCGCCCGGCGCCACCACGGCCGCCGCCGGCCCCGAACTGGCCCACACCGGTGCCGACTCCAGCACCCTGCCGATCGCCCTCGGCGGCGCCGCCGTGCTGGCCGCCGGCGCCGGTACCGTGTTCGTCCTGCGCCGCCGCAAGGCGGGCGCGCACGGCTGATCCGCCGCGAAGTGAACCGAGGGGCGCGGACAACCGTTCGGGCCCCTCGGTGGTCTTCCCCCGGAGAGCGCAACCCGACCCCACCGCTGGAGCCCACCGATGCGTCCCGCCCGCCTTTCCGCCGCCTGCACCGTGCTCGTGCTCACCGCCGGTCCGGTCGCCCTCGCCACGGCCCCCGCGTTCGCCGACGACACCCCGGCCCCCACCGCCACCACCCCCGCCACCCCCGCCGCGACGCCGACCGACACCGACTGCCCGGAAGGCGTCACCACCGACCCGATACCGGCCACCGGCGGCAACGGCACCCCGGGCGAACTCTCCGTCACCTTCACCAACACCAGCACCACCACGGTCAAGCAGCTCGCCACCACCCTCGCCCTCGCCGACGGCGGCGGCAGCCTCCCCCTCGAACTGCGCGCGGGCGCCGGCGCCTGGAAGCCCCTCACCGTCACCGGCTCCCCGGTCAACACCGGCGGCTACCAGGTCCCCCAGGGCCAGCGGCTCACCCTCCAGGTCCGGCCCGCCGCCGGCACCCCGCACGGCGACCACCGCCTCACCTTCACCGCCAAGTCCGAGGTCCTCCCGAGCGGCTCCGCCCCGGCGAAGAAGTACACCTGCCCCCAGCTCACCGCCACCTACACCGGCACCCTCACCCCCACCGACCACACCCCGGCCCCCACCGCCACCACCCCCACCCACCTCGCCGACACCGGCGCCGGCACCGCCACCCGCCCCCTCGCCGTCGCCGGCACCACCGCCCTCGTCCTCGGCACCACCCTCCTCGCCCTCACCCGCCGCCGCCCCACCACCGACTGACCCCGCCGCCGCCCCACCACCGACTGACCCCGCCGAGGACCGCACCCGCCGACCAGCCCCGCCCCCGGCGACCACCTCACCGGAGCGACCCACGCCCGGCGCCGGCCCCGGTACGGAGCCCGCACGCACTGCCCTGCCGATCGTCGCCGGATCCGCGCCCGGCACCCAGCCGACGCGCCCGCCCCTCGCGCTACGAGGCCGCCCGCAGCAGCGCGCCGTCCTGCCACTTGAGGATCTTTTGACCCCCGCAAGCCCCTGACCTGCGGGTTCAACCGGAAAAGTGCCGCTGACCAGGCGAAACTACCTTCAGTAGTTCGCACTGGTCAGCGGCACTTTGGGCCCTCATGTGCCCCAGGTGTGCCCTGCCGGGCACTCCGGCGGCACGCCGACTCAGCTGCTCTGCCCTCGATGAGCACACACAGCCCAGAACGCACCAACATCACTGTCTGACAACAAGTCAGCGCAACCGGATGTTCGGTCGCCGTCTGCTGCCAGACTCCATCCAGCCCATCGGACGAGCAGCTAAGGCACCACTCGTGGCTAACCCCGAACCGCCCGGCCCCGGCTGGGGCCAGCCGCAGAACCCCACACCAGGACCGGCGCAGCCCGGTGCCACGTCGCCGGGCTGGCAGTCGCCCCCTCCTCGGCAACGCAGGTTCAAGCCGTGGCAGATGGCTGGCATGGGATGCGGTGGTCTATTCGCCTTGCTCATGGTCATCGGGATCATCGGCTCGATCGTCGATCCCCTCCCGAAAAACACGGCGGCCGGCGCACCAGCCGCGCAACCAAAGCCAGCGGCACCAGCCACGAGCGTCGCGGCGACGGTGCCGACCCCGAGTCCCGACCCGGCACCGAACACCGCACGGCCGCCCGCACCAGCCGCGCCCAGCTCGGCGGCGAAGGCGCAGCCGACAGCCCCGCAGGCGCCCCCTGCACCTGCGAGCCCGACAACCCCGGCCACGACCGATTGTGGGCCCAATCGCGACATCATCGTCCGGTACATCACCCCTGGGCTTCCCCCAAGCTCGTCACTCCTCGGTGAGTACGCGATCGCAACCTGCGAACCGACGTTCCAGAGCCTTGAGAAGACATCCCCGAAGGAAGCCGGCTTCTGCACGCAGGCAGCCTGGGCGAGCGACAATCCGGGCTACGAGGCCGACGTCACGCCGGCCCCGCCGCTGAAGAAGATCCAGGTGGCGTACGGACCGGCCTGCCGATAATCAGGTGCTGGTTCTACAGCAGCGAATCCTGCAGGCCACCGACCCGCCCTACCTCGCGCCCGCTCCGGCCAGCTCGCCCACGTGCAGCGTCGAGTTGGCGGCGAGTACGGCCGCCCGGACACGCGCGGCCCCGGCGGCGGCCACGGCCGCCCCACCACCAACGTGGGCCCTTCGTCCGCCCAGGCCCGCACAGCCCGGCAGGAGCTATCTCGCGGGCGCCAGGTGCCGGTTCGACCAACGTTCCTCCTCCGTCCTGTCCCGTAGAGGAGCGGCCAACCAGGGCACGAGGCGAGGGGCCGGCACTGCGGCAACCTGTTCGGCCGGGTGGAGGAGCCCCCGTTCGCAGGTCTCCGCCGTCCAGACCGAGAAGCAGGCATCCGGGTAGGCCGGATTGATGCCGATCTCCCCCTTGGGGGTTGTTCCGTTGAACGGCGTCGGGATGCGCTCGGAGTTCCAGTGGCTCCACACTTCCAGTGCCTTGGCCTGTTCGAAGCAGTGGTAGAGCTGCGGGTAGCGGTCGGCGATCCGGATCTCCCGGAAGATCAGCTGGCCGAGGAGGGACGGGGCGGTGTCCCCCAGCATGTCCAGGTCCGCCCGGTGGAAGGTGAGGGCGGAGGCGTCCTGATCCGGGGCAAGGGCTGTGGCGGCGAACAGGTGGGACATCCGGCGTCGCACATAGCCGGGCAGGCCGGATGCCAGGCCGGGCTCGATGCGCTCGACGAGTTCGAGGAGCCGCGCGCAGTCCGGCGCGAACCGCCCGAGGTCGAAGAGAACTCCCATCCCCTGCACCGCGGAGAACGCGAGCTCCTTGTACAGGCGGTTGTTGAGCTCGCCCCGGTGGGCGTACTCCTTGGTCGCCCGGCTGGTGGAGCGGAGCATCAAGTACTCGGCGACGGTCTCGAAGTAGAGGTAGCCGAGGTAGGGGAAGGCCGGGACCGTGGCAGCGAGAGTGTCGATGAACGACCCGGCCGGCGTCGTGCCACCGCTGGCGTTGCGCAGGAGCATGTCGAGGAACGGGGCTGCGACGCGCACCCGGTCCACGACGGACCGGAGCACATCGTCGTCCTCGGCTTCGGTGAGGAAATGCCGGTACGCCTGGTACGTCCTCAGGTGGATACCTCCGAGGCGCAGGTAGTCGATGCCCTTGGCGGGTACTGGAGCACCGGGGGCGACCTCGATGATGAGCGGTGTGGTGTTCTGCCTGCTTTCCAGCAGGTAGGAGCCGAGGTTGTGGGGCCGGAAGTCGCTACCGGTCGGAGTGAGAGGCGCCCCGTAGATGGCGCCGACCAGGCAGCCGGTGGAGGCGTAGAGGTGCCCGCTGCTGCGGACGGTGCCCAGGTCGCGGGTCAGGTGGAGCAGGTGCATCGGGGCGCCGCCGGCCAGGCTGCGGAGCATGGCGTTGTCCCGCAGGAGCCAGCCGTTCGGGGTCTGCGTCTCCAGGCGGTGGGCCCAGTCGGCTTCGCTCTCCGCGAGCCCGGCGGGTGACGGGCGCGAGACCGGCGCGTCGTAGTCGGTGTGGGCGTATTCCCAGTCGGCGTGCAACGGGTCCTCCTACTCGGGCAGCACGGTGTGGAGTGCGTGTTCCAGGGCCTCGCCGTGATTGGCGCCGTCGAGGCGTGCCTGCTCGCTGTGCACGACCAGGTCGAACGCGACCGGCGGGAGCCACGGCGGCAGGGCTACGCGGAGGCGGCCCGGGTCGGGCCACCAGCGGCGGAGGGGCAGTCGGTAGCGGTCGAATGCGTCGGCGGCCTTCAGGAGGTCCACCAGGTGCGGGCTCTGCCGGTAGGCGCTGACCTGGGTGTCGGTGAAGGCGTCGTACGGGACGTCATGGAGGGCGACGGCCGTGATCGTCTCGGTGGGGACCGGGACGCCGAAGGCGCGGGTCACGGTGTCGAGGTTGCCGACGAGCCAGCGCGCGGCGCGTTCACCGTGGCCGGGGTCGTGGCGGTCGTGGTGCCGCCGGCAGTCGTGGCAGGCCGCAGCGGTGGCGAGGGCCAGGGCTTGATCACGGCCGAGCTCGTGGTGTTGGGCGAGGAGCTGGACGAGGAGACCGACGCGGGCGTTGTGCAGGATGCCGTGGACGGAGTCGAACCCGACCGGGCCGGCGAACCACGAGGCATCCGGTACCAGCAGGGCCGGACGGTGTGGCATCGTGGCCGGGGCACTGGGACCGGCGGGTCGGTTGCCGGCGATCCAGCTCAGGGTGTGCTGGTCCATGTGCTGGTGGTCCGGGAGCCTGCGGGTCTCGGCGAGTACGCGCAACGGCGCGTCGGCCGCTTCCGGTGTCGGCGAGATCATGAAGGGTTCCTCGATGGGATCGGGTGCGATGGGCGTCACGCTGGGCGTGGTGGTGCTGACGATGGGCAACCGGCCGAAGGAGCTTCGTGCGCTCCTGGACTCGGTCGAAGCCCAGGAGGGCGGCGGCAGCACCCGGACCGTGGTGCTCGGCCAGGGCGTGAAGCTGCCCGAGCTGCCGGAGTGGGTGGACGCGGTCGGGCTGCCCGAGAACCTGGGCATCCCCGGAGGGCGGAATGCCGGCGTCGCGCGGCTGCGTGAACTCGGCGGTGCCGATGTCCTGGTGGTCCTGGACGACGACGGGCTGCTTCCCCGAACCGACACCTTCCGGTTGATCCGGGAAGCCTTCGAAGAGAATCCGCGCCTCGGTGTGGTGTCCTTCCGGATCGCGGACGAGACCGGGTACACCCAACGCCGCCACGTCCCGCGTTTCGGCGCGAGCGATCCGCTGCAGTCCGGTCCGGTCACGACGTTCCTGGGTGGCGGGCACGCGATCCGCATGAGCGTGATCGACCAAGTCGGCCTGTTCCCTGCCGAGTTCTTCTACGCGCACGAAGAGACCGACTTCGCCTGGCGTGCGCTCGATGCCGGATGGGAGATCGACTACCGGGCCGATCTGGTGTTGCAGCATCCCCGCACCGATCCGGCCCGTCACTCGGCCTACTACCGGATGACGGCACGCAATCGGGTGTGGCTGGCGAAGCGTCATCTGCCTGCCGTTCTGGTGCCCATCTACCTCACCTCCTGGGCGCTGTACACGGTGGTGCGTCGGCCGCCGCTGTCCGGCCTCAAGGCGTGGTGGTCGGGCTTCTTCGAGGGCGTTCGGACGCCGTGTCCTCCGCGTCGGCCGATGCGGTGGAGCACGGTGTGGCGGATGACCAGGCTGGGTCGGCCGCCGGTCATCTGACAGTCGGCCTCGCGGAGTTGCGGGTCAGGACCAGACGACGTGGATCGCGTCGATGACGCGCCGCACGTCCGTACTGGTCATGGCCGGGTAGCACGGCAGGGACAGCTCCCGGGCGGCGATCTGTTCGGTGACGGGCAGGTGGCAGTCGACGTACTGGTATGCGGCGAGTCGGTGGACCGGTTTGAAGTGGACGCTGGTGCCGATCCCGTAGGCGTCGAGGAGCAGGTCGGCCACCGTGTCGCGGCTCCGGCCACCGACCGGTTCGATCAGGACGGGGTAGAGGAACCAGCCGTGCTGGACACCGTCCAGGACGGTCGGCAGCCGCAGCCCCGGAAGGCCGGCGAGGGACCGGTCGTAGGAAGCGGCGATCTGCGCCCGGCGCGCGGTGAAGTCCGGTAGCTTCTGGAACTGCTGGATCCCGACCGCGGCCGTGATGTCCGGCATCGTGTACTTCAAGCCCGGCACAGTGACCTCGTAGTCGGCGGTGCGGCGCTTGCCGTGGCGCTGCCACACGGAGGAGTCGATGCCGTGTCGGCCGAGGAGGCGGGCGGCCCGGACGAGGTCCGCGCGGCCGACGATCATCCCGCCTTCGCCGGTGGTCATGACCTTGTTGGCGTAGAAGGAGAAGACCGCCAGGTCGCCGATGCTGCCCGCTCGGAGGCCGTCGCGCGAGGCGTGCAGAGCGTGGGCGGCGTCCTCGATGAGGAGCAGACCGTGGTCGTCGGCGAGCTTGCGGAAGGCCGGCAGGTCGCAGGGGTGGCCGCCGTAGTGCATGACCACGATGGCCTTCGTCCTGGAGGTGATCGCCCGCTCGGCCGCCTCCGGGTCGATGGTGAACGTGTCCGGATCCACCTCGGTGAACACCGGTGTACCGCCGCACTGGACGATGGCGTTCGGGGCCGCGCAGAAGGTGAGGCTCGGCGTGATCACCTCATCCCCCGCCTTGATGCCGGCAGCGAGGAAGGCCAGGTGCAGGGCAGCGGTGCACGAGGACACGGCGAACGCGTCCTCGGTTCCGAGTGTGGTCTTCACGACTTCCTCGAACCGGGTTGCCTTCGGGCCGTGCGTGAGCCAGCCCGAGCGCAGGGTGTGGATCACCTCGGCCTCCTCCTCGCCCCCGATGGACGGCCGGTTCCACGGAAGGAACGGTGCGGTGGTCGTCACGGGCTACCCCACGCGGCGGTGTACTCAGCCTGATACCGCCGGCAGGCCGGGGAGTGCAGGGATCGCACCCTGTCGGCGGTGAAGGCGTCCACCAGGCCCCGGTGGTTGTCGTATTGGGGCTCGTCCGGGTCAGCGATCGTGCGGGTCCCAAGGAGGTCGGCGATCTCCTGCACGCCGTCCTTGAGAGCAGTGGAGCACGCCCCGGGCATGTGGCGCTGGAGCCGGGCGAAACTGACGCGGTAGTCGCGGGCGTCGGTTTCGTCCCGCTCCGGCCCGCGCTGGATCCTCGACCCGGGCACGATGGCGGCGACGGTCTCGGCGATGTCGGCGATGGTGTGGTTCTCCTGGTCGCTGCCGACGTTCCACGCCCCGGTCAGGTTGTCGGCCATGACGCCGGTGAGGACTTCGGCGACGTCACCGACATGGACGAGGGGTCGGCGCTGTGCGCCGCCGTTGAGCGGGATACGGCCGGTGGCGACGGCGCGGGAAGCCATGGAGTTGACGACGGAGTCCAGACGTTGGCGGGGCGATGAGCCGTGGACGGTTGCCAGCCGAAGGGTCGTGAACTCGGTGACTCCGACAAGTACGTCCGGGAGGCGCCGTTCGGCGAGGACCTTGGTCCGGGCGTAGATGCCGAGCGGGTTCGGCTCGCTGTCCTCGTCCACGGTGCCCTCGTGCCTGCCGTAGACGCTGCACGAGGAGAAGAACACGTACTGGCCGACGCCCGCGCCGGCGGCGGCCTCGGCGGCGATCATCGGGGCGGCGTAGTTCAGCTCGACAGCCAGTTCCTCGTCCAGCTGGCAGGCCGGTTCGCCGACGATCCCGCCGAGGTGCACGACGGCGTCCGCGCCGTCGCAGACGTCGGCCAGCAGGGCGGGGTCGCGCAGGTCGCCGCCGACGAACGCGGCGGTGTCGGGTAGTAGCCGGCCCGGGTCGTCCCCGCGGTTGTAGATCAGGCCGTCCACGACGGTGACGTGGTGGCCGTGGGAGACGAGGTGGTGGGAGACGACGGAGCCGATGTATCCGGCTCCGCCGAGGAGTACGACGCGCATGGAAGCGGTCCCTTCGTTCAGGCGGCCATGGCGGCGGTCGGCGCGGCGGTGAACCAGTCCGGGATGGCGCCCGGCGTGGTCCTGAGCCAGTTCACGTAGCGGTCCACGCCCTCGGTGAGGGTGATGGCGGGGCGCCAGCCGAGCAGGTCGGTGGCTCGGCGGGTGTCGGCGTAGCCTCCGCGCGGGTCGCCCTCGGGCACGGGTGTCTCGACGAAAGCGGCGCGGGGATAGTGGGCGGCGACCAACTCGGCGATCCTCCGGACCGAGGTCGGAATGCCCGTACCGATGTTGATGGTCTGTCCGGCAGCCTGATCGGCGACGAGCGCGAGGATCGTGGCGTGCGCGATGTCCTCGACGTGGACCATGTCGCGCACCTGGTGGCCACCGCCGTTGAGCCGCATCGGCCGACCCGTGTGCGCGGACAGGGCCAGCCAGGGAACCATCCAGGAGTGCGAGCCGGACTTGGGGATCTGCGGGTCGCCGTAGACCGAGAAGTACCGGACGATCGAGTACTCGGTGCCGCTGCTGCCGAGCATCAGACGCGCCTGGTGTTCGCCCCACAACTTCGTGTTGGCGTACACGGAGATCGGGGTCAGCGGCTGGTTCTCGGTGAAGCACGCCACACCGTCCTCCGCGGGGATGCCGTCGCCGTAGACGGAGGCGGAGGACACGAACACCAACCGCTTCACCGACGACTCCAGCAGCGCGTCCAGGACGGTCTGAGTGCCCTGCACATTCGCCGCGAAGGCGGTGTCGGGCCGGCGGGTGCAGGCGGCGACGTCGGCGTACGCGGCGGCGTGGATCACATAGTCCGCGCGGCCCGTGAGCCACTTCACGGTGGCCCGTTCGCGCACGTCCCCGAGGACGACCCGGGCGCCGTGCTGGTCCACCCGGAACAGGTCCCGCACCGGGTGCGGGTAGGCGTCGAACCTGTCCAGGACGGTCGGCCTGGCTCCGCACGCGGCGAGCTGGGCGACGATGCGGCTGCCGATCAGGCCACCACCCCCGGTGACCAGCACGCCGGCCCCGGCCAACTCGCGTAGGCGCGGGTCGAAATACACGTCGGCCATGAGGCAACGACCTCCTCTGAAGTGCGGGTTTGTGCACTCAGTGAACAGCCGACCACGCCCAGGCGGTACGGTGATGGCCCGCCCATCCCGTTCAATCTGTTCAAGATCAGCTCTGGGGGTGCGAGTTGACTGGCAGTAAGAAGCCCAACCGGCAGCTGGCGAGCGTCATCGAGGAAGCCGGGTGCACGTACGAAGCCCTGGCCAGAACGGTCCGCACTGTTGCGGCGGAGGCCGGCGAGACCCTGCACACCTCTCGATCGGCCGTACTCTCCTGGGTCCGGGGCGGCACCCCAACTGGCAGAACCGCGACCTACCTTGCCGAGGCTTTGACCAGAATGGTGAAGCGGAAGGTGACGGCCTCCGAGATCGGTCTAGGCTTCCCTGCAATCGGGGAGGTCATGACCCCTGATCCTCTGGCAACCGCTGCCGATCTCGGGAGACTTGTCATGTTCCACCGTCGCGACTTCCTCGCCCTCGCCTTCGGCACCGCTGCAGTCGGGCTCCCTCTCGTCTACGACCACCAGGCCGTCGCCGCTGCCCTGAGAACCGCGAAGGGCGGTCGCAGGGCCGGGGCTGAAGAGGTCTGCACCGTCCGGCAGCTCACCGAGATGTTCCGGACCGCCGACGAGAGACTGGGCGGCGGCCACGGGCTGTCCACTGTGTCGTCCTATCTGGCGGACGCCGTCGTGCCGATGCTCCAGGCCACGTTCCCGTCCGAGGAGGGCCGCCGGAGTGCGTACGGCGCGGCGGCTGAGCTGGTGACCTTGGTCGGATGGAAGTGCCATGATCTCGGCCGCGAGGGCGCGGCCCAGAGGTTCTACCTCCTCGCCTACCAGCTCGCCTGCGAGTCCGACCCCGCAGGTCACGGAGCCTGGATGATGCGGGCCCTCACCCACCAGGCCCTCGATCTGAGCCAGACCGCGCACTGCGTCGAACTGGCCGAGGCCGCGCTGTCGCGGGCCCAAGGGAAGGTCGATCGGAAGACAGAAGCGCTTCTGCTGGTGACGGCCGCGCGGGCGTACGGAGCGAGCGGCCAGAGCAAGAACGCAGCCGGGGCACTCCTGGCCGCCGAGAACGCCATGCTCGTCGGTGACGACGGCGTTCCTTCCTATGCCGCCGCCTCCGGCCCGGTCGCGGCGACCGTGGCATCGCACACGGGCAAGACACTGACCGAGATGAAGGACCACCGGGCCGCCGAACGGCACTACCGTGCGGCACTGGAGGGCCGTGTCCCCGAGACGTACCAGCGGGTTCGCGGCCTGACCCTCGCGAATCTCGCCAAATCCGTAGCCGCCCAGCACCGTCACGAGGAGGCCGTGATCCTCTGGGATCAGTGCCTGGATCTCATGGACGGCGTGGCATCCGACCGGAACCGGAAGGAGCTGAAGACGGTGCGCTCGACCATGGCCGTCTATAGCAGGCGGGGAATCCCTGGAGCGTCCGAACTCGCACAGAGAGCTGGCGAACTCGTGTGCCAGTGAAGCCAGTTGCGTCGGCCGCTTCCCGACGAGCGTGCCACTCGTTCCGCCCTGAGCCGCCCTTCGGCCTTCATACGGGTGGGTGACGGTCCGGAGCGACCGCGCGCGGGCCGCGCCCTCGGACCGGGGCGGCCTCGCTCACCAGTCCCGGGTGGCGCAGAGAGCCTGCCTCGACCGCAGCGACCCGGGCTTCACGCTCCGGACCTACACCCACCTGATGCCTACGAGCGAGTCCCGGACCCGTTCCGCGATCGACAGGGTGCTTCCTGGCGCTGGGGCGGGGCACACCACGCCGAAATCTGAAGGCATGTGCCCCACGTGTGCCCTGGCAGCTTGATCTCTGCCTCGTACTCGTCGAGATCTGGGCCCGCAAGCGGCCATTCGTGCAGGTCAGAAAGATGCCAGTGCTACGAGGCCGCCCGCAGCAGCGCGCCGTCCTGCCACTTGAGGATCTTGTCGAAGCTCACGATGGCCCCGCGGAGCGGGTGGTTGCGGAGTTGGACGTGGTCGGTGAGGGCGTGGATGAGGAAGAGGCCGCGGCCGGATTCGGCGGTGAGGTCGGGGAGGGTGTCCAGGTCGACCGGGCGGAGGGTGGGGGCCGCGGGGCGGTGGGGGAGGACGTGGATGTCGTAGGGGTGGCCGTCGCGGCGGGGGCGGTGGGCGGTGAGGACGCGGGCCGGGACGGTGGCGCGGCCGCGGCGGGCGCGGCGGGGGGCGTGGCCGGCCGGGGCGGGGGCGGCCGGGCGGCGGGCGAGCGGGGTGCTGGGGGCGGACAGGCCGGGCCCGGAGTCGGTGACCTCGATCCGCAGGCGGTCGCCGCTGATGGAGGCGGTGACCTGGAAGCCGTCGTCGGGTCGGCCGGTGGCGCCGTGCTCGACGGCGTTGGCGCAGGCTTCGGTGAGGGCGACGCCGAGGTCGTCGGCGATCTGGGGGTCGACACCCGCGGTCGCCATGGCACCGAGCAGGATGCGCCGGGCCAGCGGAACGCTGGCCGGGTCGCGCTTGAGGTGCAGAGTCCACCAGATGTCCACGGGAGGTCCCTCCTGGCTGCGGCTCCACATACAACTAGGTATCTCCGGGCGATTCGGCGGTGAACCGTGCCCGGGGACGGCTACCGCCCGTTCGGCGGATGGACTGCCGATGGGGTCTGTGCCGAAGGGCGCATCCGGTGGGGTGCACGCCGCGGCCGAACGGGGCATTCGTAGGGATTTCCCACCCTGCCCGTGTCGGCGGTGTACGCGATGAGATGATGGCCCGGCCATGACTGCCCTCCCCGCCGCCCCGTTCCAGGGCACCCCTGTCTTCGAGCGAGCGCAGCCGGCCCGGCCGGCGGGGGCCGCCTGGGACCTGCGGCTTGCCCGGGCGGTCCCGTTCGCCCTGGTGTGCACGCTGATCGCGGCCGCCGGGCACGCGCTGGCGGGTGGCGGCGACGTGCCGCCGGTCGCGCTGGCGACGGGCTTCGCCGCGGTGCTGGTGCTCGCGGTGGCGTGCGGCGGGCGGGAGCGCTCGATGGTGGCCATCTCCGGGGCGCTGGGCGCGGGGCAGCTGGGGCTGCACTGTCTGTTCCACGGCCTGGGCGGCCACGGGATGCACGACGGCGTTCCGATGAGCATGCCGATGGCGGCCGGTCGGCTGATCTGCAACGAGGCCCGGCCGGGCACCCTGGTGGGCCTGCCCGGCGGCGCCTCGCCGGAGCAGCTGGTCTCCTCGGCGGGTCTGGATCCGCACGCGTACGCCGCCGCGCCCTGGTGGCAGCAGGGCGGTGTGCTGGGGATGACGCCGTCGATGCTGGCCGGGCACCTGGCCGCCGCGCTGGTGGCGGGCTGGTGGCTGCGGCGCGGCGAGGCGGCGTTGTGGCGGCTGGTCCGGGTGGCGGCGTCGGCGGCCCGGGAGCACTGGGCGGCGCCGCTGCGCTCGGCCCTGGTGCTGGTGGCCGCGTTGCTGCGCGGTCTGTTCGGCGTGGCCGGTCCGGTCCGCCGGTTCGGGGCGGGGGACGGCGGGAGCCGGCTGCCCGCGGGTGCGGTGCTGCGGCACAGCGTGGTGCGGCGCGGGCCGCCGCGCGGGGCCTTCGCGTACTGATCCGGTGTTCCCGCGCGCCCCGAGCAGGGGTGCGGGCCGACCGGGTGCGGTGCGCGGTGTCCGGGCCGTTCCGTCCGCCCACGGCGACGGCGGCCCCTGGTCCTGCCCCACGTCCGCGCGTGCGGCGCCGCCGAGAGCGGCGGGTCACGTGCCGAACTCCGATCGGAGACCCCCCATCATGCGTTCCCTTCCCACCCGTCGTATCGCCGCCGTCGCCCTGACCGCCGCCGCCTCCGTGGTGGCGCTGGCCGGGCCCGCCTTCGCGCACGTCACCGTGAACCCGGGTTCGGCGGCCCAGGGCGGCTACACGGCCGTCGACTTCCGGGTGCCGAACGAGAGCGACACGGCGAGCACGGTGAAGCTCGAGGTCAACCTGCCGCTGGACCACCCGCTGGCCTCGGTCCGGACGCTGCCGCTGCCGGGCTGGAGCGCCACCGTCGAGAAGGCCAAGCTCGACAAGCCCATCAAGGTGCACGGCAGCGACGTCAACGAGGCCGTCTCCAAGATCACCTGGACCGCCGACCCGGGCACCAAGATCGCCCCCGGCCAGTTCCAGGAGTTCCGGGTCTCGCTCGGCCCGCTGCCGACCGACGCCGACAGCATGGCCTTCAAGGCCCTGCAGACCTACGACAACGGCGATGTCGTCCGCTGGATCGACGAGGCCCCGGCCGGCCAGCCCGAGCCGGCCCACCCGGCCCCGACGCTGAAGCTCACCAAGGCCGCCGCCGGTGACGACCACCACGGCGCCGGCGCCACCGCCTCCCCCGCCGCCGGCGCCCACGGCGACAGCTCCGACCACGCCGCCGCCTCCGACGGCGACGCCAAGTCCAGCGACAACACCGCCCGGATCCTCGGCGTGGTCGGCATCGTGGTCGGCGTGATCGGCACCGCCGTCGGCGTGCTCGGCCTGCGCCGCAAGAACAGCGGCTCCGCCTCCTGACCCCCGCGCCGGTGGGGCCGTACCGCTCCGGGTACGGCCCCACCGGTGGTCCACCGCGCCTGATCGGAAGCACCATGTCCCGCACCGCCCGTTCCACCCGCCTGGCCGGCGCCGCCGCCCTCGCCCTGGCCGCCGCGCTGACCCTCTCCGCCTGCGGCTCCTCCGGCGGCGGCTCGACCGCCGCCAAGGTGACCCAGCAGAAGGACGACAGCCCGTACCAGGGCACCAAGCTGGCCAAGAACTTCGAGAAGCCGGACCTCCAGCTGACCGACACCTCCGGCCAGCCGTACGACCTGCGGCAGCAGACCAACGGCAAGGCGACCCTGCTGTTCTTCGGCTACACCAGCTGCCCGGACGTCTGCCCGACCACCATGGGCGACATCGGCGTCGCGATGAAGGCCCTCTCCGCGGAGGACCGGAAGAAGGTCAACGTCGTCTTCGTCTCCACCGACCCGCAGCGCGACACTCCCAAGGTGCTGCGCACCTGGCTGGACTCGATGGGCACCGACTTCACAGGCCTCACCGGCGACCTGGGCAGGGTGAAGGCCGCCGCCAAGTCGCTCGGCATCATGATCGAGGACCCGGTGGTCAACGCGGACGGCACCGTCACCTCCACCCACGGCGCGCAGGTGCTGGCCTTCCTCCCCTCGGACGACAAGGCGCACGTGCTCTACATGAGCGGCACCGAGGAGAAGACCTACGAGCACGACCTGCCGCTGCTCGCCAAGGGGGTCGCGGCGTGACCACGCTGACGACGACCGGCACCCGGCGGTTCCGCCGGTCGGCGCTGCTGGGCGCCGTGGTCGCCACCGCCCTCGGCGGCGGCGCGATACTCGCGGCCTGCGGGACGGGCGGCCAGGGCGGCACCTCGGCGGACGCCGGCCCGGCGAAGCTGAGCGTCGCCGACTCCTACATCCCGCTGCCCCCGGCCGGCGGGATGGGCGCGGGCTACCTGACCGTCCGCAACGACGGCGGGCCGGACCAGCTGGTCAAGGTGACCAGCCCGGCCGCCGGGTCGGTCACCATGCACCGCTCGACGGCCTCGACCATGGAGCAGGTGAACAGCCTGGACGTGCCCGCGCACGGCGCGCTGCAGCTGGCCCGCGGCGGCACCCATCTGATGATCATGGACTGGCAGAAGGCCCCCGCCCTGGGCGACGAGCTGGAACTGGACCTGACCTTCGCCAAGTCCGGCACCCTCTCGGTCAAGGTGCCGGTCAAGGAGCTCACCTACCGCCCAGGCCAGAGTTAGGGGACCCGCCAGCATGGAGAAGGCCGCCCACCACCGGAGCGCCCGCCCCCGGGCCACGCAGCGGCACCCGGCCGCGCGCCGCCGGGCCGTCCCGCTGCGCATCGCCGCGGCGCTCGGGACGCTCGGCACGCTGCTCGCGCTGATGCTCGCCGGCGCCGCCCCGGCGTCCGCCCACGCCACCCTGGACTCCACCGACCCGGCGCAGAACTCGGTGGTCGCCACCGCCCCGCCGGCGGTGACCCTGACCTTCAGCGAGTCGGTCTCGCTGTCCGGCGACTCCGTCCGGGTGCTCGACCCGGCCGGCAAGGCCGTGGACACCGGCAACCCGGCCCACGCCGACGGCAAGGGCAACACCGCCCGGGTCGGCCTCGACAGCGGGCTCGCCAACGGCACGTACACCGTCGCCTGGCGGGCCGTCTCGGAGGACTCCCACCCGGTCGGCGGGGCGTTCACCTTCTCCATCGGCGCCCCCTCGGACACCTCGGTGTCCGCCACCGCGCTGCAGGGCGCCAAGGCGGACGGCCTGGTCGCCGCCCTGTACGGGACCGGGCGCACCGTCGCCTACGCGGCCTTCGCGCTGCTCGCCGGGGTCGCCGCCTTCGTCCTGCTCTGCTGGCCGGCCGGCGCCGCCCGGCGCCCGGTGCAGCGGCTGCTGATGACCGGCTGGACGGCGCTGCTGGCCTCGACCGTCGCGGTGCTGATGCTGCGCGGCCCGTACGAGCGCGGCTCGGGCATCGGGCAGGCCCTCGACCTGTCGCTGGTGCGCGCCACCCTGGACGAGCGGATCGGCACCGCGCTGGCGGCCCGGCTGCTGCTGCTCGCGGCGGCCGGGATCTTCCTGTCGCTGCTGGTCGGGCAGTTGGGGCAGCCGCCGAAGCCGGCCCCCGCGAAGCCGGTCTCCCCGGAGGCCGCCCCCGCGCAGGCCGACGGCCGCGAGGAGGACACCGAGGCCGCCGAGCTGCGCGCGCTGGAGCAGCGGGCCGCCGAGCGGCCGCAGCGCGAGGCCCGGATCGGCCTGGGCGTGGCCGGACTGGTGCTGGCGGTGGCGCTCTCCGCGACCTGGGTCGGCGCCGACCACGCCTCGGTGGGCATCCAGGTCTGGCTGGCGCTGCCGTTGGGGATCCTGCACCTGATCGCGATGGCGCTCTGGCTGGGCGGCCTGGCCTCGCTGCTGGTCGCGCTGCGCGAGGGCGTCGGTGCCGAGGTGGTGGACCGCTTCTCCCGGATCGCCTTCGCCTCGGTGGCCGTGCTGGCCGCCACCGGGATCTACCAGTCCTGGCGGGGCCTGGGCAGCTGGAGCGCGCTGACCGGCACCGAGTACGGGAAGCTGCTGCTGGTGAAGAGCGGCTGCGTGGTCGTGATGCTGGGCGTCGCCTGGATCTCCCGCGGCTGGCTGGCCCGGCTGCGCTCGGCCCCGGCCGAGGCGGCGGAGGTCGAGCGGGCCGAGGTGCCCGAGCCGGTCGGCGCCGCCGCGCGCAGCGAGGACCCGCTCCGGCAGGCCCAGTTGGAGCGCCAGCGGGCCGCCGCGCGCAGCGCGGGCCGCGAGCGCGGGCTGACCCCGACCCGGGCCGGGCTGCGCCGCTCGGTGCTGGTGGAGGCACTGGTCGCGGTGGCGGTGCTGGTGGTCACCACGATGCTCACCAACTCCCCGCCCGGGCGGGTGGCGGGCGAGGTCAAGGCGGCCGGGAGCAGCGCGGGGGCCGGGAACGCCGCCCCCGCCGCCCCGCAGACCGAGCCGGGCCGCACGGTGGAGCTCAAGCTGCCGTACGACACCAAGGGCCGGACGCCGAACGCCAAGGGCACCGCGACCGTCACCCTCAACCCGGCCCGGACCGGCCCGAACGAGGTCAAGCTCGCGCTGGACGGCGCCGACGGCAAGCCGGTCGACGTCCCCGAGGTGCAGCTCGCCTTCACCCTGCCGGACCGCGACCTCGGCCCGCTGCCGGTGGCGCTCACCCCGGAGGGCACCGGCCGCTGGAGCGGAACCACCCAGCTTCCGCTGGCCGGCAGCTGGGTGGTCTCGGTGCAGATCCGCTCCTCCGACATCGACCAGACCACCCCGACCCAGCAGTTCAAGATCGGCTGAGCGCGGTGGAGTCAGCGGAAGCAGTGGAACCGATGGAATCAGCAGATTCGGCAGATTCGGCGGAATCGGCGGAACGCGACCGGACGACGGCCCCGACGGGCTTCACCCGGCGGGCCCTGCTCGGCACGGCCGGCGCCGGACTGCTGGTCGGCGCCGGGGCGGGCGCGGCCGGGGCGGGCGCCTACCGGGACCGCCCGGCCGCGGGGGCGGCGGCGACCGGCGGCGCGCTCGGCGCGGGCCGGGTGCCGTTCCGCGGCGAGCACCAGGCCGGCATCCTCGAGCCCCAGCAGGCCCGGGTCCAGCTGGCCGCCTTCGACCTGGTCGACGGGCCCGGCCGGGACGGGCTGCGCACCCTGTTGCAGCGCTGGACCAAGGCGGTCGAGCGGCTGACCGCCGGGGAGCCGGC
Organism: Kitasatospora sp. NPDC096128; assembly: GCF_040303105.1. Lineage (NCBI taxonomy): Bacteria > Bacillati > Actinomycetota > Actinomycetes > Kitasatosporales > Streptomycetaceae > Kitasatospora > Kitasatospora sp. NPDC096128. The sequence continues at coordinate 101,780 of NZ_JBEOSP010000024.1, read as the reverse complement.
CGAGGAGTTCGACAACCAGGTCGCCCTGGACGCCGGGCCCTGCTCGCTCACCGTCACGCTCGGCTTCGGCGCCGCGCTGTTCGACAAGGCCGGGCTGGCCGACCGCCGCCCGGCGGCCCTCGAACCGCTGCCCGCCTTCCCCGGCGACGCGCTGGACCCGGCGCGCGGCGACGGCGACCTGTTCGTCCAGATCGGCGCCGACGACGCGCTGGTGACGGTGCACGCCCTGCGGACCCTGCAGAAGCTGGCGGCCGGCACCGCGGTGCTGCGCTGGCAGTCGGCCGGCTTCGCCCGCACCCCCGGCGCGACCGCCCGTCCGATGACCGGGCGCAATCTGATGGGCCAGATCGACGGCACCAACAACCCCAGGCCGGGCCAGGACGGCTTCGCCGCCAAGGTGTTCTGCGCCGCCGGCGGGGACGGGCCGGCCTGGTCGGCCGGCGGCTCGTACCTGGTGTTCCGGCGGATCCGGATGCTGCTGGAGCACTGGGAGGAGCTTCCGGTGGAGCGCCAGGAGCGGGTGATCGGGCGGCGCAAGTCGGACGGGTCGCCGCTGAGCGCTCCGGCCGGCTCCGGTGAGGGCACCCCGGTGGACCTCGCCGCCCAGGGGCCGGACGGCGGGCTCGCCGTCCCCTCCGACGCCCACGTCCGGGTCGCCGCACCGGCGGGCAACGGCGGGGCGGCGATGCTGCGGCGCGGCTTCTCGTACCACGACGGAACGCTGCCGGACGGCTCGCCGGACGCCGGGCTGCTCTTCCTCGCCTTCCAGGCCGACCCGCGCCGGGGCTTCACCCCGGTGCAGCGCAAGCTCTCCCGGGGTGACGGGCTGTCCCGCTTCCTGCGGCACGAGGCGAGCGGGCTGTACGTCGTCCCGCCGGGGGTGCCGGCCGGGGGCTACCTCGGGCAGCAGCTGCTGGAGGGTTAGGGCGTCCGGCCCGTCGGGCAGCCCACTCGTCAGCCCGTTCGTCAGCCCGTTCGGGAGCGCGGTCCCGGTCTGCGGAACGCTTTCCTGCCGGGGCCGCGGAATCGTTATGGTGACTGCTTCGGCACCACCCGCTCGTGCACATCCCCTTGGCAACGGAGGCGTCATGTCGGCCACCCGATACACCTACCTCGGCCCGGCCGGCACCTTCACCGAGGCGGCGCTGCACACGCTGCCGGAGGCGGCGACCCGGGAGCTGGTGCCGCTCTCCTCGGTGGCGCTGGCGCTGGAGGCGGTGCGCGCCGGGGAGGCGGCCGGGGCGTTCGTGCCGATCGAGAACTCGGTGGAGGGCGCGGTCACCGCGACCAACGACGAACTGGCGGCCGGCGCACCGCTGATGATCTATCGCGAGGTGCTGCTGCCGATCACCTTCGCGCTGCTGGTGCGGCCGGGCACCGAGCTGTCCGGGGTCAAGACGGTGACCAGCCACCCGGTGGCCCAGCCGCAGGTGCGCAAGTGGCTGGCGGCGAACCTGCCGGACGCGGTCTGGGAGTCGGCGGCCTCCAACGCGGACGGCGCCCGGCTGGTCGCCGAGGGCCGGTACGACGGGGCGTTCGCGGGCGAGTTCGCGGCGCCGATCTACGGGCTGGACCCGCTGGTCAAGGAGATCGCGGACGCGCAGAGCGCGACCACCCGGTTCGTGCTGGTCGGTCGTCCGGGGCGGGTCTCCTCGCCGACCGGGGCGGACAAGACCTCGATGGTGGTCTGGCTGCCGGACGACCACCCGGGTGCGCTGCTGGAGCTGCTGCAGGAGTTCGCGGTGCGCGGGGTGAACCTGATGCGGATCGAGTCCCGGCCGACCGGTGAGGGGCTGGGCAGCTACTGCTTCCTGATCGACTGCGAGGGGCACCTGTCCGAGCGCCGGGTGGCCGACGCGCTGATGGGGCTCAAGCGGATCAGCCCGCAGGTGCGGTTCCTCGGCTCCTATCCGCGCGCGGACCGGCAGGTGTCCAAGCACCGGCGGCCGGGGACCTCGGACGAGGATTTCGCCGCGGCGGCGGACTGGCTCTCCCGGGCGCTCGACGGGCGCGGGGACATCTGATCACCTGATCCCCCGGGTGATCCCCTCGTCGGGCCCGGCTCCGGATACCCGGGCGCCATCTCGTGTCTTTCTGACCTTTTCCGACCGTTATCGACCGGCATGATCAAACGCGGCGGGTGACCGTACCGTCATCCACAGGAGCCTCCGACTCCGGAGGCCGCTGTCCACAGGCCTCCCCGCTGTCCACAGCCGAAAGTTATCCACAGGCCTGGGGATGAGTCGACAAACCGGTATAGCCACTGCCCAGAACTGGTCGGACCATCGGTTTGCGTCGCAGAGATGACTAATCGGACCAGAGTCACCCGCTTGCCTGTAAATCACCCGTGCGAGTGCTTCAATTCCCTCACCCGAGAAGGTTCATTGAGGTTTGAAACCTCAATTCCCTGGTTTCGATCAGCGACCCCCGACCCCCACTCCTCATCCACAGGCCGGGGCCCGGGGCTGTGGATAACCCGCCCGCGGTCCGGGGCCGCCGCTTTCCCCACAGGAGTTATCCACAGGATCCGGTGAGTTATCCCCAGGGGAAAACCGGTACCGGTGGAGGAACGCCCGCCCGGTACGCTTGGCCCTGTGATTGACCTTCGCCTGCTTCGTGAGGACCCTGACCGAGTGCGCGCCTCGCAGCGCGTCCGTGGCGAGGACGTCGACGTCGTCGACGCCCTCCTCTCCGCCGACGAGCGGCGCCGGTCCTCGGGCAGCCGCTTCGACGAACTGCGCAACGAGCAGCGGGTGCTCGGGAAGCAGGTCGCCCAGGCCAAGGGCGACGAGAAGACCGCCCTGCTGCAGCGCACCAAGGACCTGGCCGCCGAGGTCAAGGCCGCGGACGCCGAGCAGAGCGCGGCCAAGGAGGAGGCGGACCGCCTGCTCCGCTCCCTGGCGAACCTCATCGACCCGGCCGCCCCGGTCGGCGGCGAGGAGGACTTCGTCACCCTGGAGGAGATCGGCACCCCGCGCGACTTCGCCGCCGAGGGCTTCGAGCCCCGCGACCACGTCGAGCTGGGCCAGCTGCTGGGCGCGATCGACACCGAGCGCGGCGCCAAGGTCGCCGGTGCCCGCTCCTACTACCTGACCGGTCCCGGCGCGCTGCTGGAGCTCGCCCTGGTCAACATGGCGATCGCCCAGGCCACCGCGGCCGGCTTCATCCCGATGATCACCCCGGCGCTGGTCCGCCCGGCCGCCATGGACGGCACCGGCTTCCTCGGCCAGGCCGCCGAGAACGTGTACCACCTCGCCGAGGAGGACAAGTACCTGGTCGGCACCAGCGAGGTCCCGCTGGCGGCGTACCACATGGACGAGATCATCGAGGCCGACAAGCTGCCGCTGCGCTACGCCGGTTACTCGTCCTGCTTCCGCCGCGAGGCCGGCACCTACGGCAAGGACACCCGCGGCATCATCCGGGTCCACCAGTTCGAGAAGGTGGAGATGTTCGTCTTCACCACGCCCGAGGACGCGGAGAACGAGCACCGCCGCCTGCTCCAGTGGGAGAAGGACTTCCTCAACGCGCTGGAACTTCCGTACCGGGTGATCGACGTCGCCTCCGGCGACCTCGGCTCCTCGGCCGCGCGCAAGTTCGACATCGAGGCCTGGATCCCGACCCAGGGCAAGTACCGCGAGGTCACCTCGACCTCCAACACCACCGAGTACCAGGCCCGCCGGCTGTCGATCAGGATGCGCGAGGACGGCAAGACCCGCCCGCTCGCCACCCTGAACGGCACCCTGGTCGCCGTCCCGCGCACCATCGTGGCGATCCTGGAGAACCACCAGCAGGCCGACGGCTCGGTCGTCGTGCCCGAGGCGCTGCGCCCCTACCTCGGCGGGCGGACCGTCCTCGAGCCGGTCAAGTGACCTCCTCCGCACACCCGATCGGTGGCGACCTGCCCTACCGGCTGGTCGCCACCGACCTCGACGGCACCCTGCTCACCAGCGCGGAGACCGTCTCCGAGCGCACCCGCGCGGCCCTGGCCGCCGCCACCGACGCGGGCGCGCTGCACATCGTGGTGACCGGCCGCTCGGCCGTCTGGGCCCGCCCGGTCTTCGACGAGATCGGCTACACCGGGATAGCGGTCTGCGGCCAGGGCGCCCAGGTCTACGACGCCGGCGCGCACAAGCTGCTCACCTCGCTCACCCTGGACCGCCGGCTCGCCGCGGTCGCGATCGAGAAGATCCAGGCCGAGACCGGCCCGCTGGCCATCGCCGCCAACCAGGACGGCCTGGACGGCCAGGTGCTGGCCGGCCCCGGCTACGAGCTGCTGATCGGCTCCGACCTCCCGGTCGTCCGGGTCGAGCGCGGCGAACTGCTCGCCTCCCCGCTCAGCAAGCTCTACATCCAGCACCCCGGCCTGACCGACGACGCCCTCGCCGAGGCCGCCCGGCGCGCCGCCGGCGACCTGGTCGGCGTGGTGATGGCCGGCGCCGGCGTGGTCGAGCTGCTGCCGCTGGGCCTGTCCAAGGCCACCGGCCTGGCCGTCGCCGCCCGCCGCCTGGGCGTGCGCGCCGCCGACACCATCGCCTTCGGCGACATGCCCAACGACGTGCCGATGTTCGGCTGGGCCGCACACGGCGTCGCCATGGCCAACGCGCACGAGGAACTCCTCGCCGTCGCCGACGAGGTCACCGCGGGCAACGACGAGGACGGCGTCGCCGTCGTCCTGGAACGCCTCTACCCGGCGCGCTGAGCACCCCGGCCCGCTGAGCACCCCGGCCCCACCGTGCTCCCCCGGTACGCGGGTGTCCCGGTGGGGCGGTTCAGGACTGTTCAGGGGCGGTTCACTCCCAGTTGTAGGATGACCGGGCAAGCGGTTGTAGGATGACCCATGACCGATGAGCGGTGTGCGAAGGGAGGCCCGGCATGAGCGGCGACGGAAACGGCCTGCAGGCGGCCGGGCGGCGTTCCCTGGTGGACACCGCGATCGACCGGCTGCGCGAGCAGCTGGCCGGCGGCGCGTGGCCGGTGGGGTCGCAGATCCCCACCGAGCACGAGCTGGCCGAGCAGCTGCAGGTCGGGCGGAACACCGTGCGGGAGGCGATCCGGGTGCTCGTGCACGCCGGGATGCTGGTCTCCCGGCAGGGCGAGGGCACCTTCGTCCGGTCCACCAGCGACCCGGCGGCGGTGCTGCGCGGCGTCCAGCGCTCGGGCATCCGGGACGTCCTGGAGGTCCGCGCCGCGCTGGAGACCGAGGCCGCCAGGCTGGCCGCGCTGCGGCACACCCCCGAGGACGTCCGGCGGATGCGGGCCGCGCTGGCCCGGGAGGCCGAGGTCTTCGCGACCCACCCCGAGCGGGCGAGCCGCGAGGCCACCGTCGAGCACGACCTGGAGTTCCACACCGCCGTCGTCGAGGCCGCGCACAACCCGGCCCTGGCCGAGGTGTACCACTACTTCGGCGCCTCCGTGCGCGAGGCGATGACCTCCGCCTTCGGCGACCACGAGATGCCCGAGGCGGTCGTGGCCACCCACGAGGCGCTGGTGGACGCGATCGAGAGCGGCGACCCGGACCGCGCCGAAACGGCGTGTCGGGCGCTGCTCGCCGAGCCCACCGCGGCCGTCGAGCAGCTCCTCGCCGCCATCGCGGCCCGGAAGTAGGACGGCGCAGGCCCCACTTCCGCACGCAGCCCGCTGCCTGCTCAACTCCCTTCCTGCCCGCGGCCGGTGGAGGCCTCCTCCCGCCGTGCCCGCGCCACCCCCGAGCCCCGGAAAGAACAGCACACCCATGGCCGTCACCCGTGCCCCGCAGCCGGTTGTCACCACTCCCGCCCCGCTCCCCGTCCGCAGCCGGCTGGCCCACCCCGCGCTGCTGCTGATCGGCATCCTGCTGGTCGCGCTGAACATGCGCGCCTGTCTGGCCGCGATCTCCCCGATGGTCAAGGAGATCCAGCACACCTTCGGGCTGTCCACCACCGCGGGCGGGCTGATCACCACCATCCCGGTGCTGTTCCAGGGCGTCGGCGCCCCGCTCACCCCCCGGCTGACCCGCCGGTTCGGCACCGAGCGGGTGGTGCTCGGCGCGGTGCTGGTGCTCGGCGCCGGCGTGCTGCTGCGGGTGCTGCCCTCGGTGTTCGCGCTGTACGCGGGCTGCGTGGTGATCGGCGTGGCCATCGCGGTGCTGAACGTGTCGATGCCGGGCCTGGTCAAGCGGGAGTTCCCGGACCGCGCGGCCACCATGACCGGCGTCTACTCGACCACCATGCTGGTCGGCGCGACCCTCGCGGCCGGCACCTCCGTCCCGCTGGAGCACGCGCTCGGCGGCGGCTGGCGGGCCTCGCTCGGCGCCTGGTCGCTGCTCGCGCTGATCGCCGCGGTGGCCTGGCTGCCGCAGGTGCTGCGCTCCCGGCAGGCGAAGGCCGCGGTGGCCGCCCCCGCCCGGCCCGTCCAGCCCGTCCAGCCCGTCCAGCCCGTCCAGCCCGTCCAGCCCGTCCAGCCCGGAAAGGCTGCCCAGCCCGCCCAGCCCGCCAAGCCGATCGAGGGCATCTGGAAGTCCCCGCTGGCCTGGCAGATCAGCCTGTTCATGGGCATCTCGTCGCTGCTGGTCTACACCCTGGTCGCCTGGATGCCGACCATCCTGGCCGACCACGGCATGGACCGCGGCCAGGCCAGCCTGGTCTTCGCCTACTCCAACCTGGTGCAGGTGGCCGGTGCCTTCCTGGTGCCGCTGATGGCCGGCCGGATGACGAGCCAGCGCACCCTCGCCGTCACCATGGCCGCCCTGAACGGGGTCGGAATCGCCCTGCTGCTGGTCGCCCCGGTCTCCGGCGCCTGGGTGTCGGCAACCATCCTCGGCCTGGCCCAGGGCGGTTCGCTGGGCCTCGGCCTGGCGTTCATCGTGCTGCGCACCGGCACCGCGGCCGGCGCCGCCCAGCTGGGCGGCATGTCCCAGGCGATCGGCTACCTGGTCGCCGCGGCCGGCCCGGTCGGCGCCGGTGTACTGCACCAGCTCACCGGTGGCTGGGACGCCACCCTGATGCTGATGCTGGTGCTGGTCCTGGTGGTCGGCGCGGCCGGCCTCGGCGCCGGGCGGAACCGGACGCTGTAGGACGACCGCCGTACGCGGACAGGGCCCGGACTCCGGTACTTGGGTTCTAGTGGTTGTCGCTACTCCTCGGCGGCCAGGGTCAGCCCGGCCAGCTTCACCGAGGCCAGGACGGTCGCCCCGACGGTGACCACCAGCAGCAGCGGGACGGCCGCCCCGAAGGAGATGTCGGCGCCGATCGCGGTGTCCCCGGCCACCGCCTCGGCGACCGCCCGGCCCCACTGCTGGATGCTCAGCGTCCGGGCGCCCTCGACGAAGTTGCCGATCAGCGACTCCCAGATCAGCGCGTACGCCAGCCCCGCCACCACCGCGTGCCGGGTGACCACGCCGAGCAGCAGGAACAGCGCGCTGTACGCGGCCCCGGCGACCAGCACCGCGACGGTGTAGCCGAGCGCCACGCCGTCCCTGGTGCCGTACAGCAGCAGTCCGGCGAACAGCGTCGGGACGGCGGCGAACAGCCAGGTGGTGCCGATCGCCACGGTCAGCTTGGTGGTGATGATCTGCCGGCGCGGCAGCGGCTTGGCGAGCAGGTAGACGATCGAGCCGTCGTCGATCTCGGTGGCGATCACCCCGGTGCCGATCACCAGGCCGAGGATCGGCGCCAGGGTGCCGAGGTCCAGCTGGCCGAGGATCTTGACGGTCAGGCTGTGCGCGTCGCCGCTCGACCCGGCGGCGATCGCCGCGACGATCAGCAGCAGGGCCGGGGCCACCAGCAGCAGCGCGCCGCGGCGGCGGCCGAGCAGGCCGCGCAGGGTCAGCCTGGCGACGGTCGGATTCATGGTCGGTCGACCCCTTCCTGGGTCCGGTGGGTGGCGCGGGTGGAGCCGGGGGTCATGCCGAGACCAGGTAGGAGAAGACGCTCTCCAGCGACTCGTCCGCCGGGGAGACGGTGTACAGCCGGATGCCCGCATCCCGGGCGACCCGGGGCAGCAGGGTGGTGAAGCCCTGGAAGTTCACCGCCTCGATCCGCAGCGCCCGCTCCCGCTCGTCCACCTCGATGCCGGTGGTCGAGCTGTCGGCGATCAGCGCGGCGGCCAGTCGGCGGTCGTCGCTGGAGCGGACCAGGTAGCGGTGCGGGCGGTCCGTCATCAGCCGCCGGATCCGCCGGAAGTCGCCCGAGGCGGCGTGCCGTCCGGCCACCACCACCTCGATGTGCCGGGCGAGTTGCTCGACCTCCTCCAGGATGTGCGAGGAGAAGAGAACCGTCCGGCCGTCCGCGCCGAAGCGGCGCAGCAGCTCCATCAGCTGGAGCCGCTGGCGTGGGTCCATGCCGTTGAAGGGCTCGTCCAGCAGCAGCACCGCCGGGTCGTGGACCAGCGCCGAGGCCATCTTGACCCGCTGCTTCATGCCCTTGGAGTACGTCCCGGTGCGGCGGTCCTTGGCGTACGCCATCTCGACCAGGTCCAGGGCGCGCCGGGCGGCGGCGCCGGGCTGGGGCAGGCCGTGCAGTTCGGCGTTGGCGAGGACGAACTCCCAGCCGGTCAGGTAGTCGTACATCGACTCCCGCTCGGGGACCAGCCCGATCTGCCGGTACACCTGCTGGTTGCGCCAGATCGCCGCTCCGTCCAGGGTGACCGCGCCGCTGGAGGGGGCCAGGAAGCCGCTCATCATGTGGATGAGGGTGGACTTGCCCGCGCCGTTGGGCCCGAGCAGGCCGGTGATGCCGGGGCCGATCGACATCGAGATGTCGTTGACCGCGACCACGTTCCCGAACCAGCGGGAGACCTTGTCGATGGTGATGGTGGCCATGCCGCCCTCTCAGACCTTCTCGTAGCGACGCAGCAGGAGGCGGTACGAGCCGGCCACCATCGCGACGCCGACGAGTGCGAACACCAGCGTGCCGAGCGCCCCCGGGGCGTGCCGGCGGTCGATCCCGGACCCGAGGTCGAACACCTCGTTGACCAGCGCCTCCACCAGGCCGTTCGGCGAGATCAGCGACGTCCACTGGGCCGCGTCCGAGCCGCCCGGGCCGGGGTTGCTGATGCCGACCACGACCGCGGCGAGGGTCGAACTCACCACCAGGTAGCCCATGACGGCGGCCACCCCGAAGCCCCGGCGTGGGGTGCTCGCGGCGATCACCAGGGCCACCGAGGTCGGCACCAGGGCGTAGAGCACGGCCGCCACCAAGCCGTAGAGGAACTGGCCGGTGTTGTGCCCGAAGTCCATCCCGGCGAGCAGCGCGCCCGCGTACAGCACCACCAACGGGGCTGCCATCAGCAGGAACTGGGCGCAGGCCATGGCGCCGAACTTGGCCCGGACGTAGTCGGCACGGGTGATCGGTCGGGAGAAGTACAGCGGGACGGTGTGGTACCGGAGGTCCCGGGAGAGCAGCACCGGCGCCTGGGCGGCGAGGAAGATCGACACCACCAGGCCGAGGCTGGAGAGGTAGCCGGCGTACTCGACCGGGAGTTCGTCCCGCTTGAGGTAGACCGCGCCCGCGACGAAGATCACCGCCGGGACGGTGACCACGCCCAGCAGCAGCATCGGCAGCACCTTGGACTTGCCGGAGCGGCCCAGGCCGTAGGCGGCACGCAGGCTCTGGGTGAAGAGCGAGCGGGTGGCGTAGGCACGGCCGAGGCGCGGGCCGGTGTAGCCGCGGTAGCCGATGTCGTGGATGACACCGGTGTCGGCGGGCCTGGTGTCAGGAGGCTGCGGCATCGTCCGTCCCTCCCCTGGTGGTCCGGTCGTCGCCGTGATGCGCTCGGTGCGCCAGGGCGTCGGTGTCGTCGTGGTCGTCGTGGTCGTCGTGGTCGGTGAAGAGTTCCGCGACCCGGTGCCGGCGCTGCTCCAACCGGACCAGGCCGAGGCCGAGTTCGGCGACCGTGTCGCGGATGGTGTCGTAGGTGGACTCGCCGTCCAGCCGGACCAGCAGCAGGTGCGAGCCCTCGGCCCGGACCTCCAGCCCGGTGGCGGCGAGCCGCTCCCGGACCGTGGCGCCGGGTTCGGCGGCGGAGTCCTGCGGGAGATCGGTGACCTCGACGGCGAGGACGGCGGTCGCCTCGGTGAAGGATGCGGTGGAGGAGGAGCGCAGCAGCTTGCCGCCGTCGATCACCACCAGGTGGTCGCAGGTCCGCTCCAGCTCGCCCAGCAGGTGGGTGGTGACCAGCACCGAGATGCCGAAGTCGCTGTGCACCCGGCGGATCAGCCCGAGCATCTCGTCCCGGCCGGCCGGGTCCAGGCCGTTGGTCGGCTCGTCCAGCAGCACCAGCTTCGGGTCGTGCACCAGCGCCTGGGCGAGCTTCACCCGCTGCTTCATGCCCGTCGAGTAGCCGCCCATCGGACGGTACCGCTCCTCGTACAGGCCCACGTGCCGCAGCGTGTCCGCGGTGCGCTCCCGCGCGGCGGTCGCGGGCAGCCCCGCCATCCGCGCCATGTGCACCACGAACTCCGTCGCCGAGACGTCCGGCGGCAGGCAGTCGTGCTCGGGCATGTAGCCGACCCGCTCACGGATCTCCGACCCCTGGGTGGCGATGTCCAGGCCGAGCACCTCGCCGCGGCCGGACGTCGCCGGGGCGAGCCCGAGCAGGATCTTGATCAGGGTGGACTTGCCTGCCCCGTTGGCCCCGACCAGCCCGACGACCCCGGGCTGCACCTCGACGGTCAGCTGGTCGAGCGCGGTGACCCGGGGGAACCTCTTGGTGAGGCCCTCGGTCTTGATGACAGCAGTGGACACGCCCTCAACGTAACGGCCCTGCGCCACAAGGGCCATGAGCTGGAATGACGAGGCTCGACGGGGCCTTCTGCTGCTGCGGTATGACGCCGGGGCGCTTCTCCCCTAAGGGTCGGGTAAGGCCGGGACGCGGGAGCTGCCGCCGGGACGCCCGGATACGCCGACGGCGCCGGACCGCCCACCGTGGATTGGACGGCCCGGCGCCGCGGGCGGTGCTGGGTCAGGAGCTGGGTCAGGAGCTGGGGCGCTCCCACATCTCGACGACCTTGCCGGAGGCGTCCAGGGCGACCTTGTAGGTGCCGCTGGAGCAGGGGTAGAAGCCCTTCTGGTTGCCGGGGGTGGCGATGCACTCGTTGATGTGCTTCACCAGCTCGGCGACGGCGACGTCCTTCGGCGCGGCCACGACCGACTTGAGGTGGCCCTTGGCGCCGGGGGCGAAGGTCGCGGTCTTGTCGGCGCCCACCGGCTCCAGGGCGACGTCGTTGACGCCGCAGGCGTCCTTGGTCTCCTTGTAGACCAGCGCCGTCGGGCTGGTGCCCTTCTCCACGTTGACCCACTTCTGCCCGGCGGGCAGCGGCTCGTGGGTGCAGAACCCCTCCGGGCCGCCGTCGGTGGGCTTGCCCGTCGGGGCGGGCTTGCCGGTGCCGGTGGCCGGCGCCGCGGTGGTCGGGGCTCCGCCGCCGGTGGCCGGCGCCGTGGTCGCGGTGGTGACAGCACTGCCGGCGCCCTGGGTCGACGGGTCGTCCGGACCACAGGCGGCGAGGCCCAACCCGGCGGTGGCGACCAGAGCGGCGACGAGCAGTCTCCTGGATGCAGACATGACGAAAGAACCCCCGTTATTCAACACATGATCAGATGAAGCTGCGGCGGACACACTAGCGCCTCCCGCCCGGCCACCCCGGGCCCGCCCCGTAGGGTCGGGGCAGGCGATGAGCACCGTGACCCTCCCCCTCCACCGGTGGAGCGAGGGGCAGCAGATCCGGCGGCGGACCGAGGGCCTCGGGTTCCACGCCGCGTGGAGCATGACCACCTCTCCTGGCGGTCGTTCCGGCAGGCCTCCACGGCCGGCTCCGCCCGGCGGCGCGGGCGGAGCCGGCGGCCCGGGCGGCGCGGGCGGAGCCGGGCCGCCGTTCAGGAGGAGAGGCGGTTCAGTGCTGCGGTGGCGATGCCTTCGACGTAGGCCGGGGCGTCGGTGCGCCGGCCGGTGAGCTCGACGATGGCGACCCTGGTGCCGCTGCGCAGGACCGCGACCCCGCCGCCGCTGACGGCGCCGTCGCCGTTGTAGGCCAGGTACCAGTGGGCGGTGCCGCCGGTGCCGGTCAGGGTGTGGGCCGCGCCGTAGCGCCAGTGGCCGGCGGGCTCGTCCTGGCAGTCCTGAACGAGCGCGACGAGCTGCTTCTCCCAGGTGGCGGCCGCGGTCTCGGTGGGGGCGCTCGCGGCCGACTCGAGCAGTCGGCCCTCGGTGTCGAGGGTCCAGGTCACGGACGCGTACGCGGTGGCCTGGTCCTTGGTCAGGTCGCGCATCGTCTCCTCGCCGGAACACGCGGACAGCCCCTGCCGTCCGGTCAGCGCAACGGTCGCGCCGACCGGGTTCAGGCCCTGCTGGAAGTCCTCGCTCTGGACGAGGTCGGCGGAGCCGAGTCCGGGCGCGGCGACCGCGGCCGGGTGGGCGGCGACCGCGGTGCGGTGCGCGGCGCTGTGCGCGGCCCCGTCGGCGCTGGCCGACTGGGTGCCGACGACGCTGACCGTGATCAGTGAAGCGGCGAAGCAAACCGCGGCGGCGAGCCGGGTGCGGCGAACGGACTTCTGCTGGACGGTCTGGTTCTCGGTCATCTGGTCCCCCTGCTGGTCGGGACGCCTGCTGCGTCCTCGTACAACCGGGGAGATGCCGCCCGAGGAGGGAAAGTTGGAGCCCGGACCGGCTGTTTCACAGCTGTGACAGAGCGGTCCTGACGACCCGGTCCATCGCGGCCGTGCCCAGGCAGGCGTAGACCTCCAGCACTCCGTAGTGGTTGCCGCTGCGCAGCACGGCGATGCCGCCGCAGGGCTCCTTGCCCTCGGGCGCACTGCCGGTGGTGTTGAGGGATCCCTCGTAGGCACCCATCCAGCTCGCGGTGACGTCCGGGGCGAGCCGCAGCGTCGTGGTCCTTCCGTAGACCCAGTGCCCTGGCACTTCCTCCTGGCAGGTCGCCGCTTCCAGCAGCAGGCGTTCGCTGAAGTTCTGTGCCAGGTAGGGGCTCTGGGCCTCGCCGGCGACCTCGCGGGCGACCCCGCCGCCGCTGTCGCCGGCCACTGTGGGGTCGTCCGGGCTGGTGCGGGGGCTGGTCATCAGTCCGCGGAAGTGGGCACCGCGCACGCCCAGGGTCTGACTGAGGGTCTTCTCGCTTGAGCAGGCCGGGTTGGCGTAACCCCCGTCGCCGTACCGGTCGGTGACGTGGATCTGCCCGCTGCCGATCTCCGGGCTGAACGCCGCCGGTTCCAGGAGGTTCCTGGTCGTCACGGGCCCGGTCGCACCGGTCGGGGAGGCGGAGCCGGTCGCGGAGACGGAGCCGGTCGGGGAGACGGAGCCGGTCGCCGAGGTTGCGGGCGTCGGGACGGACCCGCCGGGGCTCGATGGCAGGACGAACCGGCCGGTCGCCAGCCCCAACGCGGCGGCCGCCACCAGGGCGGCGACGGCGGTCCGGAGCCGGACGACGGCGTGGCCGCCGCCCGCCGCGGGACCGCCGCTCACAGACCGGTGCCCAGGCGCTCGCGCAGGAAGCGGCGGGCCTGGTGGATGCGGTCCTTGACCGTGCCCAACGGGGCGTCCAGCTGCTCGGCCACCTGGACGTAGGTCAGGTCGCCCAGGTCGCGCAGCACAAAGGCCTCCACCAGGGTGGGGCGCTGCTGCTCCAGCGCGGCCAGCGCCTCCATCAGGTCGAGCCGGGTCCCGGCGATGACGCTGGTGGTGCGCGGGTCGACGGACTCGGGGAGGTCGGCGTGGCTGTCCTCGGCGCGCCGGCGCATCGAGCGGTAGGTGGACCGGGCGGCGTTCGAGGCGATCACCGTCACCCAGCCCAGGAAGGAGCCGCGGCCGCCGTAGTCGCCCAGGTGCGTGCTGATGGACAGCAGCGCGTCCTGCGCGGCCTCCTCCGCGTCGGCGTGGTGGGGCAGGAAGCGCGAGCAGCGGCGCAGCACCACCGGCCGCAGCCTGGCCAGCAGGTATTCCACCGCCCCCGGGTCGCCCGCCTGAGCGGCCGTCACGAGCCGCTCCAGCTCGCCGTCCTCGAACACCCGGATCCCCCCGTTCGTCCCGCCCGGCCTCCCACCCGCCGAACGGGAGTTTTGCACTTCCCCCGACTCCGGCAGAATGCTGCCACATGCGCAAGCTCGGCCGTTATCTCCTCCTGGAGCGCCTCGGAGCCGGCTCCTTCGCGACGGTCTGGAAGGCCTACGATCCGGAGCTCGACACCGAGGTCGCGGTGAAGGTGCTGGCCGAGAACTGGGCCGCCAACGCCGATGTGCGCGAGCGGTTCCTGGTGGAGGCGAGGCTGCTGCGCCGGATCGCCAGCCCGCGGGTGGTCCGGGTGCACGACGTCGGGGTGCAGGAGGACCGGCCCTACTTCGTCATGGACTACGTACGCGGCGGCACCCTGGCGGACCGGGTCGGGCGGTGCGACCCGCAGGAGGCGCTGCGGCTGGCCGCGGAGGCGGGCTACGCGGTCCAGGTCCTGCACGAGGCGGGCGTGGTGCACCGCGACGTCAAGCCGTCCAACCTGCTGCTCGCCACCGGCCCTGCGCCCGCCGCGGTGCTGGTGGCGGACCTGGGCAGCGCGAAGCAACTGGCCGACGCGTCCGGACTGACGGTGACCACGGGCACGCCCGCGTACATGGCACCGGAACAGGCCTTCCAGACCGGCGGGTTCGACGGGAGGGCCGACGTGTACGCGCTGGCCGTCGTGGCCTACGAGCTGCTGACCGGGCAGAAGCCGTTCGGCCCGGGCGGACGCGCCACAGCCCTGATGACCGGCCTGCCGAGCGCCTCGACGCTGCCGACGCTCCCGGCCGGAGCGGAGCTCCCACCGAACGTCGCCCTGGTGCTACGGGCCGCGATGTCCGTCGAGCCGGCGGACCGACCGCCGACCGCCCAGGCCTTCGCGGACGCCCTGCTGGCTCCGGTCCCGCAGTCCCGGCCCCTGGCAGGCCCGGGGTGGCTGACCCCGCGCGCGGTCTGTCTGGCGTCGGGCGCGGTGTTCATTGCGACGACCCTGCTGAGCTGGCTGCAGCGTTGAATCGGGCAGGGAGCCGCTGACGGCTGCCGCAGGGTCGGCGGTGTGCGACCGAGCACGGTGATCCTCCTCGGGCTCGCTGTCGGCCGATCGTTCCCAACCCCCGTACCTCTCAACGACATCCGATGGGTCATGCTCTTCCCAGGGCACCATCAAGGAGGAGGCACCCTTGGCCACGACGCCGATGAGCGCTGACGACGGCATAGCCCGGCCTCTTCCGTCGTCCCCGCCGGCCCGGTCGCGGGTGGCGCGGCGGCGGCGGGTGCTGCTGGGGGTGGCGCTGGCGGCCGCGCTGGTGGCAGTGGGCGGGGTCGGGGCGGCGACGCTGGTGAAGTCCCCGGCGGAACGGGCCGCGCGGACCGCGCCACCGCCGAACACCCTGCTCACCGCGCCCGTGGTCAGCCAGGTGCTGACCCCTTCGACAGCCGCCCGCGCCGTGGTGTACCCGCCCGCCCAGTACAACGTCGTCCCGGCCGCCGCCTCCACCGAGGTGACCGCCCTGTTCGTCTCCAAGCTGGCCGTGAAGCAGGGGGACGCCGCGACGGCCGGGAAGCTGCTCGCCGAGGTGTCCGGACAGCCGCTGTTCGCCTTACCCGGGCCGGTCCCGGCCTACCGCGACCTCAAGCCCGGCAGCACCGGCCCCGACGTGGCCGAACTCCAGGCCGCACTGGCCGCACTGGGACACGGCATCGACGAGGACGACCAGGGCACGTACGGGCCGGGTACGGCCGCCGCGGTGTCGGCCTTCTACCGCGGGCTCGGCTACCCGGTGCCGACCACCGGCACCACCACCCAGCAGGCCGTGGACACCGCCCAGAAAGCCGTCGACACCGACCGGCAGACGGTGGACACCCTCACCGCGCAGAAGAAGGCCGGCCCCGCCCAGCCGCCGGCGGCGACCACTGCGGCCCAGACCCCGCCGCCGGACCAGCCGCCCCCCACCGGCGATCTGGACCAGCAACTCGCCAACGCCAGGAGGCAGTTGGCCACCGACCAGGCCGCCCTCGGCAAGGCCAGGGCCGTCAACGGCCCGATGGTCCCGGCCGCCCACGTGCTGTTCCTGCCCGCCCTCCCCGCCACCGTCACCGCCGTCAACGGCACGGTCGGCTCGCCCGTCTCCGGCACCCTGTTGTCGCTCACCAGCGGCGCCCTGACCGCCACCGGCCAGCTCACCCCGGCCCAGGCCGCGGGCGTGCACCCGGGCATGGCCGTCGAACTGCTCGCCGAGGACACCGACACCACCGTCCCCGGCACCGTCACCGAGGTCGGCGCCCCGACCGGCGCTCCCCCGGCCGGCAGGGTCATCACCCTCGGCGGCGGGGGAGCCCCCGCCGCCGGGCCCACCCAGCCCGGCACGGCGGGCCCGGCCCCCGGGGCCCCCAACAGCCAACCCGGCGGCCAGAGTTACATCCCCGTCGCGATCATCCCGAACACCCCGCTGCCCGCCGCGATGAACGGCAAGAACGTCCGGCTCACCGTCCTCAAAGCCAAGGCCGGCGCCCCCGTCACCGCCGTGCCGATCGCCGCGATCTCCACCGACGCGGCCGGCCGGACCTCCGTCACCACGGTGGACGCGGCCGGCAACCGCACCACCGTCCCGGTGACCACCGGCGTCACCGCGGACGGCCTCGTGGCCGTCACCCCCGCTCAGGGCGCGAACCTCAAGGCCGGCGACCAGGTGGTGGTCGGCAAGTGACCGAACCCGTCACCGAGGCCGGGGACAAACCCGTCATCGCCCTGCACGGCGTCGGCCGCACCCACCCCGGCCGCCCGCCCGTCACCGCCCTGCACCCCACCGACCTGACCGTCCGCCGCGGCGAGTACCTGGCCGTCACCGGCCCCTCCGGCTCCGGCAAGTCCACCCTGCTGCACCTGCTCGGCCTGCTCGACACCCCCACCACCGGCCGCTACGAACTGGACGGCATCGACACCGCCGGCCTGCGCGACAAGGACCGCTCCACCCTGCGCGGACACCGCATCGGCTTCGTCTTCCAGTCCTTCCACCTGCTCCCGCACCGCACCGCCGAGGAGAACGTCGCCCTCGCCCAGGTCTACAACCGCACCCCGCGCCGCACCCGCCGCACCGCCGCCCTGACGGCCCTGCGCCTGGTCGGCCTCGGCCACCGCACCGACGCCCTACCCGCCACCATGTCCGGCGGCGAACGCCAGCGGGTGGCGATCGCCCGCGCCCTGGTCAACCGGCCGAGCCTGCTGCTGTGCGACGAACCGACCGGCAACCTGGACTCGGCCAACGCCGAAGCGGTGCTCACCCAGTTCGACGCACTGCACGAGCAGGGCTACACCCTGGTCGTCATCACCCACGACCCTGCCGTGGCCGCCCGCGCCCAACGCCGGGTGAGCATCCACGACGGCGTGCTCAGCGAGGCGGGAGCACCCGTCCGGTGATCCGCATCCGACGACACGGCGGAGCCGTGCTCCCCGAGCCGCCCTCCCACCTCAGCCCCCGCGACCTGCTCTCCGAGGCCCTGTCCGGCATCCTCCAGCGCCCCGGCCGCTCGGTGCTCACCATGCTCGGCACGGTGCTCGGCATCGGCGCGTTCGTCGCCGTCCTCGGCCTCACCGCAACCGCCACCGGCCAGATCGGCGAACGGTTCAGCCTCACCAAGGCCACCACCGTCACCGTCACCGACCAGCCCCGCACCGACGGCACCGCCCCCGGCGCCAACCCGCCCAGCGACTTCCCCGCCGACGCCGACCACCGGATCACCGCGATCGACGGCGTCCGGGCCGGCGGCGTCTGGTGGCCGGTTCCCGCCACCCCGACGCTCTCCCGCCGCCCGGACGGCCCCGACGAGGGCACCGGGCTGTCCGTCCTCGCCGCCACCCCGGGCGCGGTCGCCGCCATGGAACCCACCCTGACCGCCGGGGTCACCCTCGACGAGTTCGCGCAGAGGACCGCGCAGCCGGTGGTCCTGCTCAGCGAGGCCGCCGCCAAACGCCTCGGGGTCAGCCGCCTGGACGCCCAGCCCGCCGTCTTCATCGACCGCATCCCCTACACCGTCATCGGCATCTACACCGACGTCCAGCGCCAGCCCGGCGCCCTGCTCAGCCTGCTGATCCCCGCCAGTACCGCACTCGAACACTTCGGCAACCCGGCCCCGCAACCCGACCGCGCCGCCCAGGCACTGGTCGCCACCCGGATCGGCGCGGCCCCCGTGGTCGCGGCCCAACTCCCCCTCGCCCTGCGGCCGGACGCCCCGGAGGCGTTCACCGTCGTCCCCCCGCCGGACCCGCACAGCCTCCAGGACACCGTCACCTCCGACCTCACCGGACTGTTCCTGGCGCTGGCCGGGATCTGCCTGCTGGTCGGCGCGGTCGGGATCGCCAACACCACGCTGGTCGCCGTCCTGGAACGCACCCAGGAGATCGGCCTGCGCCGCTCCCTGGGCGCCCGCACCGGCCACATCGCCGCCCAGTTCCTCACCGAGTCCACCGCCCTCGGCACCCTCGGCGGCCTGATCGGCACCGGCCTCGGCACGGCCACCGTGGTCTCCGTCGCCGCCGCCCGCGACTGGACCGCCGTCCTCCAGCCCGCCACCACCCTGCCCGCCCCGCTCATCGGAACCGTCGTCGGCCTCCTGGCCGGCCTCTACCCGGCCCTGCGCGCCGCCCGCACCGACCCCCTCCAGGCCCTCAGGAACACATAGGCGGGGCAGCGGTGGGGTCCTGCGCACGCAGGAAGGACTTGACTCCGTCGACCCGGCTCGGCCGGAACTCGGCTACGGGTCGGCTGAGGCCGGCGGTGGACGACGATGTGGCGGAACTCCCGTCCGCGCCGGCGAGGAGCGGCCTCGCGGCCGATCCGACGTATGGGCTCGGAGGCAGGCGTCTCCATCCCTCACCGGGGGAAGTTGCCGAGCCGGGTCGTCATGGTCTCAAGCGTCTGAGCGGCGTCACCGGTGGGATCGACCTCCGCGTCGGGGCCGGAGAGGCTCACCATCGTGATGACGTTTCCGGACCGGGCGAACCACTCCTGCGAATCGGACGGCAAGTTGGGCATGTCGGCCGGCTTGTTCCCCGCTTCGCGGGCCACACTGCGGTAGGCGAAACCGGCAGTGCTGTTCGCCGTGCGGGTGATCTGCCAGTTGATCTTTGTCCCCGTCGTTATGTCGGTCGGGCCGAGCGCCATCATGTCCGCCGCGCACCCCGCGTAGTCCTGCCGAATCCGGTTCAGTGCCTTGTCCGCCGCGTCAGAGGTCTTGAAGTAGAACATCAGCTGGGCTGCCCGGACGGTGCTCGCCCCGCTGCCCGTGGCGCTGAAGTTCAGCACGGAGATCGAAGTGGTCTGCAGTTCCGTGGTCGGGCTGCCCGTACCGGTACCGCAGACCCATAGCCATTGGAAGGCATCAGTGGTGTTCCTCGGTGTGCCGGCAGCGCTCTGCCAGTGGAAGACCGAGTTCAGCGGTAGCTCCGACGCCGTCAGCCAGGTCGCAGCGATGTACTGGCCGGAAGCAGCGTTCGCCCCGGCAGGGGAACTCGTAGGGGGTGCGTCCGTGGCGGGCGAAGATGACGCGGGCGCCGAGGGCGTCGTGCTGTGTGTCCCGGTGGGGGGCGCCGGTGTGGTCGCCGAAGGGGTCGTGCCCGGGGTCCCGGTCGGGGAGGCCGACGTGGTCGCCGAGGGGGCCGGGGTGGGCACAGTCGCACTCGGCGTGGGCGAACTTGCAGCCGTGACGGCCGGCTGGCCGGTACGGTCCCCGGTGAGCATCGTGTGATCGAGGGCGAAGTACCCTACGACACCCGCCGCGAGGCCGATCAGCGGCAGAACGGTGGTGTAGAGGTGCCGGGTCCGCCGCACCCTCCCGGCGGGAGGGGCGGCCGGGCGCAGGTGGTGCGCACCGACCGCGTTGGCGCGGGCCGCCAGTGCGGACCGGAGCAGAAGCTCCGTCCGGTGCGCGGCGGATGTCGGGTCATCGTCCCCGGAGTCCCAGGGGTTGCGGGGTCGGCTCATCGCGCCTGCTCCAGCTTCTTCTCCAGGGCGTCCAGTGCCCGGCTGGCGGTCGACTTCACGGCGCCCCGAGAGAGGTTGAGGGCCTCTGCGATCTGGGCCTCGCTCAGGTCCGACCAGTAGCGCAGGACCAGTACTTCGCGTTGGCGTGAGGTCAGCTTCTGTAGTGCCGCCAGTACACGTCGGTGCTCGTCGTTGTGGATGGCGTGGTCCTCTGCGGAGGCCGCGTCCGGCTCGTGCGGAGGCACGTAGGCGCGTACGGTCTGCCGACGCCGGAGCACCGATCGGGCGTTGTTGACAACGGTGGTGCGCAGGTACGCGAGTGCGTTGTCCAGGTCGTCCAGGTTCTCGCCGTGACGCTGGTACAGCGAGGTGAACGACTCCTGCACCACGTCCTCGGCGTTCTGCAGGTCGTCGACCAGCAGAACGGCAAGGCGCACGAGTCCGAGGCGGTGGGCGTGGTAGAGGTCGGTCACGGTCGGGCGCGGCCCGTCCTCGGCCCGGCCGGCGCCTCCGCGCAACAGCTGGAGCCGCGTGCGGCGCGGAGCGGCCGTCTCGGCCTGCGTTCCGAACAGCAACGCCAGCAGCCTGACGCCTCGGCCGGTGGCTCGGCCGGCCGACCGACCGGCGCACAGTGGTGCGACCGGCAGGACGCCGGCAGCCGTTGCGGACATCGATCCCCCTCTGAAAACCCCGTGACCGTCGCAGACTACGCACGGCGCCGACGGCGGGCCCGGACGACGACCAGCGCGCTGACCCCGCCGACCGCGGCGATCAGACCTGCGACGACGCCCTGCGCGGTGCCCGAGCCGGAAGTGGGTGCGGACGCGGCGAGAGGTGCGAGTCCCGGTGCGGCCGGGCCGGCGGGGGCGGCCGAACCGGCGGTGCCTCCCGCGACCGCGAGAGCGGCGCTGACGACGGCCACGTTCTGCATGAAACGGGACGAAAGGTACCTGCGCATGACGGAATCCCCCTGGGTATGGCGTACGGCATCTGACGAAGGTGGCCGGCCCCTGTCGCTTCCCCGCCTTGCGGGTCCGTTCCCCACGCCTTCGAACCTATAGACGTCCATCCCCCGTAGAGGTTGCAGGTGGTTTCCAGGAGATTTTTCCGCTGTCTGACGCGTCGGCAACAGCAGCTCAGACCGGGCATGGTGACGTCGGGACGGCGAGGGCCGGGGGCCGGGGACCCGTCGTATGGCTCGGCACGCCGGTCACTCGCTCTAGCCTCGTCCACCCGTCACGGTCCGACCGGCCAAGACGCCCGAGCGGGGCCGCAGGCTGTGGTGCCCGGGGCCCCGCTCGGGCGTCGGGGTCAGGAGGGGTCGCCGTACTGCAGACCGCGTCCGTTGGTGCCGATGTAGACCCGACCGTAGACGTCGGGGTCACCGGTGATGATGCCCTGCCCCGCGAAGCCGCCCCACTGGTGGGCGTCGTCGTTGATCCGCACCCAGCTGGCGCCTTCGTCGGTGGAGCGGAAGACGCCGGCGACGTCCTTGACCGTGCCGATCAGGTACAGCGCCTGGTACGAGGTGCCCGGTGCGGCCTTGCCGAAGCCGACCGCGGTGCCGGACTGCGCCGAGGAGAGCTTGCCGAAGCTGCGCCCGCCGTCGGTGGAGTGCAGCACGCCCTGGGCACTGGCGAGCCACAGGTCGCCCGCGACACCGGGGACGGCCGTGAGCTTGCCGGCGGGCAGGTTGGTGGCGCGGGCGCCGAAGCTCGCGCCGCCGTCGGTGCTGGCGTAGAGCGTGCCGTTGTTCAGCGAGTAGAAGGTACTGGCCGAAGACCGGTCGGCGATCACCAGGGCGTCCTTGCCCAGGCCGTCGACCTTCGACCAGCTCGCGCCACGGTCGGTGGAGCGGTACGGGGCCTGGCCCGCCTCGGCCCACACGAGGCTGGAGGCGTCCGCCGCGATGGCGATGTGGCCGCTGTCCGCGCCGTGCACCGGCTCGCCCTTGAAACCGTGCCAGGTGTGGCCGCCGTCGGTGGACAGGGCGCCGTTCTGCTCGCCGCCCCGGCCGACCCGGACCACCAGCGAGGGGTTGGACTGGGCGTAGTCGACGGAGGTGCTGTTGTAGATCGTCGGGTTGACCAGGCGCCCGGTCGGCTCCTTCGTCAGGTCGTCGTACACGAAGCCGCCCTGGTCGCCCATCGCGGTGATGAGTCTGGCGGCGCCGGACGGGGAGACCGCGTCGTACAGCGCGGTCTCCTCCAGCCCGCGGGCCCCGATGGTCCAGTGGCTGGTGCCGCCGTTGTCGGTCGCGTTGGCGTCCTTGGTGGCCCAGATGCCGTTGCCGGTGCCGTACATCACGTGCCCCGAGTCGAACGGGTCGATGCTCAGCGCGGTCATCCAGTGCCCGATGCCGGTGCCGAGGTACGGGGCGATGGAGGGGTCCCGCACCGACTTGTCGGACTGGGCCTTCCAGGTCGCACCGCCGTCGGTGCTGCGGTAGATCTCGTCCTGCGGCCACCAGCGGTCCAGCGTGGTGACCATCACCGTGGACGGCTTCTGCGGGTCGACGGCCAGACCGGCGAACCCGTAGCCGCCCTGGGACGGCGAAACGTTCTTCCACCCGCCGCCGGAGGTGTTGTACTTCCACACCGAACCCGCCGTCACGCCGTTGGGCCCCGGGGCGTTGGTGTACGTCAGGTACAGCGAGCCGTCACCGGAGAGCACGCCGTGCTGCGGCATCTGGCCGGTGGGCTGCCCGGAGACGGCCTGCCAGGAGTTGCCGCCGTCGGTGGAGCGGTACAGGTTGGTGGACTTGTCGGCGACGCCGACGTAGACCGTGTTGCTGCCGGCCGGGCCATAGGTCACGAAGGAGATGCCGGTGCCGAAGCTCGCCCCGTCCTTGACCGGGAACGAGGAGACCTGGTTCCAGCTCTGGCCGTGGTCGGTGCTGCGCCACAGGCCGTTCTTGCGGGTGCCCAGCAGCAGGGTGTCGTGGTTCGCGGGGTCGATCACCAGGCGCTCGCCCGCCCCGCGGCCGTCCTCGTTGCCACCCAGCTTGAACGGCAGGTCGGTGCGCTGGAAGGTGCGGCCGCGGTCGGTGGAGCGCAGGATCGCACCGTTGCCGGCCCAGTCGTTGGTGTAGGTGCCGGCCGCGAGGTAGAGCCGGTCCGGGTCGACCGGGTCGGTGGCCAGCGACTCGATGCCCAGCAGGTTCCAGTCCTTCTGGCCGATCCAGTCGGTGAGCGGAATCCACTGCTCGGCACCGGTGTCCCAGCGGTACGCGCCACCCATGTCGGTGCGCGCGTACAGCAGGCCCTTCTCCTTCTGGTTGAAGACCAGGCCCGTGACGTAACCGCCGCCCGCCACCGGGGCGTTCCTCCACGCGTACGAGCCGGAGCCCTGCGCGCCGCCGCTCGCGGCCCCGGGCACCGCCGTGCCAGGGACCTTCACCAGCTTCCACTGCTGGTTGGCCCCGCCCCAGCCCGTCCACTGGATGACCTGCGTGCCCCGGTCCGTGGAGTTGCCCGTCACGTCCAGGACCCGACCGCTCCTGCGGGAGGTGAAGGTGACCGCGTCGGCCCCGCTCACATCGCCGATCCGCCACTGCTGGGAGGCCGCGGCCCGGTCCGTCTGCTGCTCGGCGACGGCGCCCTGGTCCGCCGAGTCGCCCGCGATGCCCAGCACCTTGCCGCTGTTGCGGTTCACCAGCTCGTAGTAGCCGTCCCCGGTCGGCTTCAGCCGCCACTGCTGGTTGGCGGTGTTCTGATCGGTCCACTGCTGGATGCGGGTCCCGTCGGCGGTGGAGAAGGCGTTGACGTCCAACACCTGGCCGCTGCGCACGGACACCAGCCGGTAGTAGGCACTGTCGTCGACCGTCGCGGCCTGGGAATCCCCGTGTACGAACACGAAGTACGACCCGACACCGAGGGGTAGGGCGAGCAGCAGAGCTGTGGCGCTCAGGCGGCGGCGGTGACGCCCGCGGCGCCGGCCGTTCGTGGGGTTTCCCATGGGAGGACGTTCTCCTTGTGAACTGTGCAGCGAGGACGGGCGGATCCGTCACCGGAACCGGCCGGATCCACTTCCTTGTGGTCACAGGCACCGCAAAGGTTGCCGCGAGCCGCGGGACTGTTCCAGGTCACTTCGCGGTGCGGTGGGCACTGATCGGCGTCCGAGCCGCCGTGGGCGCCCGCGCCGTCCGGGGCCGCCGCGCAAGGTTTCCGCGACGCGGTCGCCGACTTCACCGACGGCCAGGTGAAACTGAACACGCACTACACCCAGAACTACAACGCCTGGACGATCAAGGGAATTGCGGTGCACGAGCTCGGGCACGCAATGGGGATCGACCACGTCTCCGACCACAATGCCGTGATGCACCCGGACGCACCCGGACGGAACGTCAACACGCCGTCGGCCGATGACACCAATGGCATCAACGCCTTGTACTGAGGGGTGATTCGACGATGAAGATCAAACCCGTGCTCGGGATCCTCCTGGCTGCGACCGTGTTCACGGTACCGGGCTGCGCAGGCCAGTCCCACGTCGAAGCAAGCTATGCGGAACACTACGACACGGTGGCCGAGTTGAAGACCCACAGCTCGCTCATCGTCGAAGTGACCGCCAAGGACATGTCACACATCCACCGAGAAGGCGGGCCGGCGCAGGGTAAGTCGGTGCTCCTCACGGACTCGGTCGTCACGGTCAACCGCGTCCTCTACGACCCCGAGCACCAGGTGACCGACACCGCGGGCAAGCTGACAGCCCCGACCGTGGTCGTGTACCAGACCGGTGGGGGCGCCGGTACGAACACGGAGATCTCGGATGATCCGATCTTCAAGAAGGAGGAGCATCTCGTCCTCTTTCTCCGCAACGGCTCGGAACCGGGGCACTTCGTCGTCGTCGGCGGCCCGAACGGACGCTTCAAGACCTCCAACGGCAAAGTCGAGCCGTTCAATTCGGTGAGCGCCAAGTTCACCGGTGCCGTGGACAGCCTCGCATCGAGCCTTGCCTCCACCTCAACTCGTCCTCATCGGGGTTGCCCACCACAAGAACATCGACGTCGTTGGGCACCCCGCCGCGTTCACCTGAGTAGCGGGCCGCCCATGAGCCGTAGATGTGGGCTTCCTCCACACCGACCAGTGGCAGCAACAAATCGCCGAGCACGGCGGTCGGACCGCAGGTGAGGGCGAACAGCTCGGTCAGCGCGCCAGACAGACGCCCGGCGGTGTTGGCCCGCAGGAGGCGGAGGTTTCCGTGCCGTCGCGCGGTGATCAGCTCCGCCTCGACCAGCCGATCCGCCTCGCGGCTGGCGGTCGCACTCGAAACTCCGAAGCGCGAAGCCGGAGTTTGCATAAAATGAAGGCTGGCTTGCATCTTATGCAAGTAGCTCTCTGAAGTGCCGGAAATCGCTCTTACCGGCGACCAGGCGTAGACGGCGCGGGCCGCGCTCTGGTGAACCTCCGCCGCTGGCCGCCGGCAATCAGTTCGCTGAGGCGTTCGCCGATCACCGAGACGCCGGGACGCGGCTCGTTCTCGTAGTACCGGGGCTTGCGACGGCGCAACAGCTCCTCGCCGTGATCGGCCCAGGTGAATCCGGGCTTGCGCAGCAGCTTCCGGAAGACCGTGTCTGCCGTCTCCGGGTGGGCGGCGGCCAACCGGCGGATCGGCAGCGGCGCGATCGACTCCTCGCGCAGGTATGCGCGCAGCACGTCCTGGTGCTGCCTGCGGCCGGCGAGGGCCGGGTCGGCGAAGAGGTCGCGCAACATCCCGTAGTCGGGGTAGAAGTTGAGCCCGTCGACTTCGTCGTAGATGACACCGACTGTGTCCGATTCCGCGAGTCCTCGCGGTAGTTCGAAGGCCGGGAAGGCCAGGCCGGGGAGCCGCCTGCCCCGGGCTCGGTCGGGATGCCCGGCGACGGCGACCTCTTGCCGGTGCCGGTAGTAGGCGTTGAGCCGGTCCTCGACTTCGGCAGGGGGAAGGATCAGTTCGTCGCTGCCGCAGAACTCGATGAACTCGGCCCGATCCTGCCGCATCGAGTGCCATCCCTGCTCGATCTTCTCGGGGTTTCGGAAGACCAGTTCGGGTTGGCTGGTGGCCAGTTGGAGCGCGGCCCGGGCGATCTCGGTGGCGCTGGACCTCGGGTAGGACGACATCATTCCAGAAATCAGCCATGCCCCGGCGGCCGGGTGGACGGGCACCAGGCAGGTGTGCAGGAAGCCGCCCTTGGACACTCCGTGGAAAGCCGCCCGCCCGACGTTCGAGTACGTGCGGTACTCGAGGTCGTCGATCAGGTTCAGCAGGACGACGGCGTCCCCGTCCTTACGACGGATCTCGAAGATGCCCTCGACCGGGTCACGCCAGCCGAGCAGCATCGCCCGGTCGACCTCGCTCAAGTCCCGTCGCCCGGCGACGAACCGGTCCACCACGGTCGAACCGTCCGGCAGGCGGTGCCGCAGGATGAAGGCGTCGATGATCCGGATCGCCTTCCCCTCGTCCAACTGCCGCTCAGGGCCTGCGGCATCCAGGAGGAGGGGGGTCAACCACCGATCGAAGCGCGAGCCCTGCCCGAAGGAGACGAGTTCGCCCTTCAACTCGGAACTTCGCTCGATCAGACCTCGCAACGACGCCTCGTCCTCGCTCCGTACAACAGCAGCCATGCGAGCCCTATCGGTCTTGAAGGTTCCGGCGCTCACTGCGCCCAGTAATGGCGGTATGCCTCGACCCACTCCGCTCCGCCCGGAGCCGGCTCCGGCAACGGAAGGTCCAGCAGCCCGATCGTCTGCCGGAACTTGCCGCGGGTGCACAGGGCGACGATCCTTCCGTCCCGCGACAGGTCGACACCGCGCACGGTCACCTCGACGCCCAGCACCGAGGTGCTGAACGGCACCGCCAGGTTCTCCTCGACGGCGGCGAACAGCGCCGACACCTGCTCGACCTCGTCGTAGGTGTCGATCGTCGCTTCGTCGACCAGTGCGGCGAGTTCTCGCCTGCTCAACGTGCCCATGACGCCAAGCTAGCCGACCTGCCCGTACCGTCTCGCGAGCAGTCCGAAGTTCCGCCGATTTGCGGGCGTATCGTCGCTGCATGCGCTTGAGTACCGTTATCCTCCCCATCCACCGGTGGAGCGAAGGACAGAAGATCTGGCGGCGGGCCGAGGAACTGGGCTTCCACGCCGCGTACACCTACGACCACCTGAGCTGGCGGTCCTTCCGCGAGGAGCCGTGGTTCGGGTCCGTGCCGACGCTGACGGCGGCGGCGTGCGCGACCGAGCGGATCCGGCTGGGGACGCTGGTCACCTCGCCGAACTTCCGGCACCCGGTGACCTTGGCGAAGGAGCTGATCACGCTGGACGACGTGTCCGGCGGGCGGGTCACGCTGGGGATCGGGGCCGGCGGGACGGGCTTCGACGCGACGGCGATGGGGCAGGAGGCGTGGTCGCCGAAGGAGCGGGCGGACCGGTTCGGGGAGTTCCTGCCGCTGCTGGACGAGCTGCTGCGCAGCGACGCCACGACGCGGGAGGGCGCGTACTACTCGGCGGTCGAGGCGCGGAACATCCCCGGGTGCGTGCAGACGCCGCGGCTGCCGTTCTACGTGGCCGCCGCCGGGCCGCGCGGGATGCGGCTGGCCGCCGAGTACGGGCAGGGCTGGGTGACGTACGGGGACCCGAAGGGGCCGGCGGACGTGCCGGTGGAGCAGGCGCCCGGGGTGATCGCCGCACAGATCGGGAAGCTGGCGGCGGCCTGCGAGGCCAAGGGCCGGGACGTGGCGACGCTGGAGAAGATGCTGCTCCAGGGCTCCACCACGGAGAAGCCGCTCCAGTCGCTGGACGCCTTCGTGGACTTCGCCGGCACCTACCGGGAGCTGGGCATCACCGAGCTGGTGATCCACTGGCCGGTGCCGGACTCGATCTTCGAGAACGACCTCGCGGTGTTCGAGGAGATCGCCACCGAGGGCCTGGCCCAGCTGGGCTGAGGCCCGTCAGGGGTGCGGGCGGGTGCGCTGCGCCGGGAAGGCCGGCGGCTGGTCCGGGGTGCGGCGGGCGAGCTCGGCGAGGGTGTGGAAGAGCACCTCGCCGAGCAGGACCGGCTCGCGGGAGGCGGCGGCGGGATCCGGGGAGGGGACGGTCGGGGGCGGCTCGTCACGGAGCTGGCGAGTGGGCATGGCTCTTCCTGCCGACGGGGTGACCAGGGGGTTTCTGCCCGCCGGGCCGCGGCGACACCCCGGGCGGGGCCGGATCGGCCGGAAAGCGGCGCCGGAAGGGCCGGAACCCGTCCCTACGGTCAGGCCAGGTGCCACCGGAGTCGGCGGCGGCGGCGATGGGCGAAGATGGACCGGTGACCGAACCCCGCACCGCTCCCCGCCTCATCGCCACCGACCTGGACGGCACCCTGCTGTGCTCGGGCGGCACCGTCAGCGATCGCACCGCCGCGGCCCTGGCGGCGGCCGAGGCGGCCGGGGTGCAGGTGGTGTTCGTGACCGGCCGGCCGCCGCGCTGGATGCAGCAGGTGAGCCCGCACATCGGCGGTCACGGGGTGGCGATCTGCTCCAACGGCGGCGCGATCGTGGACGTGCGGCGCGGCGGCGAGCTGATCGAGTACTTCCCGATGTCGGCGCAGACCACGCTGGCCGTGGTCGAGACACTGCGGGCGAAGCTGCCCGGCACCGCCTTCGCGTTCGAGTACGCGGACGGCTGGGCCCGGGAGCCCGGGTACGAGGTGCTGATGTGGGGCGACGACGAGGTGCGGGCGATCGGCCCGGCCGAGGAGCTGCTGGCGGACGGCGGCCCGGTGCGGGGCCTGTTCAAGCTGCTGGCCAAGCACCCTGACCTCGACCCCGACCCCTTCCTCACCGAGGCCCGTACGGCGGCCGGGCACCTGGCCGAGATCACCCGCTCCGCGCCGATCTCGCTGCTGGAGATCAGCGCGCCCGGCGTCACCAAGGCCAGCACGCTGGCTCGTTGGTGCGCCGAGCACGGGATCGACCGGTCGGAGGTGGTGGCCTTCGGCGACATGCCGAACGACCTGGAGATGCTGGCCTGGGCCGGCACCGCGTACGCCGTCGCCAACGCGCACCCGCAGGTGCTGGCGGCGGTGCCGCTGCACACGGTGAGCAACGAGGAGGACGGCGTCGCGGCGGTGCTGGAGGAACTGATCGAACTCCGCTAGCCGCGCCGACCCGCCGAGCCCCTCCGACTCCCCGAGCCCCGCCGACTCCCCGGGCGGCTCCGACTCCCCGGGCCCCGCCGACTCCCCGAGCCCCTCCGACTCCCCGGGCGGCTCCGACTCCCTTAGCCGAAGCGGCCGTTGACGTAGTCGGAGGTGCGCTGGTCGCGCGGGCTGCCGAAGACCTGCGCGGTGGGCCCGGCCTCGACGATCCGGCCCGGGGTGTCGTGGGTGGCCAGGAAGAACGCGCAGGTCTGGGAGACCCGCTGGGCCTGCTGCATGTTGTGGGTGACGATCACGATGGTGAGCCGCCCGCGCAGTTCGGCGATGGTCTCCTCGACCCGGCGGGTGGAGGTCGGGTCGAGCGCCGAGCACGGCTCGTCCATCAGCAGGATGTCCGGCGAGACGGCCAACGACCGTGCGATGCAGAGACGTTGCTGCTGACCGCCGGAGAGGGAGCCGCCCGGGGTGTGCAGCCGGGTGGCCACCTCGTCCCACAGCCCGGCGCGGCGCAGGCTGGTCTCCACCAGGTGCTGGCGCTCCTCCTTGGAGACCTTGATCCCGGCCAGCTTGAGCCCGCTGGAGACGTTGTCCTGGATGGACATCGCCGGGAACGGGTTGGGCCGCTGGAACACCATGCCGATCCGGCGCCGCACCTCGGCGGGGCGCCGTCCGGGCCGGTAGACATCGTCCCCGTCCAGCAGCACCTCGCCGGCCAGGGCGGCGCCGCGCACCATCTCGTGCATCCGGTTGAGGATCCGCAGGTAGGTGGACTTGCCGCAGCCGGACGGGCCGATCAGCGCGGTGACCTCGCCGGCCGGCATCGCCAGCGAGACCCGCTCCAGCACCTTGCGGCTGCCGAACCAGGCGGAGACGTCCCGGGTCTCCAACCCGGCCAGCACCCCGTCGGGGCCCTGGGCCGGGGAGGCCGGGGAGCCTGGCGGGACCGGGGAGCCGGGCGGGACCGGCGGGAGGGTGAGGGTGTCGGCGGCCGGGTCGAGCGCCGCGTCGTGCGGCTGGTGCGTGGGGTCGGCGGTGTCGGTCATCGGTACGTCCTCCGGGCGCGCGTCAGTAGAGGTTGGGCAGCAGGGCGGCGGCGTTCTCGTAGACCGCCCAGAGCAGGGCGCCGACCACCGGCGCGGCGCTCAGGTAGGCGGTCGAGCGGCGCCAGTACCGGGCCAGCAGCAGGGCCCCGGCCACCGCGCACAGCAGCGCGAGCGACCACAGCTGCAGCGTGGCCAGCGCGCCCTTGTCCGCGGCCAGCGCCTTGTCGTACGCGACGGCGGCGGGGCGGCCGCCGGGGTTCTGCTCCGGGTCGCCCTCCAGCCGGGCGCCGACCATCACGGTGGAGCCGGGGATCCAGTCGGAGTCGCCGGTGACCAGGACCAGCCGGTTGCGGGCCGGGTCGGTGATCGGGTGGTCGCCGTCGCCGTACACGTTGACGACGTAGGTGAACTTGCCCTGCCCGGTGGTGGTTTCGATCCGGTCGCCGACCCGCAGCTCGGACAGCCGGGCGAACGGCGCGCCGAAGGTGGCGCCGCGGCCGAACAGCACCGCGACCCCGCCCTGGCCGGGCAGCGCGGTGTCCCGGCGGTGGCCGGGGCCGCGCATCAGGTCCCGGCCGGTGGTGCCCTCGACCACCACGGCCTGGTGGAGGCCGATCGCCGGGATGTCCACCAGCGCCACCGGGTCGCCGTCGGCGGCCGCGCCGGTCGGGGCGACGGCGCGGGCGAGCTGGTCCTGGAAGGTCTTGTACGCCGTCGACTGGTAGTGCCGCTCCTGGACGTGCGAGAGCGTGAACAGGAAGCCGACGAAGCCCAGCACCAGCGCGGCCAGCAGGCTGACCGCCCAGGCACCCTGGAGGAAGCGGCGCCGGGCGGGGGTGACCCGGCTTTCCGGCCCGGCCGCCGAACCCACCACGCCCACCACACCCACCGAGCCCGCCGAACCCACCGCGCCCGCCGCGGACGGCGGCGCAACGGCCGGCTTCGCCAGGACCGGTGCCGTCACGAGGCACCGCCCGGGCCCTTGCGCCGGCGCAGCAGCCGGCGGCCGAGCAGCGGCGGGACGAGGACGACGGCGAGCAGTTCGACGGCGGTCAGTGAGGAGAGCATCCAGTCCTCGGGCTTGCCGCTCACCTCGACCACGTTGGCCGCGACCTCGGTGGAGCCGCCCCGGCCGCGCGCGACCACCTGGCCGGTCTGCGGGTCGACCACGTCGCCGGAGCCGGAGCCGTCGCCGCCCGCGTTCGGGTCGCCGGCCGCGGCGGCGTTCGGGTCGCCGGCCGCCGCGGCGCCGCCGGTACCGGCCGCGTCGCCGCCGCCCGCGCCGCCCCCGGAGCCGTTGCCGTGGCCGGTGCCGCCCGTGCCGCCCGTGCCGGCGGAACCGCCCGTGCCCCCGGAACCGCCGGAGCCACCGGAGCCGCCGGTGCCGCCCGAACCGGTCTTGACCGCCTGGCCGTTCTGCACGGTGCAGTCCAGCGGGGCGCCCTGCTTGTCGCAGGGGCTCGGCTGCGGGGCGTTCTTGAGGACGGTCAGCTCGCCCGCCGAGTTGAAGGTCGGGTTGGCGCAGTTGGACAGGGTGTCCGGGTTGACCGGGCTGGCGTTGCCGGGGATCGACTTGGTCTGCAGCAGCCCGCCCTTCACCAGGCCGCGCGGGATCGGCGAGTAGCCGAGGCCGTCGGCCTCGCCCTGGCCCTGGCAGAGCACGTAGGCGAGGAAGCGGCTGAGCGCGGCGCCCTTGTCGTTGTTGAAGCGGCCCGGCGGGGGCAGCTCGGCGCCGGCCCGCGGCACGATCACGTAGCTGTAGCTGGAGATCGGGTACGCGCGCGGGTCGTCCATGGTGTAGACGCCGTCGAGGTTCTGCTGCAGGTAGTTCGGGTCGGACGGCGGCGTGCCGTCGTCCACGCCGCGGATCCTGGCGGCGGTGAGCGCGATGGCCACGTTGGAGGCGGTCGGCAGCGAGTAGTAGCCGGCCTGGTTGAGCACCTTCACGACCGGCCAGTTGCTGCGCTTGGCGAAGGCGTACTCGTCGTAGCCGATGGTGCCGAGGCCGGCCGCCGCCTTGATGTAGCCGGCCACCACGTCGGAGCCGTTCTGGGCGACCATCCGGCCGGACGGCGGGAAGAACTCGGTGTAGTCACCGCAGGTGGTGCCGTTGACCGAGGAGCAGTAGGCGTCCCACTGGTCCTTGTGGGTGTGCTCCATCCAGCGGGTGAACTGGGCGGTGGCACCGGAGCCGTCCGAGCGGACCACCGGGGTGATCGGCAGGTTGGGCAGCTGCTTGCCGTAGTCGGCGGTGATCTTCTGGTCGTTCCAGTTGGTGATCTTGTTGGTGAAGATGTCCACGATGGTCTGCGGGGACAGCCGCAGGTCGCGGACCTGCTTGCCGCCGACCACCAGGTTGTACATGAAGGTCGTGCCGCCCGCGGTGATCGGCACGTAGGAGAAGCCGTAGACCGGGTTCTCCCTGGTGCCCTGACCGCTGGTGCGGGCACCGGAGTTGAGGCCGGTGTCCTCGGAGCTGCGGAACGGCACGTCGGAGGCGGTGAAGTCGTCCTGCCCGTTGCTCCAGGCGGTCCGGCCGGCGGCCGAGCCCACCGGGTTGAAGCTGATCTGGATGCCCTGCGGCCCGACGTCCTGGCGCCACTGGTCGATGGCCGGTCCGGCCCAGCTGGACCCGTCGGCGCTCAGCGCGACCGATGCGGCGAAGGCCGGTGCGGCCTGCCCGAACAGCAGGGTGCCCGAGGCGAGCAGCAAGGACAGCAGTCCCGCCAGGACACCGGCCACGGAGCGCCTTGCGGCCTCCCATGACATGAGAACTCCTCTGGTACGGAGGGTGGTTGGGTGGGTCATCAGCTGTTCCCGGGCAGTGCCGTGGTGGGGTGGGCGGCGGTCTGACGGACGGCGGTCCGACGGACGGCGGCCGACTGCGCGACCGCGGCCGGACGGACCGTCCCGGCCCGCCGGGAGGACCGGGCGGCGCTCTCGGCCCGCCGCGCCTCCCGGTCGATCCGGCGCCGCTGCCCGCGCGTCAGCTCCCCGGGGCGGCGGCCGCCGAGCACCCGCGCGGTGACGAACAGGATCAGCACCAGGGCCATCAGGGTCAGCCCCGCCGCGAAGGCGCGCGCGACCATCTCGGGGTAGGGCTGCTTGACGTAGTTCCAGATGTACAGCGGCAGCGACACCTGGTGCTCGTGGAACGGGTCGGCGTTGAACTGCGGGGTGAAGCCCGAGGTCAGCAGCACCGGCGAGGTCTCGCCGATGCCGCGTGCCACGCCGAGCACGACCGCCGTGACGAGGCCGGGCCGGGCGGTCGGCAGGACCACGTTCCACACCGTCCGCCACTGGCTGCCGCCGAGCGCGTACGAGGCCTCGCGCAGGGTGCCCGGCACCAGACGGATGACCACCTCGGAGGCCCGGGTGACGATCGGCATCATCATCACCGTGAGGGCGAGCGAGGCCGCGAAGCCGCTCTTGTCGAAGCCGAGGGTCAGGATCACGATGCCGAGCACGAACAGGCCCGCGACGATCGACGGCAGCGCCGTCATCGCCTCGACCAGGGTCCGCACCGGCCTGGCCATCCGGCCGCCGACCTCGGACATGAAGATCGCCGCGGCGATGCCCAGCGGCACCGCGAACAGCGTGGCCAGGCCGACCTGTTCGAGCGAGCCGACGATCGCGTTCAGCGCGCCGCCGGAGGTGATCGGGGAGAGCGCGGCGGTCCGCTCCATCGACTCGGTGAAGAAGTTGAGGTGCTGGGCCGCCTCGTACCCGCGCACGCCCAGGTAGCCGACCTGGTCGACGATCAGTGCCAGCACCAGCAGGCCGGCGCTCCACGCCACCACGGAGACCAGGCGCTCGCGCACCAGCAGCGGGCCCCACTGGAGCCGGCCGAGCGTGAAGTAGGCGCCCAGGAAGAGCAG
The DNA here is from genome assembly GCF_040303105.1 of Kitasatospora sp. NPDC096128. Lineage (NCBI taxonomy): Bacteria > Bacillati > Actinomycetota > Actinomycetes > Kitasatosporales > Streptomycetaceae > Kitasatospora > Kitasatospora sp. NPDC096128. Next base: position 67,794 of record NZ_JBEOSP010000024.1, on the reverse strand, counting down.
GTACCAGCAGACCAGGAAGCCGAAGGCGCCACTGAACGGCAGCACCCGCTCGTACAGCATCCAGTTCAGCGCCAGCGCGCCGATCGCCGAGCCGGCCACGGTGAGCACGTCCTCGCGGGTGACGCCGCCGAGCTTCACCCGCTTCTCCGGACGCGGCTCCGCCGGACCGGCCGCGGGCACGGCGGCCCCCGGACCGGGCGCCGCGGCGGTGGCCGGAGGCAGGTCGAGCGTGGTCATCGGGTCGTTCCCTTCGACGGGGTCTCAGCCGGGGTGTCCTCGGGGGTCCGCACAGGACCGGTCATGTCCGTACGCCGCCTCAGTCGGCGGTGGAGGCCCCGGAACGGGACCGGTTGATCACGAAGCCGGCCGCCACGTTGACCAGCAGGGTCAGCGCGAACAGCACCAGGCCGGCCGCCATCAGGGCGGAGAGCGAGAGCGCGTCCGACTCGCCGAAGCGCAGCGCGATCAGCGCCGAGATCGAGTTGGCGCCGTTCTCCAGGATGTGGCTGATGGCCTTGAAGTTCGGCGAGATGATCAGCGCGACCGCGATCGTCTCGCCCATGGCCCGGCCGAAGCCCAGCATGATCGCGCCGATCACGCCGCCCCGGCCGAACGGCAGCACCACCGTGCGCACCATCCCCCACCGGGTCGAGCCGAGCGCGTAGGCGCCCTCCCGCTCGCCCTGCGGGGCCTGGGAGAAGACCTCCCGGCTGAGCGAGGTGACGATCGGGATGATCATCAGCGAGACGACGACGCCCGCGATGAAGGTGGAGGAGGTGTAGGAGGTCCCGATGTCGCCGGTGCGCACCTTCAGGAACGGGACCGTGTCGCCGAGGTGGTTGGAGAGCCAGCGGCTGAAACCGATGATCCGCGGCTGGAGGAAGAACAGCCCCCACAGGCCGTAGATGATGCTCGGGATCGCCGCCATCAGGTCGATCAGCGAGACCAGCGAGGCGCGCAGCCGGGCGGGCGCGTACTCGGAGATGAAGATCGCGGTGGCGAGCGCCACCGGAACGGCGATGACCAGCGCGATCACGGCGATCAGCAGGCCGTTCGGCAGGACGGCCGCGATCCCGAAGGTGTGCGCCGCGGTCTGCCACTTCTGCTCGGTCAGGAACGACCAGCCCACGGCACGCAGCGCGTCCGAGCCGCGCAGCAGCAGGAAGAACGCGATCAGGCCCATGATCGCGAACACCGAGAGCCCGGCCACCCGCAGCACGCCGCGGAACACCCGGTCGCCGGGGGTCGCGGGGGCGGTGATGGTGCGCGGGACGTCGGCGTCGGCTCCGCGGTCGGGTGTGCCCGGGGCCCCGGCGGACGAGGCCGCGGGCTCGGCGGCGGCTGTCATGCTCTGCTCTCCGTGCTCGGGTGCGGATGCCGGGCGGCGCCCGGACTGGACAGTGGCGCGAAGTCGGTGCAGGAGAAGGCCGGTTGGCGGCGGACGGCGGCTCCGGCGCGTACCCATTCGGCCATCCGGAGGTGGCCGCATCGGGTCGCGCGTGTGTACGAGACCCCAACGAGCCAGTTCGGTGCCGGAGTTGGCGGCACACGCGGCGCGAGCGGCGCCGGCGGCGCGGTCCGCGCAGGCGACGCGGCCCACCGGGGCTGCCGGAGCCGCCGGAGCCGACAAGGGCCGGACCGAATCCGGCCACCCGTTTCGACCCGGATCAATTCATTCCGACTACAGGGGAGTTGGTGAGGGCGACCGAGGGCCCGACGGGACCGGGACGGCGGGCCCGCCGAGCCCTCGTGCCCTCAGGGCCGACGCCGCAGCCGCGACCAGCCGCTCCGCAGCCCCGCCAGCGTCCGCTCCCCGGCCGGTGTGCCGCCCAGGATCAGCGCGGCCGGCCCGCCGACCAGCAGCACCAGGCCGCCGATCAGCGCGACCGGGAGGAGCAGCCGGGCGGCGCCGGAGCGGTCCGCCGCCGGCGTCCCGGCCGCGACGGGCGCGGCGCTCAGCGACTTGCCGGGCGCGCTCGGCGAGGCGCTCGGGGCCTTCCCGCCGGCCGCGGCCGCGGCAGCCGCGCCGGTGCCACCGGCCGCCGCGGCGCCGGCCCCGAGACCGCCGGTCGAGGCCTCGCCGGAGCCGCCGCCGGTCGTGCTGTCGCCGGCCGCGGCGCTGACCGGGGCGGCACCGCCCGCCGGGCCCGTCGGCGAGGTGCCCCCGGCCGTACCCCCGTCGGCGGGGGTGACGGCCGGCGGGTTCGGCGGTGCGGCCTGGTTGCCGGGCAGCTTGGCGTCCTGCGTCTCCACGTGGGTGGCGGCGTCCGCCGCCTGGGCCCGCTGGGCGCTGGTGAGCGCCAGGAAGCCCGGCGCCAGGTGGCCGGGCTCGTTGCCGTAGACCTGGCCGCTGGTCGTGGTGGTCCGCAGGAACCTCGTGATCGCCGCCGCCTTGTCGGCCGGGACGCCCTGGGTCGGCACCATGGCGTACTGCACGGTGGTCAGCGGGTAGGTCCGCTGGTCGCGCGAGTAGGCCGTGTCAGCGGTCCCGTACGGCAGCGACTGCACACCGGTCGAGGCGTCGACGGTCATGTCGGCGACGGCGGCCTGGAAGCCGGTGGTGCTCGGCGAGACGTAGGCTCCGGCCGGGTTCAGCAGTTGGGCCTCGGGGAGGGAGTAGGCCTTGGCCTGGCCGGTGTCCATGATCGAGAACAGCGTCCGGGTGCCGGGCTCCATCGGCACGCAGGCGTCATGGCCGCCCGCGCCGTTGAGCGTCGCCTGGATGCAACTGGGCTTGTTCTGCAGGGTCCTGCGGACCAGGTCGCCGAGCCCCGAGGTGACCGGGTTCCACTCGAACTCGCGCCAGTGCTGCTCCTCGTTCGTGGGCTTGGGCTTGTCGATCCCGGACGAGTCCTGCCGGATGAAGGTGTCGACCGGGTACCCGGAGAACGCGGGCCGCAGGTAGTAGGTGTCGATGTGCATGCCCCACGGGTCGGGCTCGCCGTCCAGGAACCGCGCGGCGTCCGGGTCGGCGGCGATCCACGAGGTCAGCTGGTGGACCAGGTCGGTCGTGCCGCCCACGACGGTCGGGGCGAACTCGTTGACGTTGCAGAACTTCGGCCACTTGAGCCCGGAGGAGTCGGGCAGCGGGTTCAGCGCCAGGAACTCCGGGTCCGCGAAGACGCAGGTCGGGTTCCCCTTCACCGAGGCGACGGCGCCCTTCGGCGAGTAGGACTGGGTGAGCAGCTTCGCCAGCAGCCGGGCGTTCAGCTTCATGTCCCTGATCTGGCGCCCCGTCGCCGGGTCGTCGACCAGGAAGACCACCGACACCCCCGAGGTCGCCAGCGGCGCATAGACGTACGGGCGCGCCGGCGGGTCCGTGTCCGGCCGCGCCGTCAGGGCCACGTCCGTCGTCCCGGAGAGGAAGCGGCTGCGGGCCTGCGGCTCGCCGCTGGCAGACAGGTACTGGAACGACAGCGGCGAGTCGCCGATGCACAGGCCGGCCCGCCACTTCTGGATCGCCCGGTTGGCCATCTCCAGCCCCTCGGAGACGAACGCGGGCGCCTGCGAGTCGCAGGCGGCGGGCGTCGGCGCGAAGGACAGCGGGATCACCTTGGCGTTCGCCCAGGCGCACTGCTCACCGCTCGACATCCCGTTCATGGCGACACGGTTGAACACCGCGTCGGCCGCGGTGGTGCGGGAGCGCTGCTTGTCGACGGTGTGGTTCGCACAGTCCACCGTGTGGGCCGGGTTGGTGGCGCCGAGGCTGTCCCCGCCGTAGTTCGCCTCCACCACCAGGGAGCACGGATGGGTGGCGTCACAGCCCAGGTGCGGGCTCTGGTCCGAGGTGTACAGCTGGATGTCCGCGGCTCCGGAGCCGTCCGGGCCGGTCGGGGCGATCACCATGTTGCTCGGGAAGTCCGGGGCCGTCACCTTGGGGGCCTGCTGCTGGAAGCCCGCCGAGGCGTCCCCGCCGTACAGCGAACTGTCGTAGCAGTCGGTGATGTTCGGGTTCGCGCCCTGGCACTCGTAGATGCGCACGGCGTAGAAGGTGGTGGCGTCCGAGCGGTGCGCCGTCGGGCGCGGGTTGCCGACGCCGTCCACGGTCGGCGTGAAACCGCTCCAGGAGACCTGGACCACCTGGTTGGTGAGGTCCTTGGTCTGCGAGACGGTGATGCTCCCGGGCTTGCCGGGCGTCCCGGGGTTCTTCGGGTCGAACAGGGCCGGCCCCTGGACCGTCACGGTGGAGGACTCCGCCACCGCCTGCGGCCCGGCGCCCAGGCCGATCGGCACCACCCCGAGGGCCACCACCACCGACCACACCAGCGCGGCCGCCGGGAGGCGGCGACGCCACCACCCCGGATCCCTCCGGTCGGGCAGTCGGACTCTCATGGCGGGCACCTCCGTGCGAATCCGCGCCGCCCAGGAGCCGGCGCAAAGGGAATCAGGCATGCCGACGGCCGGGCACCCCCAGTACCCACCATTCGGCCAGCCGGATGTGTCCGGATCCGGTCGACCGGATGTACGAGAACACAACGCGGCGCCCCTGGAACGGAGTTGGGAACTCCCCTTGCGCACGAGCGGGCCCGCGCCGGAGCGCGGGCCCGTCGATCGGCCGGACAGGCCCTGATGCTCCCCGCGGAGCGCCGGATCAGCTGCCGGGGGTGTAGGACAGCGCGAGCGAGCCCACCGACTGGCCGCCGGTGAAGACCGTGGTGCCGAGCGCGGTGTCGAGGTACTGCGCCCCGGCCGCGTCCACCTGGAGGCTGGTGGCCGACAGGGTCTGGGTGGTGCCCGTGACACCCCGCTGGGTGAAGCCGCGCGGGTCCAGCAGCGCGACCGGCGCGGTGCCGCCGACCGGGACGCCCGAGATGTTCCAGGCCCGGACGCCGAAGTCGAGCTGCTTGAAGGCCACGTTCTTGCCGTTGTCGAGGTTCACGAACAGCAGCCCGCCGCCGAACTGCACGTGGCCGCTGAAGGCCCGGATGTTGGCGATGCCACCGGTGACCGGGAGGGTCGCGGTGAGGCCGCTGTCGGTGTCGTCCACGGTGGCCGAAGGCAGCGGGACGACGACGATGCCGTTGAGCGCGGTGTTGGCCAGGAACTGCTGATCGACGGTGATCACCGCGCTGCCGGTGGGCGCGGTGGTCGTGGCGACGGTGCCGTCGGCCGCGGCCGCACTGATGGAGCCGGTGATCCCGAGGACCACGGCCGCCCCGGTGGCAGCGAGACGGGCGCCGATTCTTGCCATGGTGAACTCCCTGGGAGAGGTGAGGTGGTGCGGTGGTGGCGGGTGGTCGGTGGGCCAGGTGGCCAGGTGGCCAGGTGGCCAGGAGTGCCTGGAGGCCGTGTCAGGACTCGGGAGGGTCGCGTTGCGGCCGACAGCGTCGGCCCTCCCGGGTCCGCCACGGCCGGCGGTCCGATTGGCCGGCGGTCCGATGGCCGGCGGCCAGGGGCACGAGGCCCGTGGCCGCCGGGTCGTACCGGGTCGGTCAGGAGTGGATGGTGCTGCCGCAGGCGCCGGCCGGCAGCGGCAGGAAGCCGAAGCTCTGGAGGTCGGCGGCCGCGGTGGAGCTGGTGCAGATCCAGCCGTTGGTGCCGAAGATGGCCTGCAGCGCGGTGCCGTGGGTGTCGGTGGCGACGAACTCGGCGTGGCGCAGGACGTTGTAGACCGAGCGGGCGTAGTTGGTGCCCGCGAAGGCGTCGGTGATCACCTTGTTGGTGGTGTCGACCGGGGCGACGCCGTCGACGCTGCGGATGGTCAGCGGGCCCTGAACGTCGTTGCCGCTGCCCCGGCTGTAGTACACCTGGCCGATGTAGTGGGCGACGGAGTAGGGGACCAGCGCGTCGGGGTCGTTCAGCGCGGTGTCGTAGCCCTGGTTCTCCTGGACGCCCTGGGTGACGCAGGAGTTGATGGTGGTGACGCCGAGCGTCTTCAGGAAGAACGCCCGGGTGCCCGAGTTGGCCTGCGGCAGGAAGGGCTTGATGGTGTTGGTCGACAGGCTCGGGTCGATCTGGTTCCAGGTGGTGACGTTGCAGTTGAAGATGTCCTTCAGGTTCTGCGTCGTCAGGTTGGCCGGCGCGTGGCCGCCGTTCTGGGCCGCCCAGGACACCGCGTCCGTCGCGTAGGCGACGAAGTCGAAGGTGTTCGGGTCGGAGGACTGCGGGTCGCGCGAGGAGCGGGCGAAGTCCACGGTCGCGCTGGTGTTGGCGTTCAGCGCGGCGATGCCGGCGCCGGAGCCGTTCGGGCGGGTGATCGAGGTGGCCCCGGTCTTGGTGGTGATCGGCGAGCTGCCGGTCGCGTCCCAGCTGTACAGGTGCGGCAGGGTGGAGCCGGAGCCCAGGGAGGCGTTGTAGTCGGTGGAGAACTGGTTCAGCACGGCCTGGGTGGTGTCCGAGCCGACGCCCACGATGTCCTGGGCGGCCGGGGTGCCGGTCGGGTCGGCGAGGGCCGAGCCGCCGGCGATGGTGACGAGCGAGGTCGCCAGCGCGGCGACGGTGAGCAGCTTGGCAGCGGTCTTACGCATGTTCCTCTTCCTCCGAAGGAGAGACGTACATCGCGTGAACCCGTGCTCCGGGGGGAGTTCGGGGCCGGGGGCCGTGTCTGCTGCGGCCGCTCCGGCAGTGCAGATCCTGTCGGGCCGGGAGGTCCCGTCGGAAGGGCGGTCGAGGGCGGCCGGGGAATGTCGACTCATCGGTTCGACGAGGTTTAGGCACTGGTCAGCGTGGACGCGACAGGGGTGGAACGGGGTGGACGAACCCGGTCGACGTTCTTCTCCAGGAGGCGGCTCGGGGTGTTGCCGGAAACCTCCGCTTCACCGGGGCAGCACGGACGGAGCACCGGCTAGAGCGGCCGGCGGCCGTCCCGTCCGGACCGCCGCAACTCCTGCCCCACCCACTGGAGTCCGGCCAGGAAGCCCTCGACGCCCGCCTGGCACTGGTCGCGCCGCAGGTAGCCGCGGGCGCTGCGGGCGACCGGGACGCCGCCGGCCGCGCCAGGGCGGGTGGTGCGCACCGGCAGGTGGGCGGACCAGACCCACTGGCGGCCCTCGGCCTGGACGGTCGAGCAGCGCAGTGCGGCCCGTTCGATGATCAGTTCGCGCACCGCTTCGGCGAGTTCCTCCTCGCTGCGGTAGGTCCGCACGCCGACGCCGAGCGGCCGCCCGTTGGCGGCGCGCAGCGCCCAGCCCACGCAGTGGTCGGCCGCGGGCACGATCAGCAGCCGCGGTCCGCGCCGCTCAGCGGCCATCGGGGCGTCTCGACGACACGGGCTTCCGGGGGAGTTCTCGCGTGGGCAGGTCGCGGGAGGGCAGGTCGCGGGACGCCGCCTCGCGCGCGGGCACCTCGCGTACGGGCGCCTCGCGTACGGGCGCCTCGCGCGGTGGCTGCTTGGCGAGCAGCACGACGAACCGGCGGAAGGCGTTCTGGCACGTCGCGTACCGCTCGTACGCGCGGCTGGAGCGCACTTCGGGCAGGCTGCGGGATCCGGGGATGACCCAGACCCATCCGATCCCGTCGCGGACATGGGTGATCCGCGCGGTCAGTTCGGCGGCGCCGACGCGCAGTCCGTCGAAGCCCCGCTCGGCTTCGCCGGGCGTCTCGAACAGCGCGGGGGTGATCGCCACCACCCGGCCGTTGGGTGCCTTCAGCTGCCAGCGGTAGCGCCCGTCCGGCGCGCGCTCGGCCCGGAACCCCCCTCGACTCGCCCCTGCTGCGGTGTGACCGCGGCCGGAACCGTCCACTGCCCCTCCGTCCAGTGGTACAGATCAGCACCGTCCCCTCCGGGACGGGAGCCAAGCTATGTGTGCACACGGAACCGCCGAAAGCCCAGAACGTTCACAACTTGCGCTGTTGGTCGGGAAGTTCTCCCTCGTTCAGCTTTCACCCATCGGTGTAAGGACCCTTATAGCCGGGCCGTCCAGCGGACCATGGCGCCCTTCCGGTAGGGCCCCCGCTCGTGCCAGGCGTCGCCGCCGAGGGCCTCGGCCCGCCGGGTGAGGTTGAGCAGTCCGCTGCGCCGGCCGCCCTGGGGGATGCCGACGCCGTCGTCGGTGACGGTGAGCAGCACGCCGGGCCGCCCGGCCCGGTCGAGCGACTCGGGGTCGCCGCCGAGGGGCCGGCCGGCGTCGTCCAGGTGGACGGTCGCGTCGACCTCCACGCCGACCCGGGAGGCGCGGGCGTGCCGCGCCGTGTTGGAGAGCATCTCGCGTAGGGCGGCGAGGAGTTGGCGGCCGGTGTTCTCGCCGACCAGGCTCTCGACCGGGCCCACGAAACTGACCGAGGGCTTGAAGCCGAGCGCGGCGGCGGCCTGGCTGGCCTCGCGCAGGACACGGGTGCGCAGGGTGTCGGGGGCGTCGCCGTGGCTGTCGTGCTGGAGGGCGTAGATGGTGGTGCGGACCTCCTGGATGGTGGCGTCCAGTTCGTCGACCGCGTTGCCGATGCCGACCTTGACCTCGGGGACGACGGACCGGCGGGCGGCGCTCTCCAGCATCATCCCGGTGGCGAACAGCCGTTGGATGACGAGGTCGTGGAGGTCGCGGGCGATCCGGTCGCGGTCCTGGAAGACGGCCAGGCGCTGCTGGTCGCGCTGGCCCTCGGCGAGCCGCAGGGCGAGGGCGGCCTGGGAGGCGAAGGTCTCGGCGAGCTGCTTCTCGGAGTCGGTGAAGGGCAGCGCGCCGCGCGAGCGCCAGACGCAGAGTCCGCCGAGCACCCGCCCGGCGGCGACCATCGGCACGGCCAGCGACGGGCCGAAGCTGCGGGCGAGCCGCATCACCACGGTGGGGTCACCGGACATGTCGTCGAGGTGGACGCTGTCGCCCTCCAGCAGCTGGGCGGCGAAGCTGTCCTTGGGCAGCAGCTCGCCGCGGACGAACTCGGCGGCCTCGCCGGAGGCGTGGGCGACCCGCATCTGGCAGTCCCCTTCGCCGACCGGGCCGGTGGGCAGCAGGATCATGCCGAGCGCGGCGCCCGCCAACTCCCGTACCTGTTCGGCGGCGACGGTGAGCGCGCCCTCGGCCTGCTCGGTGGAGAGCAGAGCGGTGGTGACGGCGGCGGCCCCGGCGATCCAGCGTTCGCGGCGGCGGCCCTCCTCGTACAGCCGGGAGTTCTCGATGGCGACACCGGCGGCCGCGGCGAGCGCGTGCACGACCTGTTCGTCCTCGGGGGTGAAGGCGCCTCCGCCCTTCTTCCCGGTGAGGTAGAGGTTGCCGAAGACCTCTTCGCGGATCCGGATCGGCACGCCCAGGAAGGTCTTCATCTGCGGGTGGTGCGGCGGGAAGCCGGAGGAGCGCGGGTCGGCGCCGAGGTCGGTGAGCCGCAGCGGTTCGGGGCGGTCGATGAGCGCGCCGAGGACTCCGCGGCCGGCGGGCAGTTCGCCGATCCCGGCGGCGGTGGCGTCGTCGATGCCGACGTGGATGAAGTCGGCCAGGCCGTGCCCGCCGGGGGCGATCACGCCGAGGGCCGCGTACCGGGCGTCGACGAGTTCGGCGGCGCCGGTGGCGATCCGGTGCAGGGTGGCGTGCAGGTCGAGTCCGGCCCCGATGGAGACCACCGCCTCCAGCAGGCGCTGCATCCGGTCGGTGACCGCGGCGGCCGACTGCAGGCGTTCCGCGACCTCGGTGACCAGGGTGTCCAGTCCGAGCGAGGCGATCTCGGGCACCCGGTGGGGGGTGGGCTCGGGGGCGGTCTCGGGGAGGTCCGGCGTGGGGTCCATGGAGAAAGCCTAGTTTGTACGCTTTTCAGCCGAAGGACGACGCAGCCGGGCGGTGGACGGTACGTCCGTCAGGCAGCCACCGCCTCCAGCAGCCCGTCCGCCTCCCGCTCCCGGCGCCACAGCTCGTGCAGCCGCCCGTCCGGGTCGGCGACCAGCTCGGACCAGCGGCCCCGCTCGGCGACCCGGCCGGCGTCCAGCACCAGCACCTCGTCCACGGTGCCGTCGTCCAGTCCGGCGAGCCGGTGGGTGATCAGCACGGTGGTGCGGCCCGCGGTGGCGGCCAGCAGGTCGGCGGTGAGGGCGTCGGCGGTGGGCAGGTCGAGGTGTTCGGCGGGCTCGTCCAGGACCAGCACGGGGAAGTCGGCCAGCAGGGCCCGGGCGAGCGCGAGGCGCTGGCGCTGGCCGCCGGAGAGGCGGGCACCGTGCTCGCCGACCATGGTGTCCAGGCCGTCCGGCAGGCCCTCGGTCCAGTCCAGCAGCCGGGCGGCGGCGAGGGCGGCGCGCAGCTCGTCCTCGTCCGCGTCGGGGCGGGCCAGCCGCAGGTTCTCGCGCAGCGAGCTGTCGAAGACGTGGGCGTCCTGGGCGCAGAGGCCGATCACCCGGCGGACGTCCTCGCCCGCGAGCGCGCGGCTGTCCACAGCCTGTGGACGACCGGCGGCGAAGGTGACGGACCCGGCGCCGGGCTCCAGGAAGCGCAGCAGTGCCTGGGCGAGCGTGGTCTTGCCGGAGCCGGAGGGGCCGACCACGGCGATCCGGCGGCCGGGCGCGAGGTCGAGGTCGACGCCGCCGAGCGCGTCCACGGCCTGCCCGGGGTGCCGTACGGTCAGCCCGCGCACCGCGACGGGCAGCGGCTGCGCGGGCAGCGCGGCCGGCTCGGCGGGCTCCGCCACCGGCGCGGGCGCGGTCAGCACCTCGTCCAGTCGGGCCCGGGCGGCGCGGCTGCGCTGGCGGGCCCGGACGGCGAGCGGCATCCCGGTGACGGCCTCGAAGGCGGCCAGCGGGGTCAGCACCACGACGGCCAGGCAGACCGGTGCGAGCGAGCCGCCGCGCACCCCCTGGATGCCGACGGCGGCCGCGCCGACCACGGTCAGCCCGGTGAGCAGGGCGATCAGCCCGGTGCCGAGCGCGGTGGTGGCGGCGGAGCGGGCGGCGAGGCCGGTGAGGGCGGCGTCGGCGGTGCGGACGGCGGCCAGCCTGGCGGGCAGCGCGCCGGCCACGGTGAGTTCGGCGGTGCCGGTGAGGCCGTCCACCACGGCGGTGGCCAGCCGCCCGCGGGCCGGCGCCTGGCGCCGCTCGGCGTCGGCCGACCAGCGGGCGGCCAGCGCGGGCACCAGCACTCCGGCGAGCAGCAGTCCGAGGCCGAGCACCAGCCCGGCGGAGGGCAGGAAGGCACCCATCGCGACGGCCGAGGCGAGCGAGACCACGGCCGCGACGGCGGCGGGCAGCCGCCAGCGCAGGTGGTGGTCCTGGATCGCGTCGACGTCGGCGACCAGCCGGGAGAGCAGGTCGCCGCGCCGGAAGGCGGGCAGCCCGGCGGGGGCGAGCACGGTCAGCCGGCGGTACACGGCGGCCCGCAGGGTGCCGAGGGTGCGCAGCACCGCGTCGTGGGAGACCAGCCGTTCGGCGTAGCGGAAGACGCTGCGGCCGATGCCGAAGGCCCGGACGGAGGTGACGGCCATCATCAGGTAGAGCACCGGGGGCATCTGGGAGGCCCGGGAGATGAGGTAGCCGGAGGTGGCCATCAGGGCGACGGCGCTGCCGAGGGCGAGCGCGCCGAGCAGCACGGACAGGGCCAGCCGGGGGGCGGCGGGCTCGGCCTCGGGCTCCTCGGGCCCGGCGGGAGCGGGGGCCGGCGCGCCGCTGTGGGTCAGCGGGGCGACGGACTGCTGCGGCTCGACCGGCGCTCCCGCCAGCCGGACCCGCTGGTCCGCGACCGCCAGCAGCGCGGGCCGGTGGGCGACCACCAGCACGGTGCGCGCCGGATCCTCGGCGAGGGTCCGGACGGCGGCCACGACGGCCGCCTCGGAGGCGCCGTCCAGGTTGGCGGTGGGCTCGTCGAGGAGCACCAGCGGCCGGTCGTCGGCGAGCAGTACCCGGGCGAGGGCGAGGCGCTGGCGCTGGCCGGCCGAGAGCCCGGCGCCGTCCTCCCCCAGTTCGGCGTCCAGGTCGGTGACGAAGTCGAGCGCGTGGGCGGCCCGCAGCGCCGTCCACAGCTGCTCGTCGGGGGCCTCGGGCCGGTAGAGCCGCAGGTTGTCGGCGATCGTCCCGGCGAACAGGTGGGGGTGCTGGGGCACCCAGGCGATCTGCCGCCGCCAGCTGCCGGGTTCCAGCTCGGCGAGGTCGTGCGTCCGCCCGTCGGCGGCGGTGATCCGGACGCTGCCCGCCTCGGGGGCGGTGAGGCCGAGCAGGACGGCCAGCAGGGTGGACTTGCCGGCTCCGCTGGGCCCGGTGAGGGCGGTGCTGGAGCCGGGGCGCAGGGTGAGCGCGGCGCCGTCCAGGGCGGGCAGGGCGCGGCCGGGGTGGCGTACGGTCAGGCCCTCGGCGGTGATCACGGCGCCGGTGAGGTCGGGGGCGGGGCGGGTGCCCGCGGCGGGCAGCGGGGTCTCCAGCACCCGGAAGATCTCGTCGGCGGCGGTGAGCCCCTCGACGCTGGAGTGGTAGAGCGCGCCGACCTGGCGGATCGGGAAGTACACCTCGGGGGCGAGGATCAGGATCAGCAGCCCGGTCTCCAGGTCGAGGGTGCCGTCGACCAGCCGGAAGCCGATGGTGACCGCGACCAGCGCCACGGACAGGGTGGAGAGCAGCTCCAGCGCGAAGGAGGAGATGAAGGCGATCCGCAGGGTGCGCAGGGTGGCCCGGCGGTAGTCGGCGGTGATCCGGGCGATGGTGGCGGCCTGGGCGCGGGCCCGGTTGAACACCTTGAGGGTGGGCAGGCCGGCCACGACGTCGAGGAAGTGGTGGGAGAGCCGGGAGAGGGTGTTCCACTGCCGGTCCATCCGGGCCTGGGTGGCCATCCCGATGAGCACCATGAACAGCGGGATGAGCGGCAGTGTCCCGGCGATGACCGCGGCGGAGGTCAGGTCGGCGCCGACGATCCGCAGCAGCACGATCACCGGGACGACCACGGCGAGCGCCAACTGCGGGAGGTAGCGGGCGAAGTAGTCGTCGAGGGCGTCGATGCCGCGGGTGGCGAGGGTGGTGAGCTCGCCGGTGCGCCGGCCCGCCAGGTAGGACGGGCCGAGCGCGGTGGCGTGGTCGAGCAGCCGGCGCCGCAGGGTGGACTTCACCCGGGCGACGGACCGGTGCGCGGTGAGTTCGGTGAGCCAGCCGACCAGCCCGCGGCCGACGGCGGTCAGGGCGAGCAGGACCAGCGGGGTGGCCAGTTCGCCGAGGCCGGCCCCGCGCTGGAAGGCGCGGACCACGATCTCGGCGATCAGGCTCGCCTGGGCGACCACCAGGGCCGCGCCCGCCCCGCCGAGGAGCACGGATCCGGCGAGGAAGGCACGGGTGGTGCGGGCGTGGGCGAGGAGTCGCGGGTCGACCGGCTGCATGGCGTCAGGCCTGGTCGAGCGGGGCGGCGGGCTGCTGGCCGGTGTGGTGCCCCGGGATGTGCTGGACGCCGATGCGCTTGCGGAACACCCAGTACGTCCAGCCCTGGTAGAGCAGCACCAGCGGGGTGAACACGGCGGCCACGATGGTCATCAGCTTGAGCGTGTACGGCGAGGAGGCCGCGTTGGTCACGGTCAGGCTCCAGGCCGGGTTCAGCGTGGACGGCATGACGTTCGGGAAGAGCGCCAGGAAGAGCATCGCGACCGCGGCCACGATGGTCGCCCCGGAGAGGATGAACGCCCAGCCCTCGCGGCCGAGTCGGTTGGCCACCAGGGCGCCGACCAGGGCCGCCACGGCGACGGTCAGGGCGGCCAGGCTGCGGCCGTTGCCGCTGTCCGCCTGGGTCCAGACCAGGAAGGCCAGGGCCAGGACGGCGGCGGCCAGGCCCGCGTACAGGGCGGCCCGGCGGGCCCGCTCGCGGATCTCGCCGACGGTCTTGAGCGCGGCGAACACCGCACCGTGGAAGGTGAACAGGGTGAGCGTCACCAGGCCGCCGAGCAGCGCGTACGGGTTGAGCAGGTCGGCGAGGCCGCCGACGTAGTTCTTCTGCCCGTCGATGTCCACGCCGCGGACGATGTTGGCGAAGGCCACGCCCCACAGGAAGGCCGGCAGCAGGGAGGTCCAGAAGATGGCCTCCTCCCAGTTGCGCTGCCAGCGGGCGCCGTCGCGCTTCGCCCGGTACTCGAAGGCCACGCCGCGGACGATCAGGCAGACCAGGATGACCAGCAGCGGGATGTAGAAGCCGCTGAACAGGGTCGCGTACCAGTCCGGGAAGGCGGCGAAGGTGGCGCCGCCGGCGGTCAGCAGCCAGACCTCGTTGCCGTCCCAGACCGGGCCGATGGTGTTGATCAGCACCCGGCGCTCGGCGGTGTTCCGGGCGAGCGGCTTGGTGAGGATGCCGATCCCGAAGTCGAAGCCCTCCAGGAAGAAGTAGCCGATCCACAGGACCGCGATCAGCCCGAACCAGACGTCGTGGAGTTGCATGTCAGATCCTCGAATCCCCTGCGGTGCCGGTCAGTACGCGAAGGCGAGCGGCTTGTCGGCGTCCTCGTCCGCGGACGGGCCGCGCAGCGACGGGTCCTTGGCCGGGGGCCGCTCGGTCACCACCGGCCCGGCCTTGGCGTACTTCACCAGCAGCCGGACCTCGACGACGGCGAGGATCGCGTACAGCGTGGTGAAGGTGACCAGGGCGCCGATCTGGGTGCCGATGCCGACGTTCGGGGAGACCGCGCTCGCGGTGGTCATCAGGCCGAAGACGGCCCAGGGCTGACGGCCCATCTCGGTGAAGATCCAGCCGAAGCTGTTGGCGATCAGCGGGAAGCCCATGGTCAGGATGCCGATCCGCCAGCTCCACTTGGTGAGCAGCGGCCCCATCTCCCGTGACGGGGTGAGCATCAGCCGGGGCACCTCGGTGTCGCCGGTGCGGAACTCGGGGCGCAGCAGGAACCTGCGGCGGGTGGTCCAGAGGCCGATCAGGGCGGCGACGAAGGAGGTCATCCCGAAGCCGATCATGAATCGGAAGCCCCAGTACGTCACGAAGACGCTCGGGATGTAGTCCTTGGGGTTGCCGCCGTGCGCGGCGGCCTCGGCGGCCGCGGTGTCGTTGATGCCGGGGACGGAGGAGCTGAAGTCGCTGTGGGCGAGGAAGGAGAGTATCCCGGGGACCTCCAGCTCGACCGAGTTGTGGCCCTTGCTGACGTCGCCGACCGCGAAGATCGAGAACGGCGCGGGCGACTGGGTGTCCCACAGTGCCTCGGCGGCGGCCATCTTCATCGGCTGCTGCTCGAACATGACCTTGCCGAGGGTGTCGCCGCTGAGCGCGGTGCCGGCGCCGAACACCACGGCGAGCACCAGGCCGAGCCGCAGCGAGGTGCGCATCACGGCGGTCTTCTTGGGGTCGGCGCTCGCGGGCCTGCGCTTGGCCTTCCAGAGGTGGAAGGAGGAGATGCCGACCATGAAGGCGGCGCCGGTCAGGAAGGCGGCGGTCAGCGTGTGGAAGACGACGGTGAGCGTGGTGTTCTGGAACAGCACCTTGGTGATGTCGGTGAGCTGCGCCTTGCCGGTGGCCGGGTCGATCGCGTAGCCGACCGGGTGCTGCATCCAGGAGTTGGCGGCCAGGATGAAGTAGGCGGAGAGCACGGTGCCCAGCGAGACCATCCACATGCAGGCGCAGTGGATCTTCTTCGGCAGTTTGTCCCAGCCGAAGATCCACAGGCCGATGAAGGTCGACTCGAAGAAGAAGGCGATCAGCGCCTCCATCGCGAGCGGGGCACCGAAGACGTCGCCGACGAAGCGGGAGTAGTCGGACCAGTTCATGCCGAACTGGAATTCCTGGACGATTCCGGTGACGACGCCCATCGCGATGTTGATGAGGAAGAGCTTTCCCCAGAACTTGGTCGCGTGGAAGTACTTCTCCTTGTTCGTACGCACCCAGGCGGTCTCCAGCCCGGCCACGACGGCGGCCAGGCTGATGGTGAGCGGTACGAAGAGGAAGTGGTAGACGGTGGTGACTCCGAATTGCCATCGCGCGATCGTCTCGTGAGCGATTGCCAGTTCCACGTCGCCCTCTCTCCCAACCGGCCCGTTTTCAGGGCATGTTCCGGACAAACTTCATCTATAGCCGTAGACCGTTGCACAAGCGTGCAAGCTTGTCCGCTTGTGAACGTGAACACGTTCACAAGCACAGTATCCACCATCCTTACGGGGGAACCGCAGGTGGGGTGGCGTTGACACCCGTGTGCGGTGCGTCACGGTCGGCGCAGGCGGTGCGCACAGTCTGCGGACCGGCCGGTGCCGGGGCAACGAACGAGCGGGCGGACGGCGCGGAGCTCTTGGCCGAACCGGCACTTGACAGCAGCACGCCCCGCTCGCGGCGGCGAGCGGGGCGTGCTGGGCGGTGGCCGACTACGGACGGCCGAGGAGCTGGGCGCCCGAGGTCGAGTCGGCGCGGGCCGTGAAGAACTCGGTGAAGCCGCCCACGAACTCCTCCACCGTGATCCGCCCGTCCGCGTCCGTATCCAACTGCCGGAAACCGTGCGACAGTTCGGCCGGGTGCACCCGAGGGCCGCCGAACACCGCACGGTACTCGTCGAACTCCAGGAAGCCGCTGCCGTCCGTGTCGGCCGCGGTGAACACCGCCCGCAACGCGGGCAGCAGCCCCTGCTCCAGGTACGCCTCGCCCCGGTCGCAGCCCGCCAGGGTCGCCGCCACGAATTCCTCCCGGCTCACCTCGCCGTCCCCGTCGGCGTCCATCGCCACCCGCAGCTGCTCCCACCACCCGTCGAAGGCCGCGTACACCCGGGCCTCGGCGGCCTCGTCCAACTCCAGCTGCCAGCACACGTTGTGGGCCATCGCCCGCAGGTCGTGCACGGTGATGACGCCGTCCCCGGTCTGGTCGAGCACCTCGCGGAAGAACCGGTCCACCCGGGAGCCCCGGGCGTCCCGGCGCTGCGGACGCAGCCGGCGCGGCGGGGCCTGCTCCTCCGGGGAGCGGTAGCGCATCCGCTCCGGGAGGCGCGGGACGACGACCCCGGCCCCGCGGTGCAGCAGCACGGACAGCAGCGCGCCCCGCCTCGTCCGGACCAGTCCGAGCCGCTCCCGTACGGCCGGCGGCAGGTCGGCCACGGTCAGCTCGCGGATCGCCTTGGCGACGATCACCCGGGTGATCCGCCAGCCGGCGTCCCCGAGGAACCACAGCCGGCGCGGGCGGGGGGCCTCGCGGACGATGTCGTTCAGGAGGTAGCGGGCGGCCGCGGTGAACTCCAGCTTCTCGGCGGTGTACCGGGCGAAGTAGCCGGGCAAGTCGGCGGCGCTCTTGGGGACTTCCTCGTCCGGCAGACCGAAGGCCGCGATCGTCTCCCTGAACTCCCGGTAGGCCGACTCCAGTTGCCCGGCGTCGTACGGGTCACCGCCGAGCCGCCGCATGGCGACCACACACTCGAACAGCGTCAGCAGCACCCACACCCTGGTCGCCGCGTCCCGGGCGTCGTACGCCTGGCCGTCCGGCATCTCGCCGCGGATCCGCTTGTGCGCCCGCTCCAGCCGGGCGACCTCGCGGCGCAGGGCGTCCGCGTCCTGGTAGAACAGCCGCCGCCCGCTCCCCAGGGTGTGCTCGACCCGCCGCCACGGGTGCGCCCGGTAGGTGGAGTGCTCGTGCATCCCCGCCCCCACCACCGGATCCGCGGCCTGGATGATCAGCAGCCGCCAGGCCACCAGGGCGATCCGCCACTCCGAGAGGTCCCGCTTGAAGGAGGCGGGAGTCGGGTCAGCCACGGGGCTCTCCGGTGATCTCGGGACCGATCACGAAGCCCTTGGCGGGCCCCTCCGGGATCACGGCCTCCTTGCCGTACGGGATCCGGGCTGCGTACTCGTACGCGCGACGCTCGCGGTCCGGCCCGGTGAGGACGGTCACCATTCCGCCGTCCTCGTAGTCATCGATGATCACGTAGACCGGGATACCCGCGGCCGCATAGGCACGGCGCTTGAGGACATGGTCGCGCTTGCGGGCCTCGGCACCCGGCGAGACGGTCTCGGCAACCATCGAAACACCTGCGGCCAGCACGCCAACGCCTTCGGGGTGCTCAATGTCGTCGGTGTCGTCCGGCGCCACGAAGACGTCCGGGATGAACACCTTCAGATCGGCGATCACGTTGCCGTCCTGCGCCGGCCCGTAGCCGGTACCGCTCAGATAGTCGTGCAGAGCCCGACCCAGCCGCCTGTTGATGCCGAAGTGGCGGGTCCCGCCAGTGGGTGACAACGTGATCGTCCCCTCGATGATCTCCGCGCGGAAGCCCTCGGGCACATCCATGGACTTCCATGCCTGCCACAGCTGCTGGTCCAGGTTCACGACGGTCTCCTCGACTACGAGCGCGCTCACGAGACACCTCTTTCCCGTCCAGTGTGGTCAGCCCGTGCGAGCTCGCACAAGCAACGGCTGCACGGTCGCACGCGACCGAGGGGCCGACCGAGTGAACGGCGGCAGGTTCACCCGATCGGGGCGTTTGGCGCCCGGAAACGCCGGGTCTCGGCGAGCTCGGCAGCCGAGCTGACGAGTCGCCAAGGACTCAGGAGACCCGGTCGCCGTTCGTGGGCAGCTCGACCCGGAACGTGGCACCGGCGCCCGGCGAGGTGTCCAGGGTGAGGGTGCCGCCGTGGGCGCGGGTGAGGGCGGTGGCGATGGCGAGGCCGAGTCCGCCGCCGCCGCCGTTGTCCCGGCTGCGGGAGGCGTCGACCCGGTAGAAGCGGTCGAAGACCCGCTGGGCCTGCTCCTCGGTGAGGCCGGGCCCGGCGTCGGCGACCTCCAGCAGGCAGACCCCGTCGGGCCCGCCGCCGACCCCGATCCGCACCGGGGTGCCGGCCGGGGTGTGCTTGACGGCGTTGCCGACCAGGTTGGTGACCACCTGCCGCAGCCGCGCCTCGTCGCCGAGGACGGGCGCCGCGCCGGGTGCGCCGGTGCCGGCCGGGCCGGTGAGCGCGACCGGGCGGCTGGGGTCGAGCGCGGTGAGGTCGTGCAGGGCGTCGGCGGCGAGGGTGCGCAGGTCCATCGGGGCCAGGTCGAGCGGGCGTTCCTCGTCGAGCCGGGCGAGCACCAGCAGGTCCTCGACCAGGGTGCCCATCCGGACGGCCTCGCTCTCGATCCGGCTCATGGTCCGGGTGACGTCCGCCTCGGTGGGCAGCGCGCCCATCCGGTACAGCTCGGCGAAGCCCCGGATGCCGGCCAGCGGGGTGCGAAGTTCGTGCGAGGCGTCGGCGACGAAGCTCCGCATCCGGGCCTCGGACTCGGCGCGGGCCGCGAAGGCCGCCTCGATCTGGGTGAGCATGCCGTTGAGCGCGATCGACAGCCGTCCGACCTCGGTGCCGGGGGACAGTTCCGGCATCCGGTGCGAGAGTTCGCCGGCGGCGATCCGGGCGGCGCCCTCCTCGATCCGCCGCAGCGGCCGCAGTCCGGCCCGGACGGCGAAGAAGCCGAGCGCGGCGATCAGCAGCAGGACGCCCCCGCCGATGGCCAGGAAGGAGGTGCTCAGCCGGCCGGTGGTGGCGTCGACGTCCTCCCGGGAGACGGCGACCATGACGTAGGTCGGGGTGGCGGCCGGCGAGGCGTACGCGCCGATCCCGGGGACGGGCGCGCGCGGCGCCTGGAGCGGCAGCACCAGAACCCGCCAACTGTGGTGGCCGCGCTGGTCGGGCAGGTCGAAGGGGGTGTCCGGGGCGGTCCGAGTCGGGTCCAGTCCGGCCAGCTGCGGTGCCGGGTCGCTGTCCGAGAGGGGCTGGCGCAGGGACGTCTGGACCTTGCCGTCCGAGGACAGCCACTGCACCAGGTACTGGCTGGGCAGGCTGATCCGGCGCCCGGTGACGACCGGCTTCCCGCCCCCCGGGGTGGCCAGCTGCATCGGCGCCTTGCGCGACAACGGCACGCCGTAGCGCTGGAGTTGCTCATCCAGCTGCTCCACCAGCTGGGCCCGTACGGTGCCCAGCACGAAGGTGTCGCTGACCACCAGCCCGGTGGTCACCAGCGCGAGGGCGAGGACCAGGAGCCGGGCGCGCAGCGACAGCCGGGAGGTGAAGCGGGTCAGCACGGGCGGGCCGGTCAGCCCTGCGGGGGACGGCGCAGCGCGTAGCCGATGCCGCGCACGGTGTGGATCAGCTTGGGACCGTGCGCGGGGCCGGAGTCGAGCTTGCGGCGCAGGTAGGAGATGTACGACTCGACGATGGAGAGGTCGCCGCCGAAGTCGTAGGCCCAGACGTGGTCGAGGATCTGCGCCTTGGACACCACCCGGCCGACGTTGGCCATCAGGTAGTGCAGCAGCTTGAACTCGGTCGGGGAGAGCGCGACCGGGGTGCCGGCCCTGGTCACCTCGTGGGCGACCGGGTCGAGGCTGAGGTCGGCCACCAGCAGGCGGCCGTCCTCGGCGGGGCCGCCGGCCCGGCGCAGGATCGCCCGGATCCGGGCGATCAGCTCCTCCAGGCTGAACGGCTTGGTGACGTAGTCGTCCGCGCCGGCGGCCAGGCCCTGCACCTTGTCGCCGACGCCGTCCTTGGCGGTGAGGAACAGCACCGGCAGGTGGTCGCCCGGGTGCCCGTGCGCGGGCCCGGCTATCCGGCCCCGGTTGGTGCGCTCGCGCAGTTTCTCGACGACGGTGAAGCCGTCGAGGTCGGGCAGCATCACGTCGAGGACCACCAGGTCCGGCCGCTCGACGGCGATCAGCTCCAGCGCCTCGGTCCCGCTCGCGGCGGAGGCGACCCGGAATCCGGAGAAGCGCAGCGAGGCGGCGAGCAGTTCGCGGATGTTCGGCTCGTCGTCCACGACGAGGAGGAAGGCCTCGCCCTGGCCCCCGGCCACGGCGGGGCCGCCCGGTGTGGTGACAGTGCCTTGCACGGGGGTTTCGCCTCCCGGTCGGACGATGACGTTCAGCATGAGGCTAGCCCCCGGAGGCTATGCGGCATGGATGAATGTTGGATTAACACCTTAACGGTCGGTTTTTGGGCGCCAAGCCCCCAGGGGTGGGGCTCGGTGGTGTGCGTACCGGCTCCCCTCTCCTGCGCGGCCGCAGACGGCGGCGGGCGGCCGGACGGAGGCTCCGTCCGGCCGCCCGCGCGGTCCCCGCTCAGTGCTGGGCGAACTGCCCCGGCCGGTAGTCGCCCGCGGGCTGGCGGATCATGACGTTGCCGCGGTTGAACGCGTTGATCAGCGCGATCACGCAGACCAGCGCCGCGAGCTGCTCCTCGTCGTAGTGCTTCGCCGCGTTCGCCCACGCCTCGTCCGTCACCCCGCCCCCGTCGGCCAGCCGGCTGCCCTGCTCGGCCAGCTCCAGGGCGGCCCGCTCGGCGTCGGTGAAGACGGTGGCCTCCCGCCAGACCGCCACCAGGTTCAGCCGGGTCGCCCCCTCCCCCGCGTGCACGGCGTCCTTGAAGTGCATGTCGGCGCAGAACCCGCAGCCGTTGATCTGACTGGCCCGCAGCCGCACCAACTCCTGGGTGGCGTACGGCAGTGCCGAGTCCGCGATCGGCTGGTGCGCGGCGATGAGGTGCTTGAAGACCTTGCCCATGACCGGGCTGGCGAAGGGGTTCAGTCGGGCTTCCACGGTGTGCTCCCTCGGGTGCGCTGGTACGTCCTGCCGGTGTTGCCCTCTATGACCGGGCAGCCGGGCCGGGCGTGACAGGGTGCGGATGTGGTCCGCGTCACCCGTGGCGTGGTCCGTTGGCGTCGCCCCTTCGTGCCAGCCATCCGCGTCAGCCGTCCGCGTCAGCCGGTCCCTCGGAACCGTCCGGCTCCGTGCCTTCGGGCTCGGCGTCTTCGGGCCTGCTGTGGAGGACCTCGCGGCCCTGCTCGGCGGCCCGGGCGATCGACTCGGAGACGAAGTCGAGGAAGCGGGCGATGTTCTCCAGCCGGTTGCCGGCCGGGGTGCCCGCGCCGAGGACGCCGACGCCCTGGCGGGTGGTGTCGACCAGCTGGGCGGTGGTCTGGGCGCTGACCATCATCGCGCGGTACCAGATGTCGTCGTCCACGAAGTAGCGCTCGCGGCGCCGCTCGTCGCGCTCCCGGGACACCATGCCCTGGCTCTCCAGGAACGCGATCGACTTGGAGATGGTCGCCGGGCTGACCTGGAGGCGCTCGACCAGCTCGGCGGCGGTGAGGCTGCCCGCGTCGGTGATGTAGAGGCAGGCGAGCACCCGGGAGGTCATCCTGGGCATGCCCGACTGCATGATGACGCCGGTGAACACCTCTTCGTAGGCGCGCACCGCCTCGGCGTCGCGCCCGTGCGGCTGCGGGGCGGTGTTCGGCTCCTGGGGCGCGGACTGCCGCCGGCGCTGGGCCCGGTGCCCGGTGGCGCGGTGGGCGAGATCGGCGCGGTAGGTGGCGGGGCCGCCGTTGCGCATCACCTCGCGGGTGACGGTCGAGGTCGGCCGGTCGAGGCGCCTGGCGATCTCCGCGTACGCGAGGCCGTCGGCCAGCCCCAGCGCGATCTGCTGGCGTTCCTGCTGGGTGAGTCTGCCTCCCGGCATCGCGGCCTCCTCGGTGATCCGTGGTCTCTCCGCACAACATAGCGTTCATCCTCAATCCATTGCAACGAAGGACGGTGGGGCCGTTGCATTCCCGGCAGATCCGTTGCAATGATTTCTGGCCCACCACCTGCAAAGATGCGGCCACGGCGCAATCTGTGCGTTGCCATCTTGATGAACGCAACGTAGCTTTTCCTTCATCAGAAAGCAGCGGGCCAAAAAGGGCCCGCCGCCGGAGAAGGAGAAGAAACCATGCGGACGCCCACCATCACCGAGACCCCCGCCGGCGCCGCCGCCTTCGACGTCCCCGCCTGGAGCGGCACCGTGCGGGTCGACGACACCGCCCTGGCCGTCAGCGACACCGGCGGCACCGGCACCGCCGTGGTCTACCTCAACGGCTCCTACGCCGACCAGTCGCACTGGCGCCGGGTGGTCGCCGACCTCGGCGACGGCTACCGCCACATCCGCTACGACGAGCGCGCCCGCGGCAAGTCCGCCACCGCCTCCGACTACTCCTTCGAGGCCACCCTGCGCGACCTGGACGCCGTCCTGGACGCCCGCGGCGTCCAGCGGGCGATCCTGGTCGGCTGGTCCTACGGCGCGATGATCGCCGTGCACTACGCCGAGCGGCACCCCGAGCGCGTCCTGGGCGCGGTCTCCGTGGACGGCGCGATGCCGGTCGAGCCGCTCGACGACGCCGCCAAGGCCAAGGTCCGCGGCCTCTTCGCCCGCCTCAGCCCGCTGTTCCCGGTCTGCCGCCGCCTGGGCCTGGCCGCCCGGATGAGCGCCGTACAGCACGCCGAGATCAACCTCGAACTCATCGACCTGTCCGCCCCCGCCGCCTTCCTCCCCGTCCTCGACCGGCTCACCGTCCCCACCCGCTACGTCCTGGCCACCGGCGGCAACCTGGGCGCCGACGAGAAGACCATCGAGGGACTGCGCGCCGTCATCACCGACGTCGCCGCCGACCACCCGCACATCCGGATCGCCGCCAAGGTGCCCAGCAACCACTCCAAGATCCTGCGCAAGGACCACCGGGCCGTCGCCGCCACCGTCCGCGAACTCGCCACCGCCCCGCGGACGGTGTGAAAGCCGACCGCGGAACCGGGATTGACCTCGAACGCCCCGGCCGGACCGGGCTGAGCGCGCCGATCCGGCAGAAGCCGCCCGCCGCGGGCATCGACGTCCCGTAGCGCCCGCGGCTGATCAGCGGACCCGGACGGCGTCGCGGATCGCCACCACCTCGGCGGCGAGGGCGTCCAGGTCGATGTCGGCCGGCTGGACCGGGGACTCGCCGACGTCCTGCGCCATCGGCCTGGAGCACCCGGCGTAGTGCCGGACGTCCGTCAGCGTCGACGCCCCCAGCGGCGACCGAGGGCGGCGAGGCCGAACAGCAGCCCGCCGACCAGGAAGAACGGCTCGTAGAGAAACGTCGCGAAGCGCCCCATCGCGTCGAAGTCGGCCGTCGTCCGGGAGCCGGCGGCGAGCGCCAGCCAGTCCGGGACGGACGGCAGCGAGTGGACCAGCAGGACAGCGGTGATGCCCCAGAGCGCGATGCCGAGCAGCCGTGCCTGCAGCCGGACGCCCCACGGCCGGACGATCGCCAGGGCGAGCACGGCGGCGACGGCACAACCCGGGATGGCGAGGACGTCGATCACCAGCAGCGGGGTGTTCCCGGTGACGGACAGCCCGTCCGGCAGCCCGATCCGGCCACCGATCAACCAGTACAGGTGGACGAGGGAGAACGCGGCCGACCAGGTGGCGGCGGCGTAGGCGGCGGGGCCAAGGGTTCGCTTCATGCCTCCACGGTCGCCGCGCGGGGGCGGCCACCGAATCGTCCCGTCGGCCCGACCCCCTCCCCTCCCCGGGGGAGTGGGGGTCGTCCGTACCGTCCGTCAGGAGCAGTCGGAACGGTAGGCGAAGGGCCGGCCCGGGCAGTCGGGACACTCGAACAGGTAGACGCCGCCCATGTCGCCGATCATGAGGCCGGGCGGGCACTGGATCCGCGCCCGCTCCTCGTACGGGAGGTCCCAGATCCCGCCCTCGGCCGGGGTGTCCTCGACCGCCGGCCAGGTGCGCCAGGGCCGGCCGCGCAGCGCGCGCGGTCGGCCCGTAAACCCTTGCATCCGAACGCAGTTGGCCCGTCCGATCGGGGTCAGGGCAGGATGTTCCCGGGCTCGTCCAGCCATGGACGGTGTTCACCGGCCACGGTCACGGTCATGCCGAGCCGGGTGAGGTCGGGCCTGCCGCTGTGGACCCACCAGCCGTGCGCCGCCGTCACCTCGTCCCACAGTCCGCGCGGGCCGGACTGCGACACGGCGTGCGGCCCGTCCCAGTCGGCGAAGCGGCAGTGGGCGTACGACTCCCCGTCCCAGATCTCGGCGCGGCCGGTGCCGAACCGGTCGTAGCCGGTCCACACGTCCCTACGGAACAGGCCAGGAATCCGCAGCCCGATGGCGAACGCGGCATGGGTCTGCTCGGCCACGTCCGCCGGGTCGATCCCGGACGCACTGCGCCGGATGTCCTCGATGTCGAACTCACCACTGTCGGGGCGCTGGTCGCGCACCCACATGAACGACACGTCCTCGACGAACGGACCGCTCGCCGACTGCCCGTCCTCGGCCACTGTGAGACGCAGCAGCGCACCGTTGCAGAACGGTGTGCCGTAGGGCACCAGGATGACGCCGCCGGGGGCCGTCTGTTCGATGATCGCCGACGGAAGCCGCTGGACGGCCGCCGTGAAGTGCACCCGGTCGAACGGGGCGCCCTCGGAGTGGCCGAGCGTGCCGTCACCGGCGAGGACCGTGGGCCGCAAGTCGGCGGCGTGCAGCCGATTCCGGGCCAGACTCGCAAGATCCGGGTCCAGCTCGATGCTGATCACGTTCTCCGCACCGATCCGGCCGGACAGCAGCCCCGCCGTCCAGCCGGTACCGGTGCCCAATTCCAGGACCCGCATGCCCTCGGCCACGTCCAGGTGCCGGAGCATCTGTGCGACCACGGTGGGCATGGAGCTGGACGAGGACGGGATGTCGGTCCCGTCGTAGACCTGCGTCACCAGAGCCACGTCCGATGCCACCAACTCGGCCCAGCGATCCGCGTGTTCGGCGCGGTCGATCCACTCGCCCCGGTACCGAATCCGGTCCGGGGTGAACAACTCACGCGGAGTGCTGCGGAACGTCTTCTCCCAATCGGCCGACAGCGCCCCGGACTCCCGGAGCACGTCGGCCAGCCTGTCCCACGTCATGGCTTCCCCTACGGCTTCGACGGCTTGGGCAAGTTGGTGGGCGGCGCATCCCGCCGGCCGTCGTGCGGCGCGGTGTCCGGCTTCCCCGAGTGGCCACCGCCGCTGCCCCCACCGGCCTTGCCGGGGCCGTCCCCGCCCGATCCTCCGCCGTGCTTTCCCATGTGCGTTCCCTCCTGCGGATGGACTCTCCGACCAGCGAGGAGCACATTACGAGAATTCCGGGAAACCGCACCATGATATTCCCGAAATCGATTAAAGATCTCGGGGTTTTCCTCGATGGCGCCCCGCCCACTCACGCAGCCGGACACGGGCGTCATCACCGAACAGCGCACGATCTTCGAACATTGCGAAGATCTCACGATAGTGCAGGACGTCCCGAGAGTCCCTGAACACCATGCGCCCGGTGAACGACTCCATGGTGACGAGGCGGTCGTCATACATCGTGAACGTGTTCATCGGGCCACGGGTGAGAAGTGTTCCATACGGGATCACACCGATCCGAACAGCCGGAAGATGGGAGAGGGATGCCAGGAAGTCTATTTGAACCGCCATTGCCGGGGGTGGAATCAGGGCCCAGTTCACCGCCTGCTCCGTGAGCAGGAACGTGAACGACTTCGATTCGTCGTAGAGCACCGCCTGGCGCTCCAGCTTCCGGCTGGTGACAGCCGTCTTGTCGCCGGGAGAATGGCTCAGGCTCGCCCGGATGTACTCGGGCGTCGCCAGCAGGCCGGTGATCATCGCCGGCAGGAAGTACCGCAGTTCCGTCGCGTCCGCCTCCAGCGACGACAGCTCGGCCTGACGCTTC
This sequence comes from Kitasatospora sp. NPDC096128, assembly GCF_040303105.1. Taxonomy (NCBI): domain Bacteria; kingdom Bacillati; phylum Actinomycetota; class Actinomycetes; order Kitasatosporales; family Streptomycetaceae; genus Kitasatospora; species Kitasatospora sp. NPDC096128. The sequence goes on along the minus strand of NZ_JBEOSP010000024.1, from coordinate 41,484 downwards.
TCGACCCCCCGCCGCCATGAAGCACGCTTGTCCTGCCATTCGGTGTTCGCGATCCGCGCCAGCGCGGAAACCTCCTGGAGGAGCGTGGCGGACACTCCGAGCGCCCTGAGGATGAGCTCCACGTCAACCAGGGTCGGAGTCACTCTTCCGGTCTCGATCTTGCTGATCTTGCTCTGGGAGATACCACAGCGCGCCGAAAGCCGGTCTCCTGTGAGACCGGCTTCCAGGCGGAGCCTCCTCAACGCTTCAGCCAGCTCCGACTTCGATCTGCCGAGCTGGTCGGGGTCGAGCGTCACCCATGCTCTTTCAGGTACTCCACGAACGGGACGGAATGCTCCAGGGCGATTTCCTTCCAATTCTGATACTGGCGCAGGTCACCAATGACCAGCTCCCGATTGATCTGGGTGCCGTCCGGACGGAAATTGAGGCGGACCGCCGAGGAGCCGTCGAACAGCCACCAGTCCTGGTTCGGAAGACCGAAGTCCTGATCCGTCGCGTCCAGGATTCGAATGTCCTCTCCCGCCTCGATGTTCCCGGGGATTCCCCAGGCGAACTGGTACCGCTGATAGTCCGTCAGGGGCCGACGGACCACCCGCACTCGCCCGATCGCACGCCCCGCGGAGACGAAGCCGCGCACCCGCTGGTGCCACGCCGCGTTGTGATCGGCCGGCTTCGGTTCCCCGCGCAGGAACCGCGAGAGGCCCTCGAACTCCTTCGGCATCGCGTAGGCGGGCTGCACTTCAAGGCGAAAGGCTTCACGCCGGTACCCGTCGAAGTGCGCCCGCCACTGCTCACCATCCAAGAGCACGAACGGCCTCCTCCAGGACATGCCGCGGGATCTCGACGGCAGACTCCCCGGTCGGCACCTTCAGCCCCGCGAAGTGGTCGCCCTGGATCACGAAGGTCTCACGGTCGGTGGCGTACACATTGGGGCAGTCGTCGTCATCACAGGTCGGACCGTTGAACTTGCCTGTGAGCCTGGTCAGTTGCGGCTGCTCGGCCATGCGCCCCCCTCTCAGGTCGGGCACTTCCCCATCTGCTGCCGACGACGCTAGGACAGCGGGCCGACCCCTGTCCACGCCGCACCGTGCGTATTCCTGACCTGGAATGAAGAACCTTCCCCAGTAGCCGATACGTTCGAGTGTCGGGCCATTGACAGCGCCTACGAGAAGATCTTCGGCGGGGAGGTCTGGACGGACGAGGAGACCGCGGCCGTGCGCGAACTCCTCCGGGCCGGGCTGGACCTCTGGGAGCAGGCCGTGCGTGAGTCCGTCACCGGCGGGTCCTGAGCGGAGTTCCGATGCCCCGGGTGCAGGTCAGCCGACGGGGCGTTGCATCAGGACGGTGTCGATCCAGCGGCCGTGCTTGTGGCCGACGGCGGTGAGCCGGCCGGCCTCGGTGAAGCCGAAGCGGCGGTGGAGGGCGGCCGAGGCGTCGGAGCCGGTGTCGGCGATGACGGCGATGATCCGGCGCACGTGGGTCGTGGCGCAGGCCTCCAGCAGGGCTTCCAGCAGGGCGGCGCCGAGGCCTCGACCGGTGTGGCCGGGCGCGAGGTAGATGGAGTCCTCGGCGCTGTGCCGGTAGGCGGGCTTGGGGCGCCAGGGAGCCGCGTACGCGTAGCCGGCGACTTCGCCGTCCACCTCGGCGACCAGGAAGGGCAGCCCCTGGGCGGTGAGGTCGTCCAGCCGCTGCTGCCAGGTGGCGAGGGGCGGCGGGGTCTCGTCGAAGGTGGCCACGGTGCGGCGTACGTAGTGCTCGTAGATCGCGGCCACCGCGTCGAGGTCGGCCGCCGCCGCCGGGCGGATCACTGGCTCCATGGCAGTCATGCCGGGGAGTGTAGGAGGCCGGGTCCCCGGGCGGGACGTGGGCCTACTGCTTGGGGAAGGCAGTGGCCATGGCCTTGGTGCGGGTGAGGAAGGCGATGGGGAGGACGGCCAGGGCGGAGAGCCCCTGGAGGACGGCGTACCAGGCCGGGCAGACACCGGGGATGAGGTCGACGCCGAGAACGGCGATCGGCATCACGGTGGAGACGGCCCGGATGCGGTCGAAGGCCTTGTACTCACCGCCGGCCGCGCGGTCGGTGATGCGCAGGAGCACCGGGGCCAGGGCCGGGAGGATGGCCCCGCGGATCCACATGAACGGGGTGGTCGCGTGCCCGCTGAACGCCATCACCGCGACGGTCGCCAGGGTGATCGCGCCGATCGCGCCGAACAGCGTGATGCACTTCTTCGCAGTCGAAAAGGTCTCGTCCGTACGGGAGTTGCCGAGGTTCGCCGTCGCCGTGATCGCCATTGTTCCGTCCTCCGTGTCGTGGTGAGTACGAATCTACGGAGACGGCGGTCAAGCCGACACGGGTCTGCCCCCACAGCCCGGGTGGGGCTGGACCCACCCGGCGTGCGAAGTACGTCGATGCGTTCCGGAGGCACGGTGAACGGGAAGTCCGCCGACGAGAACCTCGGCAGATGAGCTCGCGTTCCCCGGCAGCGCTTCGCCCCGCTGGACGAGTCCGGCGGGGCGAAGCGGCGTCCGTCGGCTCCGGGTCAGCCGCCGGACGGGTTCCTTGGGGCACCACCGCCGAAGCCCCCGCCACCGCCACCACCGAAGCCGCCCGTGGCGGCCCCCTCGACGAGCTGGGTGGCGTTGTACCCGCCGCTGGAGTCGGGCGTGCCGACGACGGTCACGCTCTGGCCGGGCTGGAGGTCGGCGACCTTGCCCTCCTTGTTGAGCTGGACCTTGGTCGAGTCCCCCGTCGTCACCTTGATCGTGGTGCCGCCGGCGTCGGTCAGGTACACCGTCGAGCCGTCGACGGCCTTCACCGTGCCCCGCGTGAAGCCGCCCTGGCCTCCGCCGCCACCCTGGCCCTGCCCAGCCCGCCGGCCGCCGGCGCCCTGCCCGTACCCGCCCGTAGCCGCAGCCGCAGCCCGGGCAGCGGGCTTGGCACCGGAGGAGGTCCCATCCTGCCCCTGCTGGTACCAGACCCCACCCGCAAAAGCCCCCGTGGCGATCACGCCGCCCGCGAGGACCAGCGACAGCCACGGCAGCTTCCGCCGCGGCGGCGCCGCCAGCTCCGCGCTCACGTCCCGCGCGTCCGGCGGGGTGGCCAGCAGGGCGACCTGTTCGTCGTGCTCCATCGAAGAAGTGCTCCTACTCGTGCCGGAGGGCGTCGATCGGCCGCAGCGAGGCGGCCCGGTTGGCGGGGTAGCTGCCGAAGAACAGCCCGATGGCGACGGCGATGCCGAAGGCGCCCAGCACGGACTCGGGGATGACCACCGGCTTGATGCCGACGATGCTGAAGTGCGAGCCGACGATCCCCGCTGCCACGCCCAACCCGGCGCCGATCACCGACAGCAGCGTCGACTCGGTGAGGAACTGCCCGAGGATCACGGCCCGGGGTGCGCCGAGCGCCTTGCGGATGCCGATCTCCCGGGTCCGCTCGGTCACCGTCACCAGCATGATGTTGGTGATCCCGATCCCGCCGACCAGCAGCGAGATCGCCGCCACCGCGCCGAGCAGCACGGTGAAGGTCTTCGTCGTGCTCTCCCGAGCGGTGAGCAGCGAAGCCTGGTTGGTGATCCGGAAGTCCGCCTTCGTCGGGTCGACGATCGCGTGCGTCCCGAGCAGCACCCGGGTGATCTCGCTCTGCGCCGCCGTCGTCGTATCGGCGGACGAAGCCTGCACCAGGATCTGGTTGACCGCCCCGAACCCGGTGAACGCGTTCTGCACGGTCGGCAACGGTGCGATCACCACGTCGTCCGGGTCGGTGAACCCGCTGCCGCCCTTGGCGGCCAGCACGCCCACCACCGTGAACGGCGTCCCGCCGAGCACGATCTTCTTCCCGACCGGGTCCTCGGTGTCGAACAGCTGCTTGGCCGTCGTGGCACCGAGCACCGCGACCTTCCGCGACCCGAGCACATCGTCGTTGGTGAAGTAATCCCCGTGCCCGACCTTCTGGTTGGCGGTCTCGAAGTACGCGGGGTACGTGCCCACCACCGACCCGGGGCTGTACGAGACGTTCCCGTACAGCGCCGTCGCACTCGTCGTGACCACCGGCGCGACGGACTTGACCGCCGACGAATCGGCTTCGCTCGCCAGCGCCTTGGCGTCGGCGACCGTCAGCTTCTTCACCGAGGCGGTGGCCCGCGAGCCGCCGGCCGCCGAACCGGCACTGACCGTCAGCGAGTTGGTGCCGAGCGAGGTGATCGAGTCCTTGACCGCCCGGGAGGAACCGTTGCCCACCGCGAGCAGCAGGATCACCGAGGCGACACCGATCAGCACCCCCAGCATGGTGAGCGCGGAGCGCACCTTGTTGGCGGCCAGGCCGCCGACCGCGAAGCGGAGCGTCTGCCAGAGGATCACGCCGACACCCCCGCCCGGTGCAGGGCGGGCGGAGGCCCGTCGACCGGCGCCTGCCGGACGTCGCTGACGATCTGCCCGTCGACCAGGCGCAGCACCCGCTTGGCGTGCCGGGCGACCTCGTCCTCGTGGGTGATCAGCACGACCGTGCGGCCGGTGGCGTTGAGCCCGTCGATCAGGCCCAGCACCTCCTCCGTGGAGCGGCTGTCCAGGTTGCCGGTCGGCTCGTCGGCCAGCAGCATCGCGGGCGCGGTGACCAGTGCCCGCGCCACCGCGACGCGCTGCTGCTGGCCGCCGGAGAGCTGGTTGGGCTTGTGCCCGGCCCGCTCGCCGAGGCCGACGAGCGACAGCGCGGCCATCGCCCGCCGCCGGCGTTCGGCGGCGCGGACGCCCGCGTAGGCGAGCGGCAGCTCGACCTGGGCGAGGGCGGTGGTGCGCGGCACCAGGTTGAAGGACTGGAAGACGAAGCCGATCCTGCGGTTGCGGACCAGCGCGAGCTGCTGCTCGTCGAGGTGGCCGACGTCGGTGCCGTCCAGCAGGTAGCGGCCGGAGGTGGGGGTGTCGAGGCAGCCGAGGATGTTCATCAGGGTGGACTTCCCGGAGCCCGAACTGCCCATCACCGCAACGTAGTCGCCCTGCGCGATGTCCAGGTCGACGCCGGCCGGCTCGTCCGTCCCGGGCCGGGAGGGGCCGCGCAGGGCGTGCACGGTGGCGTCGCCGTGCCCGTACGACTTGGTGAGCCGGCTGATCCGGATCACCGGCACGGGGTGCGCGGGGACGCGCTTGTCGATGACGTGCTGCATGCTCAGCCCTTACCGCCCCGGCCGCCGGCACCCGCACCGCCGGCACCGGCACCGCCGCCGACACCGCCCGGGATGCCGACGGCACCGCCGTTGCCGCCCCGGCCGCCCCCGCCGCCCAGGCCCGGGAAGGAGCCGTTCGGGAAGCCGTTGGTGCCGCTGGTGGTGGGGAGTTGGACCTTGTCGCCCGCCTGGAGCCCGGAGACCACCTGCACCGTGCTGTCGCCCTCGACGCCCACGCCGACGTCGACCCGATCGGTGCTGCCGTCGGTGTGCACCACTGTGGCGGTGCGCGAGGCCCCGGTGCCGGAGAGCGCCGAGGTCGGCAGCGAGAGCGCGTTGTCCGCCTCGCCGGTGATCACCTGGACGGTCGCGCTGAGGCCCGTGCGCAGGGTGCTGGTGTCCCCGTTGAGCTGCAAGGTGGCCGCGTACTGGACGGCGGAGGAGCCGGCCGCACCGCTCCCGCTGCTCGACGGCAGTGAACTGACCGACAGGACGGTCGCGTTGAGCTTGGTGTCGGACTGGGCGTTCAGCGTGACGGTGGCCGCCTCGCCCTTCTTGAGCTTGAGCGAGTCCAGCTCGGAGAAGTTGGCGGTGACCTGCATCCCGGTCGGGTTGGTCAGCACGATGAAGCCGCTCGGAGTGCCCGAACCGGCGCTGCTGCCAGTGGACTTGGCGGAGGAGGACGACGACCCGGAGGCAGTGGCCCCGACGGTGTCCCCGACCTTCGCCGAGACCGAGGCGACCGTCCCGTCCACCGAGGCGGTGAGCGTCGTCCCGGCCAGCGCCGCCTGGGCGTTGGTGAGGCTGGTCTGCGCGGCGGTGACCTGCTGCTGGGCCTGGGCCACGGCCGCGTCGTCGACCTTGGTGGTGGTGATGGTGGTGGTCTGCGGGGCGGGCGTACTGCTCCCGCCCGCCCCGCGACCCCCACCGGAACCGCTGCCGCCGCTCGCCGGGGGTGTGGCCCCGGGCAGCGGTTCGGTGGTCGTGGTGGTGACTCCGGCCTGCGCCTTGGTGAGGTTGGCGTTCGCCGTGGTGAGGGCCGACTGGGCGGCGTCCACCTGCTGCTGGGCCGCCGTGGTGTCGACCGTCGCCAGCACCTGGCCCTTCTTGACGGCGTCGCCGACCGCGACCTTGACCGCGGTGAGCCGGCCCCCGGTGGTGAAGTCCTGGGCCGCGTCGGTCGGGGAGGCCAGCGTGCCGGTTCCGGACACGGTGGCCAGGATCGTCCCCTTGGTGACGGTCGCGGTCCGGGCGACCGGCTTGGCCGCGGCCGTGCCGCCGCTGCCGTCGACCGTGGTGTACACCAGGGCCGCACCGCCCAGCAGGGCCACGCCGAGCGCGGAGTTGACGAGGACGGCACCTCGCCGCCGTGGGAGCACCTTCATGGCGCACAGCTTCGCCGGGCGCTCTTGCGCTGCCCTGGGCACCGGCTGGGAGAAGACTGACCGGCCGGATCCGGACATCACGCTCATACCAACCAGCCCGTGCGGGCGGCTTGGCCGGGCCGTGGGCGGTCGTTGGCCGAACTCCCAGCGTCCTCCCAGCGATCCCCGGCCATCCGGGAGGGCTTCCTCAGACGGCCCTCAGACGGCCCTCGGACGGCCCTCAGCCGGCCCCCACACAGCCGGGCCGGAAGACGGCCGGTCCCCGGAGACGCCGCAGGGGCGCACCCCGACTCCTCGAACCCAAGGACCGGAGCGCACCCCTACGAACCGAAGAGCCTCGCCCGGACCTCAGCCGTCGATCTCCTTGCGGAAGGCCTCCGCCACCGCCAGGAAGATCGAGTTGCCCTCGGCCTCGCCGATCGAGATCCGCACGCCCTCCGGGAACGGCCGGACCATCACCCCGGCCGCCGCGCAGGCCGCGGCGAAGTCCTGCGAGCGCTCGCCGAGCCCGAGCCAGACGAAGTTGGCCTGCGAGTCCGGGATGTCCCAGCCCTGGGCGCGCAGCCCGGCGACGACCCGGGCGCGCTCCCCGACCAGCGCCTCGACCCGCTCCAGCAGCGCCTCCTCGGCGCGCAGCGAGGCGACGGCGGCGTCCTGGGCGAGCTGGCTGACGCCGAACGGGACGGCGGTCTTGCGCAGCGCGTTGGCGACCGGCTCGTGGGCGATCGCGAAGCCGACCCGCAGACCGGCCAGGCCGTAGGCCTTGGAGAAGGTGCGCAGCACGCAGACGTTGGGGCGGTCGCGGTAGAGGTCGATGCCGTTGGGCACCTCGGCGTCGCGGATGAACTCGATGTACGCCTCGTCGACGACGATCAGGACGTCGCCGGGGACGGCGTCCAGGAAGCGCTCCAGCTCGGCGCGGTGGATCACGTTGCCGGTGGGGTTGTTGGGGTTGCAGACGAAGATCAGCCGGGTGGCCGGGGTGACGGCGGCGAGCATCGCGTCCAGGTCGTGGTCGCCGTTCGCCTTGAGCGGGACCGGGACGGGCGTGGCACCGGCGACCTGGGTGATGATCGGGTAGGCCTCGAAGGAGCGCCAGGCGAAGATCACCTCGTCGCCCGGGCCGGCGGTGGCGAGCAGCAGTGACTGGGCGACGCCGACCGAGCCGGTGCCGAGGGCGATGTGCTCGGCGGGCACGCCGAAGCGTTCGGCCAGGACGGCGGTCAGCTCGCTGACGCCCATGTCCGGGTAGCGGTTGAACGAGCCGGCCGCCGCGACCGCCGCCTCCAGGACGCCGGGCAGCGGGTCGTTCGGGTTCTCGTTCGAGGACAGCTTGTAGGCGTCGGCACCGGCCGGCTTGCCGGGCTTGTAGGTGGGGATGCCGTCCAGGCTCGGGCGCAGGCGCGGGCCCTGGGCTGAGGTACCACTGCTCACGGTCGTACTCCTTCGTCTTCTCTGCCGGTCCGCCCGCCCTCGTACGGTCGGGATCGCCGCCGTACCGCGGGACCTGGCTCCGCCCCGGGGATTCTCGGAACGCGCCCGGACCACCCCGGTCGGGTGCCTTGCACGATACCGACCGCCCTCACCCGTAGGAGTGAGATGCCCGGACGGGTGACAGGCGCAGATCAGCCATTCTGCCCGGTTCCTTTGGCACATGTCAGAGGTAAGTCGGCTGGTTTCGGGAGGGTATCGAAGGGGCGCACCCCGGCTCACTCTTGGAGAAACGTATCTCCGAAGGCTCCCGATGCGCCGGTCACAGACCCTTGTCAGGAGCCATACGATCGGTCCGCCATGACAGCAGCAGCCAACCAGAGCGGTCGGCGTCCTACCACCTCACGGCGTCTGGAGCGGGCCGGCATCCGGGATGTGGCAGCAGCCGCCGGAGTGTCGATCACCACCGTCTCCGATGCGCTGAACGGTAAGGGCCGCCTGCCCGACGAGACCCGCAGCCGGGTGCGCGAGGTCGCCGAGCGCCTCGGCTACCGCCCCTCGGCGGCAGCCCGCACCCTGCGCACCGGACGGTCCGGCCTGATCGGGCTGACCGTCACGACGTACGGCGAAGAACCCTTCACCTTCACCGAGTTCGCCTACTTCGCCGAGATGGCCCGGGCCGCCACCAGCGCCGCCCTCGGCCGCGGCTACGCGCTGGTGGTGCTGCCCGCCTCCTCCCGCCACGACGTCTGGGGCAACATCGCCCTGGACGGCACCGTGGTGATCGACCCGCCCGACCAGGACCCGCTGGTCAGCGAGCTGTACCGGTCCGGCGTGCCGGTGGTCAGCGACGGCAAGCCGGGCAACTGCCCGGTCACCGCCTGGGTCGACAACGACCACGAGGCCGCGGTGCTCGGCATCCTCGACCACCTCTCCGAGGCCGGCGCCCGCCGGATCGGCCTGCTCACCGGCACCAGCACCGACACCTACACCCGGCTCTCCACCGAGGCCTACCTCGCCTGGTGCACCAAGGTCGGCCAGGAGCCGGTGTACGAGGCCTACCCCGCGCACGACCCGGCCTCCGGCGCCGTCGCCGCCGACCGGCTGCTCGCCCGCCCGGACCGCCCGGACGCGGTGTACGGCCTGTTCGACCCCAACGGCACCGACCTGCTGGCCGCCGCCCGCCGGTACGGCCTGCGGGTGCCGGACGACCTGCTGCTGGTCTGCTGCAGCGAGAGCGACGTCTACGCGACCACCGAGCCGCCGATCACCACCCTCTCGCTCAAACCGCGCAAGATCGGCACGACCGTGGTCAACCTCCTCATCGACGCCATCGAGGGGGTCGACTCCGGGACGGGCGTGGACATCGCCCGGCTCTTCCCGCCGCGCTTCCGCACCGCCGGCAACGGCCCGCCCCCGGGCACCCTGATGCCGACCGAACTGATCGTCCGCGCCTCCTCGCAGCGTCGCAGTCCGCGCACCACCATCAGCCCGCCGCGTGCCCCGGGCGAGGTGTAGCGCAGCGGGCGGGAGGGCGACGAACAACCGCCGGTACGTCCACGAAAAACCCACGAGACCCTACCGAGCCGGGGCAAAACGGACCCAGCGGGACCGCCCGGCTGACGCTCCGGAGGATTGGATACCCACCAGGTGACGACGGCGGGAGAGTGGTCTTCCTATGATGGGCGAATGACACCCGAGGACCGCTTCCCCGGACCTGAGCACCCCCACTCAGGCCCCCGCCACCAGCCGGACCTCGACGTGCTGCCGTACGGCACCTACTACGAACCCGAGCCCGCCCCGGGCTACCAGGGCACCCCGTACGAAGCGGAGACCTACAGCGGCTACGGCGGCGCCCGCTACCTGGAACAGCACTGGCCCGACGGCCAGGGCCACGGCCACACCGTCCACGCCCAGGGGCCCGGCCAGGACCAGGGGCACCCCCAGGGCCACGGCCAGGTCGGCTACGAGGGCGGCTACGACCCCCAGGAGCACGGCGGCTACGAGCCCCAGGACCACCCCGGCTACGAGCCCACCCTGCCCGACCAGCCCTCCCCGGCCCTCCAGCTCGGCGACCTCGGCGACCAGCGCGGCGACCAGCTCACCGACCGCGACGACCCGCCGACCATCGAGCTCGGCCCGCCGCTGCCCGACCCCTCCGCGCCGACCTACCCGTACCCGGCCCCCGGCCCCGGCGAGCCCCCCGGCCCGGTCTACGTCGTCGGCGACGTGCACGGCTACCTCGAGGAGCTGCGCGCGGAACTCCACCACCAGGGCCTGATCGACGACGGCGGCCACTGGTCGGCCGGCCGCGCCCGGATCTGGTTCCTCGGCGACTTCACCGACCGCGGCCCGGACGGCATCGGCGTGATCGACCTGGTCATGCAGCTCGCCGCCGAGGCGGCCGCGGCCGGCGGCTACTGCCGCGCCCTGATGGGCAATCACGAACTGCTCTTCCTCGGCGCCGCCAAGTACGGCGACGAGCCCGTCCAGTCCACCGCCGGCACCGCCTCCTTCCTCGCCGCCTGGCGGCTCAACGGCGGCCAGCAGAACGACCTGGACCGGCTGGAGGCCCACCACATCAGCTGGCTCTCCCGGCTGCCCGCCATGGGGCTGGAGGACGGGCACCTGCTGCTGCACTCCGACACCACCGCGTACCTGGAGTACGGCGAGTCCATCCCCGACGTCAACGACGCGGTGCACAGCCTGCTCGCCGACGGCAGCGTGGACGAGTGGTGGGACTGCTTCCGCCGTTTCACCAAGCGCTTCGCCTTCCGCGGCGACGCCGGCCCGACGGCCGTCCACGAGCTGCTCGACACCTTCGGCGGCGCCCGGATCGTGCACGGGCACAGCCCGATCCCGTACCTCACCGGCGCGGTGCACGCGGACGACGGGCAGCCGCCGCACATCCCGGGGCCGTACGTGTACGCGGACGACCTGGCCGTGGCGATGGACGGCGGGGTCACCATGGAGGGCCGGCTGCTGGTCGCGCGACTGCCGATCTGACGGACTGACTGACGGACTGCCCGATCTGACGTACTGACGTACTGACGTACTGACGTACTGACAATCGTCTCAGCCTTGCCGGGTGCCCCTGATATCACGTCACTCGATGGCACCACTGGAACATTTGTTCCCGGCGCTCGCGCCCCCGCACGCGCGCGGCCCAGGGCGCGAAATTCCGGAAACCGACTGTCAGCACGGGCACACCCGCCCCTACCATGAGGCACACCACACCCGGCCGCCCGTCCGGCGGCCCGCCTCCGCGCCCGCCCCGGCGTCCTGAGGGTGTCCCGCGTCCTCGATGCGGCCCCGCGTCCTCGCCGCCGGGCCGGGGTCCGCATGAACGGGGTCCCCATGTCCAACCCCCCGCCGCTGCTCGCCGAGGACCGCCCGGAGTACGAGCGCCTCCTCGGCGAAGCCCTGCGCGATCGCACCGTCCTCACCGCCCTGCGCGCCCCCGGCGCGCTCAGCACCGACCAGCTCCGCATCCTCGCCCTGCGCGACGCCGACACCGTCAACACGGCCGCCGCCGCCGAGTACGCCCACTACACCGCGCTGCGCGAGAACCTGCGCGCCACGCCCCCGCCGCCGGCCGACGTCGAACCGTACGCCCCCGGCCTGCTCAGCCAGCTGCGGTCCGCCAACGGCGGCGCCGGGCTGTTCCCCGTCCTCACCGTGCTCACCCCGATCCTCGCCTGGGCCGCCGCACTCGTCCTGCTGCTCGTCGGCTACCTGATGCGCGCCGCCGGCTCCCGCCTCGTCCTCGCCCGCTCGATGGTCACCGCCGGCTGGGTGGCCCTGGCCGCCGGGGTCGCCGCCATGGCCGTCGGCGTCATCGGCCTGCTGCTCACCGCCTTACGCGACGGCGCCGCCGCCGTCCCGGCCGGGACCGACCCCGAGCTGGCCGCCGAACTCGCCGCCGCCCGCGCGCAGTGGCGCGCCGCCCTGCGCGATCACGGCCTGCTGCCGTACCTTCACGGCCAGCTGCCCGCCGTCGCCGGTCGCCCGGCCCCCGGGTTCACCAGCCCGGACTACGCCGGCCCCGACTTCACCAGCCCCGGCTACAGCCCGCCGGCCTTCACCAGCCCCGGCCCCGACGGCATCACCGACCCCAGCGGCCGCAGCCCCCGCCCCGCCGCCTTCACCCCGCCCGACTTCACCGGCCCCGGATACACCCCGCCCGACTTCACCGGCCCGGACGAGGTCGGCTGACCCGGCCTCCCGAACCACTGCCCACGACCACTGCCCACGACCACTGCCCCACCGGGCCGGGTTCACCGAACTCCCCGCCGACAGCCGGCAGTTCCTCGTCCTCCCCCCGCGGACCCCGCGACCGCCGCCCACCTCCAGCAGCCGACCCAACCGTGCCCGGCCCGCCTCCGCGCGATCTCCTGGCCCTCACCCGCCCGTTCGCCCGGCGCCGGCGGCCACCTCGGCCGCCGCCCGCACGAACTCGCGGACCCGCTCGGTGCTGTTGCCCGGCAGCCAGACCGGCCCGCGTTCGATCGGCGGGGCGTCGTGGATCGGGACGTAGGCGAGGTCGGGACGCGGGTAGTACTGGCGGCAGTGCAGGCCGACCGGGAGAACACCGCGGCCCATGGCGACCAGGCTGAGCATCTCGGAGAACGTCCCGCCGGACGGGCCCTTGGGGACGGGACGGCCGGACGGGGTGCGGTCGGGGGTGCGGTCGCGCTTGAACCCGACCGAGGTCACCGCCGGGTACTGCACCACCGGGTGGTCCCCCAGCACTTCGAGCGACACCGAGGCCTCGGCGGCCAGCGGGTGCCCGGCCGGCACCGCCAGGGCGCGCTGCTCGGTGAGCAGGACGGGGCCGATCGCCATGCCGTCGAAGGGGTAGGAGGCGACCAGGATGTCGATCGAGCCGTCCTCCAGGCTGGAGCGGGAGTTGGAGAGCTGCACCTCCCGCACGTCCACCCGGCAGTCCGGGTGCCGCTCGCCGAACAGCGCGACCGCCCTGAGCAGCACCGGCGCCGTCCACTCGCCGAGGAACGCGACCCGCAGCTCACCGGTCACCCCGCGGCCGGCGTCCACCGCCCGGCGCAGCGCCTCCTCCATCGCGGCCACCACCGGGGCGAGGTCCCCGGCCAGCTGACGCCCGACCGGGGTGAGCCGGACGGATCGGCTGGTCCGCTCGAACAGCGGTGCGCCGACCCGGCGTTCCAGCTTCTGCACCACCTGGCTGACCCGGCCGGTGGTCAGGCCCAGCCGCTCGGCGGTCCGGCCGAAGTGCAGTTCCTCCACGAGGGCGAGGAAGACCTCGATCTCCAGCCGCTCCAGCATGCCGCCCCACCCCTTCGCACCACGCATCGGTTAGCACGCATCGTTTAGTCCGACTCAACGATCGTACGGCGATCCGTCGTTGATGATCACCTCGGGTCGGAGGATCGTGGAACCCGCCACCAAGCGAACCACCAGCAAGGAGCCGATCACCATGCGCGTCGTCGCCCTCGACCACCTGGTCCTCAACGTCGCCGACATCGAGCGGTCGCTCGCCTTCTACACCGGCCTGCTCGGCCTCCAGCCCGTCCGGGTCGACGAGTGGCGGGCCGGCAAGGTCTCCTTCCCCTCCGTCCGGGTCAACGGCGCGACGATCATCGACCTCCTCCACCGCCCCCGCCACGAGTCCAACGTCGACCACATCTGCCTCGTCGTCGAGCCCCTCGACTGGCAGGAGGTCGTCGACTCCGGCGTCTTCACCGTCCTCGACGGCCCGGGCCCCCGCTTCGGCGCCCGCGGCACCGCCACCTCCCTCTACGTCCAGGACCCGGACGGCAACACCGTCGAACTCCGCTGGTACCCCCAGGACGCGGCCGACGCGGCCGGCGCCGCCGACACCGTCGGCTGAAAGAGCAGGGTGCCGCCCCGGACCCTCGGGGGAGGACCGGGACGGCACCCGCAGGGCGGCGGCCTCAGCTCTGGGCGGCGAGGTGCTCGACCGGGCGGTCGAGCTGGAGTCGAGGCCCGCCTCGGCCCTGCATGCCGGCCGGTGCCTCGGCCCCGTCAGTCGGCCAGTGGCAGGTACACCCGGTTGCCCTGGGCCGCGAACTCCTCGGACTTGGCCTGCATGCCGGCCAGCGCCTCGGCGTCGAAGTCGCTGGAGACGGCGGTGGAGCCGTCACCGTGCTCGTCGCGGATCTTCTGGTTGATCTTCATCGAGCAGAAGATCAATCAAGGCACCACTACGAAGATACGAAGAGTCGCGTCGGTCAGCGCTGGATCGAGGAGAAGACCTCGATCTCGCACTTTGCCGCGCCACTGCGCTTGATCCTCGCGTCGCTGGTGATCAGTGGTACGCCCAGGGCTTCTGCCAGAGCGACGTACTGGGAGTCGTAGGCGCTGAGGTTGGCGTTCAGCTTCTTCACACGGTCCCAGAAGGGAAAGGTCTCGCGCTTGGCGATGGGAAGCACCCGGTACGCGGCGACCGCCCTCTCCATCTCCTTCTCGGTCAACTTGCCGCCACGATGCATGCCGAGGAGGGCCGACTGGATCTCGTAGTCCAGGAGGATGGGCGCGTACACGTCCCCCGCCTCGGACACCCGACCGCGGACGAGCATTCCGTCGGAACCCTGAGCCGTGAGAGCCAGGACGAGCGCGGAGCAGTCAATGACGATCAACGTCCGGCTCGCCCCTCATCGATGGCAGCGAGGACATCCGCCGCACTGACGTCGGCGGTGGTCTCCCGGTCGAGCCGCGCCATCATCTCCGCCATCGTGGGCTTGGACGCCTCCCTGGCGATCAAGTCCTGCATGAACGCCTGCAGTGACTTGCCTGCCTGAGCTGCGCGGACCTTCAGGGTCTGGATCTGGTCGTCCGGGACGTCCCGGATCGTGAGGGCAGTCATGTCTGCATTCTAGCTCCACTATCTGCAAAATGCAGATAGTGGAGCTCATTCGGAGCAGGCACAACGAAGCGCCGCCCCGAGACGCAAGAGCTCTCGGGGCGGCGTCCCGGGTGTGGTGGATCAGTCGGCCAGCGGCAGGTAGACCCGGTTGCCCTGGGCGGCGAACTCCTCGGACTTGGCCTGCATACCGGCCAGCGCCTCGGCGTCGAACTCGGTGTTGACGGCGCTGGAACCGTCACCGTGCTCGTCGCGGATCTTCTGGCTGATCTTCATCGAGCAGAACTTCGGGCCGCACATCGAGCAGAAGTGGGCCGTCTTGGCGGGTTCGGCGGGGAGGGTCTCGTCGTGGAACTCGCGGGCGGTCTCCGGGTCGAGGGCCAGGTTGAACTGGTCCTCCCAGCGGAACTCGAAGCGGGCGTCGGAGAGGGCGTCGTCCCAGGCCTGGGCGCCGGGGTGGCCCTTGGCGAGGTCGGCGGCATGGGCGGCGATCTTGTAGGTGATCACGCCGGTCTTGACGTCGTCCCGGTTGGGCAGGCCCAGGTGCTCCTTGGGCGTGACGTAGCAGAGCATCGCAGTGCCCCACCAGGCGATCATCGCGGCGCCGATGCCCGAGGTGATGTGGTCGTAGCCGGGGGCGACGTCGGTGGTGAGGGGGCCGAGGGTGTAGAACGGCGCCTCGTCGCAGATCTCCTTCTGGAGATCCATGTTCTCCTTGATCTTGTTCATCGGGACGTGGCCCGGGCCCTCGATCATCACCTGGACGTCGCGCTCGCGGGCGATCCGGCCGAGCTCGCCGAGGGTCTGCAGTTCGGCGAACTGGGCCTCGTCGTTGGCGTCGGCGATGGAGCCGGGGCGCAGGCCGTCACCCAGCGAGAAGGTGACGTCGTAGGAGGCGAGGATGTCGCAGAGTTCCTCGAAGTTGGTGTAGAGGAAGTTCTCCTGGTGGTGCGCCAGGCACCAGGCGGCCATGATCGAGCCGCCGCGCGAGACGATGCCGGTCTTGCGGCGCGCGGTGAGCGGGACGTACCGCAGCAGCACGCCGGCGTGGACGGTCATGTAGTCGACGCCCTGCTCGCACTGCTCGATGATGGTGTCCCGGTAGACCTCCCAGCTCAGCTCCTCGGCCCTGCCGTCGACCTTCTCCAGGGCCTGGTAGAGCGGCACGGTGCCGATCGGCACGGGGGAGTTGCGCAGGATCCACTCGCGGGTGGTGTGGATGTTGCGGCCGGTGGAGAGGTCCATGACGGTGTCGGCGCCCCAGCGGGTGGCCCAGGTCATCTTCTCCACCTCCTCCTCGATCGAGGAGGTGACGGCGGAGTTGCCGATGTTGGCGTTGATCTTCACCAGGAAGTTGGTGCCGATGACGGCCGGCTCCACCTCGGGGTGGTTCACGTTGACCGGGATGACGGCGCGGCCGCGGGCCACCTCGTCCCGGACGAACTCCGGCTCCAGTCCTTCGCGAAGCGCCACGAACTCCATCTCCGGCGTCACCACGCCCCGCTTGGCGTAAGCGAGTTGGGTGACGGCGGCGCCACCGCGGCCGCGCAGCGGGCGGCGCGGGCGGCCGGGGAAGACGGCGTCGAGGTTGCGCAGGTTGCCGCCGCGCGGGGAGGTGTGCTTGATCCCGTCGTCCTCGGGGCGCGCCTCGCGGCCGTCGTACTCCTCGACGTCGCCGCGCTGGCGGATCCAGGAGTCGCGCAGGGCGGGCAGGCCGCGCCGCACGTCGGGCTCGTACGCCGGGTCGGTGTACGGGCCGGAGGTGTCGTACAGCGGGACGGTCCGGCCGTTGGTGAGCTGCACCTCGCGGTACGGGACCCGCAGGTCGGGGCGGGATCCGTCGCGGTAGGCCTTGCGCCAGGCCGGGGTCGGGTAGCCCGTGCGCTCGCTGCTGGGGGCGCTCTGGGCAGACTGCGGCTGTGCGTCGAACGTGGTCATCTGACCTCTACTCCCTACGCCGGCATTACCCGGTCCAGGTTCCTGCGGTCGACGCAGCCGTCGGTCCGTCCGTCGACGGTCCGGTCAGCGCCCTCTCAGCCCGGTGCTCCGAGCTCCCGCGTCGCAGGCGGTGTTGCCTGCACATGACGCCCAACACGGTAGCGAGCCGATCGCCGCAGGTCCAGACGGTCTCCGAACGGAACCGGCGGGGAAAAGGCCGAGGCCCGGCCCCCGCGGACGGGGTACCGGGCCTCCGGGAGTGCTCCGCGCGGCGCGCGGAGCGGGGTCAGCCCTTGGCGGCCTTCTTGACCAGGATCACCACGGCGGCGGCGATGCCGACGACCACCAGCAGCTTGATGACGATGCTCAGCAGGGCGCCGACCACGCCGAACACGAAGGCGATGATGTTCCAGGCCAGCACCAGGACCAGCACCGGGATGACGATGTTGCGCACCCAGGAGGGCAGCGACTTCCAGAGCTCAGCCATGTCGGTTCCTCTTCTCCCCTCGGGTCGGCCGCCGTCCGGTAACCGCATCCCGCTTGCTTTCGATGCTTCGATCGTACGGGGGCGCGGGCGCCGTAACGAGGGCCAACGGCCCGGAGAGAACCCCTAGATCACCCCGATCCGACCCCCCGGGAAGACCCCCGAGAAACGGCGGGGGGTGCCGGGTCAGACGGGCCAGCGCTCCCCGCGCCAGGCGGCGTCCCAGAACATCCACTCGTACCGCGAGGTGGTCCCGAAGTGCTCGACCACCCGGCGGCGTTCGGCCGCCGAGAGCTCCTCGCCGAGCCGGTCGGTGAGCGCCAGCACCCGGCGGACCACGGACTGGAAGGCCTCGTCGCCGTAGGTGGCGATCCACTTGGCGTACAGCGGGTCGGGGGAGCCCTGGGCGAGCAGCGCCTCGCCGACCCGGGCGTAGATCCAGTAGCAGGGCAGCACCGCGCCGAGCGCCTCGGCGAAGGACCCGCCGTAGACGGTGGCCAGCAGGTAGCTGGTGTAGGCGCGGGTGGTCGGCAGCACCGGCTCGGCGGCGGCCTCGTCGGCGGTGCCGCCGAACGCGGTCAGGAACTCGGCGTGCATGCCCTGCTCGGCGGCGAGCGCGCCGACCGCGTCGTCGGCGAAGGCCCGGACGTCCGCCTCGCCGGGGGCCTTGGCGGCGCAGACGGCGAGGGCACGGGCGTAGTCGCGCAGGTAGTGTGAGTCCTGGACGACGAAGTGGCGGAAGGCCTCGCGCGGCAGGGTGCCGTCGGTGAGGCCGCCGATGAAGGGGTGGGCGAGGATCTCGGCGTAGATCGGCTCGATCGACGCCCAGAGCTCGTCGGTGAGGCTACGGGTCATGCGAACGACCATAACGACCACGGGGCCGGTCCTCAGTCCTCCGGCGGGGAGAACACCACCAGCACCCGCAGTTCCTCGGTGATGTGGTGGAACCGGTGCGGGGTGCCGGCCGGGACGTACACCACGGTGCCCCGCCCGACGGTCGTGGTCTCGGCACCGACGGTCAACTCCGCGCGGCCGCTGATCACCTGGTAGATCTCGTCCTGGTCGTGCGCGGTCTGGGTGTCGGTGTCGCCGGGGGCGAGCGCGTACAGTCCGGCGGACATCCGCGGTTCGCGCAGGAACCGCAGGTACGCACCATCGTTGGCCGCCCGCTCGGCGTCCAGTTCGTCCAGCCGGAACACCTTCACCGCTGCCGTCCTCCTTCGTCCGTCATCACCGCCGCGGCCGCCGGGCCCCCGCCCGTCGGCTCCGCCCCGTCCACCTCCAGGACCAGGGGCATTCAACACCAACTCGTCCGGCGGGAGCTTCCCCCGCGGCGGGGCGCCTGTCAGGCTTGGGCGGCATGAAGGGTTTCGTCATCAAAACACTGATCAACGCGGCGGCCATCTGGGTCGCCGCCTGGATCGTCAGCGGCATCCAACTCGCCGAGGGCAAGGCCGACTGGCAGCACAAGGCGCTGACGGTGCTCGGCGTCGCCGTGGTGTTCGGCCTCATCAACTGGCTGATCAAGCCGGTGGTGAAGCTGTTCTCCCTCCCGTTGTTCATCCTCACGCTGGGGCTGATCACCTTCGTGATCAACGCCCTGATGCTGCTGCTCACCTCGTGGGCGTCCACCAGGCTGGAGTTGGACTTCCACGTGTCCACCTTCGGCTCGGCGCTGGTGGGTTCACTGATCATCAGCCTGGTCTCCTGGGGCCTGCACCTGGCCCTGGACGACGACTGAACCCGTCGTGCGCGGTGACGCACGCGGCCGTGGAAGGGGCCCGTGCCCGGGTGGTCCACCGGGTACGGGCCCCTTCGTCACCCCGCGTCGCACCCCCGGAGGATGTCCGCGAGCTCGGCGTCGAGCTCCTTGCCGGTGAGCTCCTGCCCCATCGCCACCAGTCGGTCGGTCCGCGCCAGGAAGGCGATCAGCGGCGCCGACGGGGCGTGCAGCACCGCGTCCCCGTTGGGGCAGCGCAGCGCGATGCGGACCTCCGGGGGCTCCCCGCCGACCGGGTGGATGTGCACGTCGCCCTCGCCGGACGGGGCGCTGAGGCCGTCCAGCAGCAGTTCGCGCGCGAAGACCCAGGTGACCGGGGCGTCACCGGGCAGGTGGAAGGCGAACCGGACCGCGTACGGATCGTCGGCCTCGTACGCCAGGTCCACCACGATGCTGAAGGACAGCTCGGGCGAGACCACGAGGTTCATCACCAGGTGCCCCTGGACTGTGCTGTGCTGCATGGCGCCAGTACCTCATGCTTTCGACGGTTTTGGGCAGGCAGTCCACGTTCAGCCCTCATCGTCCCTGTTCGGGGATGAAGTGGACAAGGTGTGCGTTTCTCCGATGGTGAACGCCGCAGGCGGGTGAACGGGGGCGGCGTTTCGACCCTTTCCCGGGGTTTCGACCGTTTCCCTCCGCGGGGAGACTCCCGCACAACGCTCCAGCCCCGGAGGTCGCCATGGGCCCCGCCAACCGAACCCCGCCGCTGCGCCCGGTGGTCAAACGGACCGCGCGGGCGATCCTGCTGGAGCTGGACCCGGACGACCCGCACGGCCCGGCCTCGATCGTGCTGATCCGGCGGGTCCGGCCCGGGGCGCCGCACCCGTACTGGATCACCCCGGGCGGCGGGGTCGAGCGCGAGGACCGCACGGTGGTCGAGGCGCTGCACCGCGAGGTGGACGAGGAGCTGGGCGGCAAGGTCGTGGACGTGGTGCCCGCCTTCGTCGACACCATCAGCCACACCCACCACGACGACGGCACCCTGCTGCACCCCCACGGGGTCAAGGTCCAGCACTTCTTCGTCTGCCGGCTGGCCTCGATGGACCTCAGCCGACGGCACGGGCCGGAGGTGACAGAGCCGAACGGCGAGTACGAGGTGGTCCGGCTGCCGTTCACCCGCGAGGGCGTGACCTCGGTGAACGTCGTCCCGCCCCGGCTCCGGGCGTACCTCGCGGCCAACATCGAGGGCATCCGCGCGCTCCTCGCACCCGACCTGGGCTGACCGGCCGGGCCCGGCCCGGCCCCTGTCCTGCGCGCGCTATCCCGCCGCCAGTTCGCCGACCAGGTCGTGCCGGATCCGCTCGGCCGGCAGGCCCGCCCGCAGCAGCACCCCGACACCGCGCCGGATCATCGCGGGCGGGCCGCTGAGCACCGCCTCCCGACCGTCCCACGGGCCGAACCGGCCCACCACCTCGGGCAGTTCGCCGGTCAGCACGCCCTCGGCCGGCCCGGTGCCGGACAGCACCGGCCGTACCGTCAACCGGGGCAGCCGCCCGGCCAGCTCGCGCAGCCCGTCCAGCTCGTACAACTCGGCCACGCTGCGGGCCCCGTAGAACACCTCGACGCTGCGGCCGGAGGTGCCGTACTCGGCGGCCTCCTCGACCAGGGCGCGGATCGGCGCGATGCCGGTGCCGCCGCCGAGACAGAGCAGGTCGGCGCCGGAGGCGTGGTCGAGGGTCATCTCGCCGGTCGCCGGGCCCAGCCGCAGCACGTCGCCGGGGGCGGCCCGGTGCACCAGCGCGTTGCTCACCCAGCCCGCCTGGACGGCCTTGACGTGGAAGGTCAGCAGCCCGTCCGGCCGGGGCGCGGAGGCGAAGGAGTAGTGTCGCCAGACCCGCGGCCACCAGGGCGTCTCCAGGCTGCAGTACTGTCCGGCCCGGAACGGGTAGGCCTGGTCGGGGCGCACGGTGAGCACCGCGACGTCCCGGGTGCGCTGCTCGTGCCGGACCACCTCGCCCTGCCACCAGGGCGGCGAGGTGCGGGCGGCCTCCTCGGCGGCCTCGATCATGATGGTGGAGATCAGCCGGTAGGCGCGCCGCCAGGCCAGTTCGGTCGCCGCGTCCCAGCGGCTGCCCGCGTACCGGGCCAGCGCCTGCACCAGGCACTCGCCGACCGGGGCGTAGTGCCCGGTCAGGGTGCCGTAACGGCGGTGGCCGCGGCCGAGCGCGCTCAGCCGGGTGCGCAGCGCGGCCGGGTCCTCGGCGCCGCGGGCGGCGGCCAGCAGGGCGCGGAACAGCCGGTCGCGCTGGACGTCCATGGCGGCGGGGAAGAGCGAGCGGACCTCGGGGTGGTGCAGGAAGAGCAGGGCGTAGAAGTGCGCGGTGGCCCGGTCGGCGACCGGTTCGACGAGCGCGAGGCTGTCCCGGATCAGCTCGATGTCCCTTGCGGTGAGCGGGAGTTCGATGCCGTCGGTACTCGACACGACGGCACCCGACACGACGGCACCCGGCACGACGGCGGGCGGCGCGGACGGCATGGGCGGGGTGTGCTGGTCGGCCGGCGTCGACGCCCAGGCGTTGCTCCAACTGTCTCCCGGGCCAGCCCAGTTGAGGCCGGGCGCGTCGGTGAACAGGGGCTGGAAGGCGGGCGAGGTGCCGGTGGTCGAGGGCGCCTGCGGGTAACTGGGCGCGGGGACGGCCGGCGGCTCGACGGGCGGTGGCGGGATCACCGGGGGCACCGGCGCCGGCGGCGGGAGGTCGGGCGGGTCCAGCGGCATCGGCGGCCGGACGGACCGGGCCTCCTCCGTCGCCACCGCCACGGGTTCGGGCGGCGACTGCGGCAGGCCCGGGACGGAGGCGGCCCCCGCCGAGCCGTGCCCGGTGCGGATCAGGAGTGTTCTGCGGGACTTCACCGCTACGTTTCGAGTACCCAAGAGAATCGTTTCGCCTCCGGCCGGCCTGCGCCACCACCTGGCTTGTCTCTGCTGACGCCTAGGCAGCGTGGCACGCCCGAACTGCTCATCCGACAAATCGCGGGAAGCCCGGACACCCGGCCCGGGAACGCGCTACTCTCACTCGATCGGCGGTCGCCCTGAGTGCCGAACAGCACACCCAGGGCGACCCCGCCCTGCTCGGAGCGGTCCCACCCCGGCCCGCTCCGGCCTGCTCACAGCTGCCGCAGCAGCATCCCCGGCTGCTCGACACAGTCCGCCACGAACCGCAGGAACCCGCCCGCCGTCCCGCCGTCGCAGACCCGGTGGTCGAAGGTGAACGACAGCTGGGTCACCTCCCGCACCGCCAACTCCCCGCCGTGGACCCAGGGTTTGGCCACGATCCGGCCGACCCCGAGCATCGCCGCCTCGGGGTGGTTGAGGATCGGGGTCGAGCCGTCCACGCCGAACACCCCGTAGTTGTTCAACGTGAATGTGCCACCGGTCAGTTCGGCCGGGGTCAGCGAACCGGCCCGCGCCGACTCGGTCAACCGGCCCAGCTCCGAGCCGAGTTGCTCGGTGCTGCGGGCGTGCGCGTCCCGGACCACCGGGACGACCAGCCCGCGCTCGCCCTGCGCGGCGAAGCCCAGGTGCACCGCCGAATGCCGGACGATGCCCGAAC
The DNA here is from genome assembly GCF_040303105.1 of Kitasatospora sp. NPDC096128. Lineage (NCBI taxonomy): Bacteria > Bacillati > Actinomycetota > Actinomycetes > Kitasatosporales > Streptomycetaceae > Kitasatospora > Kitasatospora sp. NPDC096128. Next base: position 18,897 of record NZ_JBEOSP010000024.1, on the reverse strand, counting down.
CATCCTCGGTCACACTGGAGTTGAGCTCGGGGAAGCGCGCCAGCGCGACCGTGCAGATCCGTGCCAGCAGCGCCAGCACGCTCACCTTGGGGCCCGGGCTGGCATTCAACTGCCGCCTCAGCGCCATCAGTTCGGTGGCATCCGCATCGACCCAGCAGGTCGCGGCCGGGATCTCCCGGTGGCTGCGGCTGAGCTTCTCGGCCACCGCCTTGCGCAGCCCGCGCAGCGGGACGACCTCGTCCGGCCCGGCCGGGGCCGCCACCGCGGCGGTGACCGCAGCAGTGACCGGAGCCGCCACCTTCGCCGCGACCGCCCGTTCGACGTCCGCCCGCATGATCAGCCCGTCCGGCCCGCTCCCGGCGAGCGCGGTCAGGTCGACCCCCTGCTCCCGGGCCAACCGCCGCACCAGCGGCGAGATCACCGGCACCACGACCGGAACCGCGGGCGCCGCCGGAGCCGCGGCGACGGCAACCGGAGCGACGGGAACAACCGGAGCAACCGGAGCGGCCGCACCGACCCGGCGCCGCCGCCCGCCCTTGCTCTCCAGCACCCCGTACCCGACCAACGGCCGCTCGACCTCGGCAACAGCGGCAACAGCGGCAGGAACGGCGGGCACCCCGTCGCCCGCACCTCCGGCCGAGGCCACCGCGACCGTCACCAGCGGCGCGCCCACGGCGATCTCCTCGCCCTCCGCGCCGTACCGCGCGGTGACCACCCCGCCGTACGGGCAGGGCACCTCCACCACGGCCTTGGCCGTCTCCACCTCCACCACCGGCTGGTCGACCGCGATCACCTCGCCGACCTCGACCATCCAGCGCACCACCTCCGCCCCGGTGAGTCCCTCACCGAGGTCGGGCAGCCGGAACTCCCGTACGACGGGCATCATCCTCGGTCCTCCCACTGCAGTCGGGCGACCGCGTCCAGGATCCGGTCCACCCCGGGCAGGTGGTGGTGCTCCAGCATCGGCGGCGGGTACGGGATGTCGAAGCCGGTGACCCGCAGCACGGGCGCGGCCAGGTGGTGGAAGCAGCGCTCGGTGACCCGGGCGGCGATCTCCGCGCCGGTGCCGCCGAAGCCGCTGGCCTCGTGCACCACCACGGCCCGGCCGATCGAGCGCACCACCCGGGTGACCGTCTCGTCGTCGAAGGGCACGAGCGTGCGCAGGTCGAGCACCGCGAGGTCCCAGCCCTCGGCCCGCGCGGCCTCGGCCGCCTCCAGGCAGACCGGCAGCGAGGGACCGTAGGTGATCAGCACGGCGGAGGTGCCGGGGCGCCGGAGCACGGCCCGGCCGATCGGCTCGACCGGCACGGCCCGGTCGAACTCGGCCTTGCCCCAGTAGAGCCGCTTGGGCTCCAGGAAGACCACCGGGTCGTCGGAGGCGATCGAGGCGCGCAGCAGCCCGTAGGCGTCGGCGACCGTCCCCGGGGTGACCACGTGCAGGCCCGGGGTGCTGGTGTAGTACGCCTCGGAGGCGTCGCTGTGGTGCTCGACACCGCCGATGCCGCCGCCGTACGGGATGCGCACGGTGATCGGCAGCGGGAGCTTGCCCGAGGTGCGGTTGCGCATCTTGGCGACGTGCGAGAACAGCTGCTCCAGCGCCGGGTAGGCGAAGGCGTCGAACTGCATCTCGACCACCGGGCGCAGCCCGTACATCGCCATGCCGATCGCGGTGCCGAGGATGCCGGCCTCGGCGAGCGGGGTGTCCAGGCAGCGGTCGGGGCCGAACTCGGCGGTGAGCCCGTCGGTGATCCGGAAGACGCCGCCGAGCGCGCCGACGTCCTCGCCGAGCACGTGGACGGTGGGGTCCTCGCGCAGGGCGTCCCGCAGCGCGGAGTTGAGCGCCTGCGCCATGCTGGCGGTACCGGAGGAGACTGCGGTGGACATCAGTGCTGCACCTCGGCTTCGGCGGCCAGCTCGGCGGACAACTGGGCGGCCTGCTCCCGCAGTTGCTGGGTGGGCTCGGCGTAGACGTGGGCGAACAGCGTCATCGGGTCGAGCTCCGGGTCGGCGTGGAACTCGGCCCGCATCCGGGCCGCCAGCGCCTCCGCCTCGTCGGCCGCATCCTGGACCAACTCGTCGTCCAGCAGCCCGAGTTCGCGCAGCGCGCGGTCCATCAGCAGGATCGGGTCGTGCTCCCGCCAGGCGTCCACCTCGGGCTCGGTGCGGTAGCGGGTGGCGTCGTCGGCGTTGGTGTGGGCCTCGATCCGGTAGGTGAGGGCCTCGACCAGGGTCGGGCCGTCACCGGCCCGGGCGCGCTCGACCGCCTCGGTGAGCACCGAGTGCAGGGCGGGCGCGTCGTTGCCGTCGACCAGCCGGCCCGGCATGCCGTAACCGACCGCCTTGTGGGCCAGGGTGGGTGCGGCGGACTGGGCGCTGAGCGGGACGGAGATCGCGTAGCCGTTGTTCTGCACCAGGAAGACCACCGGCGCCCGCAGCACGGCGGCGAAGTTCAGCGCCTCGTGGAAGTCGCCCTCGCTGGTGCCGCCGTCGCCGAGCATGGCCATCGCGACCACCGGTTCGCCGCGCAGCCGGGCGGCGTGCGCCAGTCCGACGGCGTGCGGGGCCTGGGTGCCGAGCGGGGTGCAGAGCGGGGCGGTCCGGCTGGCGCGGGGGTCGTAGCCGGTGTGGGCGTTGCCGCGCAGCAGGGTCAGCGCCTCCAGCGGGTCGACCCCGCGGGAGACCACGGCGAGGGTGTCGCGGTAGCTGGGGAACAGCCAGTCGCGCTCGCCGAGCACCAGCGCGGCGGCGACCTGGCAGGCCTCCTGCCCGGTGGAGGCCGGGTAGACGGCGAGGCGGCCCTGCTTGGTCAGGGTGGTGGCCTGCTGGTTGTAGCGCCGGCCGACGACGAGTCGCCGGTAGAGCTCGCGCAGCAGCGCCGGGTCGTGCTTCTCCAGCGCGGGGGTGCCGAGCACCCGGACGGGGGAGACGTCCGGGAGGAGGGGGGCCGGGTCGGTGCGCGGGGCGGTCGCCCCGGGCATCCAGCCCGGCACTCCCGTGTGGTGTCTGTGGTCGAGAACGGTCATCTCGGGGCACCTCCAGGGGTGGCGGGGGCTCCCTACCGATTGTTCGGTCGTCTGTTCATCTTGACCAGAAGCGTGACAAGGTGGTGGACATTCGGCCCGAGTGGCGGTCGACTGGTGGCAGTGTGTCCAATCGGCGAGGGTGGGGGGTCATGTCGGCTGAACAGATGTCCAGACTCGACCGGGTCGACCGGGCGATCCTGCGGCTGCTGCAGCAGGACGGTCGAGCCTCGATCCGCTCGGTGGCCGAGCGGGTGCACGTGTCCCGGGCCAATGCGTACGCCCGGATCTCCAGGATGGTCGAGGACGGCATCATTCGCGGCTTCACCGCCCGGGTGGACCACGAACGGGCAGGTCAGGGCGCGTCCGCGTACATCACCCTGAAAATCGTCCAGAACTCCTGGCGGACCGTGCGCGAGCAGCTGCTGGCACTCCCCGGGGTCGCCCACATCGCCCTGGTCGGCGGGGACTTCGACGTCCTGCTGCTGGTGCACACCGCCGACAACCACGCCCTGCGGGACTTGGTCCTCAACCGGATCCAGTCCATTCCACAGGTGCTCGGCACACAAACCATGCTGGTGTTCGAGGAGACCGACCAAGTGCCCCCTGATTAGGCGCCCTCATCAGGCGCGGCCCGGGGCGCGCCCGTGAGGGTCAGCGCGCCCGTGTGGGCCAGCGCGCCCGTGTGGGTCAGCGCGCCCGCAGCCCGTCGAAGGCCAGGTGCACCACGGCGTCCGCGACCCCGTCGGCCGCCTTCAACCCCGGCCGGTACCACTCCACGATCGAGTTGATCATCCCGAACAGCAGCCGGGTGGCCAGCCGCGGCTCCACGTCCCCGCGCAGCGAGCCGTCCGCGACGGCCGCCCGCACCAGCTCCGCCACCTGGTGGTCGAAGTCCCGCCGCCGCTCCAGCGCCCACAGCTCGGTGGCCGTGTTGCCGCGCACCCGCAGCAGCAGCGTCACGTACGGCAGCTCCGCCAGCAGCACCTCCGCGGTGCGCCGCACCACGTGCTCCAGCCGCTCCACCGCCGGGCCCGTCACCGCCTCCGGCTCGGCCAGGATCGCGAACAGCCCGTCCAGCGCCCGCCCGACGGCCAGCCGCAGCAACTCCTCCTTGCCGCGGACGTGGTGGTAGATCGAGGACTTGGAGATCCCGGCGGCCCGGGAGAGGTCCTCCATCGACGTGCCGTCGTATCCGCGCTCGTTGAACACGTCGACGGTCACCGCGAGCAGTGACTCGACGGTGTAGGCGGTGCGCGTGGTGTGATCGGCCATCCTCCGAGTATCCCCGGCCGCCCGACGGGGTACGCGATCGGGTCCGGCCGGTCCACACCGGCCGCAGGGCGAACCGCCTAGAATCTCCGGACGATCGTCCACGTCCAGCAGGCTGGGGTCCGCAGCTGATGAACGCAATACCGGCAGTCTCCTCCGACCTGCCCGAGGACGTGCCCGAGCAGCGCACCGAGGAGCCGGCGGGCGGCCCCCGCACCTGGCAGGAGCGCGCCCAGGCCCTGGTGGTGCGGTTCGGACCGGCCGTGTGGTGCTACGCGGTGCTCAAGCTGATCGGCTTCACCGTCTTCATGAAGCTGCTCTCCTTCGGCGGCGACTACGCCAAGAAGCCGGCCCGGTTCGGCGGCGGCACCAACCCCTGGGACGTGCTGGCCAGCTGGGACGGCTGGTGGTACCAGCAGGTCGCCCAGTTCGGCTACCACCCGGCACTGATCCCGATCCCGGGCGGCCAGCCGGGCTTCACCATCGAGCAGAACTCGGCCGCCTTCTTCCCGCTCTACCCCGGCCTGATGCGGCTGACCTCGGACGTCACCGGCCTCGGCCTGTACGGCGCCGGGATGCTGGTCTCGGTGCTGGCCTCGCTGTTCGCCGCGGCCGGGATCTACGCCGTGGTGGACAAGCTGTCCGGCCCCCGGGCGGGCGTGATCGCGGCCGGGATCTGGGCGATCGCCCCCGGCTCAGGCGCCGAGTGGGCGGTCTACTCGGACTCGCTGTTCGTCGCGCTGGCCGCCTGGGCCTGCTACTTCACGATGACCAGGCAGTGGGTCGCGGCCGGGGCGATCACCCTGGTCGCCGGGCTCAACCGGCCGACCTCGGCGGCGCTGATCGGCGCCGTCGGCCTGGCCGCGCTGGTCGAGCTGTACCGGCGGGAGAGCGGGGTGCTGCGCCCGCTGGCCGGGATGCTGCTGGCCCCGCTGGGCCTGCTCGGCTACGTGGCCTGGGTGGGCTGGAAGACCGGCGAGTGGGGCGGCTACTTCCGGATCCAGCACGACGCCTGGCTGCACTACTTCGACGGCGGCCAGGGCACCTGGCAGGCGATCCGCGGGGTGCTGCTGGGCCGCAACGACTACCCCTTCGCGTTCCCGGTGCCGGACCTGCTGGCCACCCTGATCGTGTTCAGCCTGCCGGTGCTGATCGTGCTGCTGGTCCGGCTGCGCCCGCCGCTGGTGCTGACCGCCTACACCCTGGCCACGATCGTCTCGGTGCTCGGCAGCCTGGGCATCTTCGGCAACGTCTCGCGCTACCTGCTGCCGGCGTTCCCGCTGTTCATCGCGCTGGCGGTGGGGATGCGCAAGCTCAGCTGGCCGGTGCTGGCGACCGTCCTGGGGACGGGCGCGGTCGCCTCCGGCTGGTACGCCGGGTACGTGATCTTCGAGCTGGGCGTGCCGTAGCCCGGCCGACCCGGGCCGACCCGGGCCGGCAGCATCGAGCAGGGGGCGCGTCCGACCGGGACGCGCCCCCTCGCCGTATCCGCCGGAATCCGTCCCCCGCACCCTCTTGAGCCGACCGATCGTTCGGTTACTCTGTGACGTGTCCCGTCCTCCCCTCTGAGGAGCGCACAGATGCCCGCAGCGGTCACCCACCCCCTCGTCGGCGAGCTGGTCGAGCGCCACCAGGCCACCCTGGACGCCGCGCTCGCCGCCGCCGCGAAGCGCGACTACTGGTCCGCCTACCCCGAGTTCCCGAAGGCCTACGGCGAGACCGGCCCGGCCGACGGCAAGGCCGCCTTCGACGCCCTCCTCGGCAAGCCCTTCGTCCTCGCCGGCCACCCCGGCGACGGCGACCAGGTCGGTGGCGAGGCCTCCCCGTACGGCGTCGAGCTGGGCATCACCTACCCGCACGCCGACCCGGACGCGCTGATCGCCGCGCTGAGCGCCGCCCGGCCCGGCTGGGCCGCCGCCTCCCCGCTGGAGCGCGCCGCCGTCTGCCTGGAGATCCTGCACCGGATCAACGCCCGCTCCCACGAGTTCGCCCAGGCCGTCATGCACACCACCGGCCAGGCCTACGGGATGGCCTTCCAGGCCGGCGGACCGCACGCCCAGGACCGCGGCCTGGAGGCCGTCGCCTACGCGTACGCCGAGCAGACCCGGCTGCCGCGGCAGGCCGGCTGGACCAAGCCCCAGGGCAAGCGCGAGCCGCTGGTGATGACCAAGGAGTTCACCGTCGTCCCGCGCGGCCTCGCCCTGCTGATCGGCTGCAACACCTTCCCCACCTGGAACGGCTACCCCGGCCTGTTCGCCTCGCTGGCCACCGGCAACCCGGTGCTGGTCAAGCCGCACCCGCGGGCCGTGCTCCCGCTCGCCCTGACCGTCGCCGTCGCCCGCGAGGTGCTCGCCGAGGCCGGCTTCGACGCCGACCTGGTCTGCCTGGCCGCCGAGCACGAGGGCGGCACCGTCGCCGCGACCCTCGCGGTCCGCCCCGAGATCAAGATGATCGACTACACCGGCTCCACCTCCTTCGGCGACTGGCTGGAGGAGAACGCCAAGCAGGCCCAGGTCTACACCGAGAAGGCCGGCGTGAACGCCGTCGTGATCGACTCCACCGACGACTACAAGGGCATGCTGGGCAACCTGGCCTTCGCCCTCTCGCTCTACAGCGGCCAGATGTGCACCACCCCGCAGAACGTGCTGATCCCGCGCGGCGGCATCAGCACCGACCAGGGCGACAAGTCCTACGACCAGGTCGTCACCGACCTCGCCGCCGCCATCGAGGGCCTGCTCTCCGACGACGCCCGCGCCGCCGCCATCCTCGGCGCCGTGGTCAACCCGGGTGTGCTGCAGCGCTCGGCCGCCGCGGCCGGCGGCGAGTACGGCGAGGTCGCCCTCGCCCCGCGCGCGGTGGTCTCGCCCGACTTCCCCGGCGCGACCGTCCGCACCCCGGCGCTGGTCAAGCTCGACGCCGACAAGCCGGACGACCGCTCGGTCTTCCGCACCGAGTGCTTCGGCCCGGTGTCCTTCGCCGTCGCCGTCGAATCCACTCCCGCCGCCGTGGAGTTGCTGCGCACCACGGTCCGCGAGAAGGGCGCCATGACGGCCTCCGGCTACACCACCTCGCCCGAGGTGGAGGCCCTGCTGGTCGAGGCCGCGCTGGACTCCGGCGTCTCGCTCTCGCTCAACCTCACCGGCGGCGTCTACCCCAACCAGACCGCCGCCTTCTCCGACCTCCACGGCACCGGCGCCAACCCGGCCGCCAACTCCGCGTACTGCGACGGCGCCTTCGTCGCCAACCGGTTCCGCACGGTGGAGATCCGCCGCCACAGCTGAGCCGGACCACCGCACCCTCGGGATCCGGTCCCCCGGTCGGCCATCGGCCACCGGGGGACCGGCGGTTCACAGCTCCACCCGCGCCCGGGATGATGGAGGCTGGGAGAGCGCCGGAAACGGCGTCCAACCGCCCTCCGAACAACGGGAGCTGAATACATGGCCGTGAAGCCGACGACCGAAACCGACGTCATCATCGTCGGGGCCGGACCGACCGGACTGCTGCTGGCCGGCGACCTCGCCGCCGCCGGGGTCGGCGTCACCGTCCTGGAGAAGCGCGGCACGGAGTCCAACCTCACCAGGGCCTTCGCCGTGCACGCCCGCAGCCTGGAGCTGCTGGACGCCCGGGGCCTCGCCGAGGAACTCATCGCCACCGGCCGCCCGCTCAGCGGACTGACGATGTTCAACCGGGTCGCCATCGACCTCAGCACGCTGCCCAGCCGCTTCCCGTTCGTCCTGATCACCCCGCAGTACAACGTCGAACGGGTGCTCCAGGAACGCGCCGAGCGGGCCGGCGCCGTGATCCTGCGCGGCGCCGAGGTCACCGGACTGCGCCAGGACGCCGAGGGCGTCACCCTGGAGACCGGCGACGGCGGGAGCCACCGGGCCCGCTACGCGGTCGGCACCGACGGCGTCCGCTCCGCCGTCCGCGAGCTGCTCGGCATCGACTTCCCCGGCGAGTCCGTGGTCGACTCCGTGATGCTCGCCGACGTCCGGCTGGAGCGCGAACCCGCCGACGCGATCGCCGTGGGCGCCAACAAGGCCGGCTTCTCCTTCGTCGCCCCGTTCGGCGACGGCTGGTACCGGGTCATCGCCTGGGACCGCAACGAGCCGCAGCCCGACGGCGCCACCCCCACCCCCGAGCAGCTCACCGCGGTCGTCCAGGCCACCCAGGGCGAGGACTACGGACTCCACGACGTCCGCTGGAGCTCCACCTTCCACAGCGACGAGCGCCAGGCCCCCAACTACCGCTCCGGGCGGGTCTTCCTGGCCGGCGACGCCGCCCACTGCCACTCCCCGGCCGGCGGCCAGGGCATGAACACCGGCCTCCAGGACGCCGCCAACCTCTCCTGGAAGTTCGCCGCCGCCCTCCGGGGCCGGGCCACCGACGCACTGCTGGACACCTACCAGACCGAGCGGCACCCGGTCGGCAGGACGGTGCTGCGCACCTCCGGCACGCTGATCCGGCTCGCCCTCGCCGAGTCCGCCCCCACCCGGGCCCTGCGCGGCGCGCTCACCGCCATCGGCGGCCACCTCGACCTGCTGACCGAGCGCGGCGCCCGCATGGTCTCCGGCATCGAGATCTCCTACCCGGCCCCCAAGGGCGCCCACCCGCAGGTCGGCAAGCGCGTCCCGGACCTCCGGCTGACCGCCCTCAGCAAGCCCGCCGAGGGCGACCCGGCCGCCCCCGAGCGGCTCTACGAGGCGCTGCGCGCCGGAAAGTTCGTCCTGGTCAGCAACGACGAACTGGCCGCCACCGCCCCCTGGGCCGACCGCCTGGTCTCCGCCGCCCCCGCCGACCCGCACGGCAAGCTGGCCGACACCGTCCTGCTGATCCGCCCCGACGGCTACACCGCCTGGGCCGCCGTCGACCCCGGCCAGGCCGAACTCCGCGAAGCCCTCACCACCTGGCTGGGCGCCCCCGCGGAGGCCTGACCGGACACCCCGGACGAATGGTCGGCGGGTGCGGCGTCCGTGCCGCACCCGCCGACCATTCATTCGGTCGTCGGTTAACCCCGGGCCTTCACATAGTGCCGCGCCGCCTTCGCCCGGTTCCCGCAGACAGCCATCCGGCACCACCGCCGGCGCCCGTTCTGCGAAGTGTCGAAGAAATGCAGAATGCACGCCTCGTGTGCGCACTGCTTCACCCGGTGGACCCCCTGTGCGAGCAGCCCGAGGAAGTCGTCCGCCGCCAGCCAGGGCGCCAGCCACTCCGGCCGGTCGGTCTCGACCCGCTCCTCGGCCCCGGTCGGCCCGGCCGTCCGCCGGATCCGCCCGTGAGCCAGCACCGCGTCCAGCCCGTCCCGCGCCTCCGCTCCCAACTCGCCCTGCCCGCGCACGTCCTGGGCCGCCAGCAGGATCGCCTCGCGGGTCTGCCGGATGGCCGTCAGCCCGGCATCGTCGGCCGCGCAGCGCCCGGTCAGCCCGTTGGAGGAGAGCCAGATCCCGTACTGCTCCACGTCGGCGAGCGCGTCGTTGACGGGCGTTCCGGCCCAGCGGGTGTTGAGCAGGTCGAGCGCGAGGGGCTCGCCGATCAGCGGTCGGTGGTCCCTCGGATCCGGCATCAGCTCAGTCATCGCTCTCCCTCGGCTCGGCCCGATTCTACGTCCGGTCCCGGCGCCGGGAATTGGTATGGACCGTCCCCGGAATTCCGGCCATTCACTGTATGGAATCCCCGGCTTTCCACGCCTCCACAGTTGACTGTTTTTTAGCAATCGATTGCCGGACCATGATCCACTGCACCGATCCGCTCTGACATGTTCTAGCCAGCGTTTCTGAACCCCTCGGAACGCCTTGCCCCTTGCCGACTCCCCACAGTCGGCCGGAGGAGGATCCGTTGCGCCACCGTTCCCTCGCCATCGCCGCGGCGATAGCCGTCCTGCCGCTGACCGCCGTCTCGCTCGGCGTCTCCACCGCACAGGCCGCCAGCACCCCCAACGCCGCCCCGCGCGTCGCCCTGCCGAACACCGTGAACCCCGCGGTCGCCCACTCGGAGAAGAAGGGTGACGTCCCGGCCGAGCAGCAGATCTCGGTGTCCGTCAGCCTGAAGCTGCGTGACGCCGCCGCGCTGGACCGCTTCCTCGGCGCGGTCGCCACCCCCGGCACCCCCGAGTACGGGCGGTACCTGACGCCCGAGCAGTTCACCGCCCGGTTCGGCCCGACCGAGCAGGACGTCCAGCAGGTCAAGGCGTACCTCGCCGCCCAGGGCCTGACGGTCAGCGGCGTCAGCGCCAACCGCCAGGTGGTCGACGCCCACGGCACCACCGCGCAGGTCTCGCAGGCCTTCGGCACCCACGAGAGCTCCTACGTGGACCCGCAGCAGCAGCGCACCTTCTTCGCCAACGACGACGCCGCCTCGATCCCCGCCGACCTGGCCACCGTGGTCCAGGGCGTCAGCGGCCTGGACGACCACGCGGTGCGCAAGAACCACCTGGCCGCGCCGCACTCGGTCACCCCGAACGCCGCCACCGCCACCCCGCGCGGCATGAGCCCGGCCCAGTACCAGGGCGCCTACAACCTGGACAAGACCGGCGCCGACGGCACCGGCACCACGGTCGCGCTCTGGGAGTTCGACGGCTACAAGTCCTCCGACCTCACCAGCTACGACGCCCAGTACGGCCTGACCGGCCCGGCCGTCAGCACCGTGTCGGTGGACGGCGCCAACTACGACTCCGCGCCCGGCCAGGGCATCGGCGAGGTCGAGCTGGACAGCGAGATCGTCCGCGGCGCGGCCCCCAAGGCCACCCAGCTGGTCTACGAGGCCCCCAACAACGACCAGGGCGAGATCGACATGGCCAACAAGATCGTGGCCGACAACAAGGCCACGGTCATCTCGATCTCCTGGGGCTCCTGCGAGCCGGACACCACCGCCTCCTCGATGACGGCCGTCGACAACGCCTTCAAGCAGGCCGCCGCCCAGGGCATCTCGATCTTCTCCGCCTCCGGCGACGACGGCTCCCGCGACTGCACCCGCTCCACCAGCGGCGCCACCGTGAAGTCGGTCGACTTCCCGGCCTCCAGCCCGCACCAGACCGGCGTCGGCGGCACCAACCTCCAGGTCACCGGTGGCAACGGCTACTCCTCGGAGAGCGCCTGGAGCACCGCCGGCGGCGGCGTCTCCACCGTGTTCGCCAAGCCGAGCTGGCAGACCGGCACCGGGATCAACGGCACCATGCGCACCGTCCCGGACGTCTCCTCCAACGCCGACCCGCAGAGCGGCTTCGCGGTCTACACCGGCGGCGCCTGGCAGGTCATCGGCGGCACCAGCGCGGCCGCCCCGCTGTGGTCCGGCTACGCGGCCCAGTTCAACCAGAAGGCCAAGGCCGCCGGGCAGCCCGCCCTCGGCGAGGCCGCCCCCAAGCTGTACACGGTCGCCAACAGCAGCAGCTACGGCAGCACCTTCCACGACGTGACCACCGGCGCCAACCAGGACTACGCGGCCGGCACCGGCTACGACCAGGTCACCGGCTGGGGCAGCCCGGTCGCCGACGCCCTGACCACCGCCCTGCTCGGCGGCTCCACCACCGGCGGCACCACCCCGCCGCCCGCCGGCGGCTGCACCGCCGCCCAGCTGATCGGCAACGGCGGCTTCGAGAGCGGCACCGCCCCGTGGACCGCCTCCTCCGGCGTGATCACCGACAACGCCTCCCAGCCCGCCCACTCCGGCTCCTGGAAGGCCTGGCTGGACGGCTACGGCAGCACCCACACCGACACCCTGTCCCAGACCGTCTCCGTCCCGGCCGGCTGCGCCTCCGCGACCCTGACCTTCTGGCTGCACGTCGACACCGCGGAGACCGGCGGCACCCCGTACGACACGCTGACCCTGAAGGCGGGCGGCAGCACGCTCAAGACCTGGTCGAACACGGACGCGGCCACCGGCTACGTGCAGCAGACCGTGGACCTGACCCCCTTCGCCGGCCAGAGCGTGAACCTGACCTTCACCGGCACCGAGGACGGTTCCAACCAGACCAGCTTCGTGATCGACGACGTCGCCCTGAACGTCAAGTGATCACCGGCAGGTAGCACCACCCAGACCCCCGCCGGGGCGGCGCCGACGAAGGCCCGCCCCGGCGGTGTCCGTTTCCGCCCGGTTCCGCCCGCTCCGGCGGCCCGGGTTCCGGTCATGTTTCCGGACTGTTTCAAGATCGATAACCATCCGGTCCACCGCCCGTGACCACTGTCATACGCACGACTGATGACGTAGCCTCTCGACCGTGCATAGGGTTCCCCAAAGCTCGGTGAAGCCGCTGACGGCGCGCCCCGGCGCCGACCAGGTGCCGCCGAACTCACCTGGTGGGGAGAGTCACCGCATGGCCGCACAGCAGCCTCAGGACGCCGCGCGGCTGCGGCTGGTCGGATCGCGCACGGAGCGCCCCGACCCGCCCGCCCCGGCGCCCGTCCCGAATCCCCCTCCGACCCCGACGGCCCCCGTGCCGTCCGCCGGCCGCCCCGCCCCGCCCGGCGGCTTCGCGGACTCCCTGCACCTGGCGATCGAGGCCAGCGGCCTCAGCCTGGACCGGATCCGCGCCGCCCTGGCCCAACGCGGAGTCAGGGTCAGTGTCACGACGCTGAGTTACTGGCGCCGCGGCCGCAGCCAGCCCGAACGGGCCAGCTCGCTGCGCGCCGTGCACCTGCTGGAGGAACTGCTCGGCCTGCCGCACAGCGCGCTCTCCTCGCTGCTCGGCCCGCCCCGCCCGCGCGGCCGCTGGGCCGCCGCCGCCAACACCCTCCACCTCGGGCTGGAGGACGTCTGGCCGGGCGAGGTGGACATCGCCGCGATCTTCACCGAGCTGGACGCCCCGCCGGCCGGCGAGCTGGAGCGGCTCAGCATCCACGACTCGTACTACGTGGACGCCGAGCGGCGCGCCAACCTGCTGCGGATGCGCCAGGTGGTGCGCGCCACGGTCGGCGGCGTCGGCCGCTGCCTGGTGGTGCACAAGGCCGACGAGGAGGCGACCGGCTGCCCGGAGATCACTTCGGTGCGGCACGGCCGGCTCGGCCGGGTCCGCCGCCGCCCGGAGATCGGGCTGACCGTCGCCGAGCTGATGCTGGACCGCCCGCTCGGGCTCGGCGACAGCACGGTCTTCGAGTACGAGGTGGAGATCCCGCCGGGCGGCCCGACCATGGAGTACAGCCGCCGCTTCGCCACCACGGTGCGCGAGTACGTGCTCCAGGTGCACTTCGACCCGGCGGCCGTCCCGGTGCACTGCGAGCGCTACGACCGCGAGCCGGGCGCCGACGTCGACCACCGCCGCGAGCAGCTGTGGATCGGCGCCTCGGCGAGCGCGCACGTCCTGGCTCCCGACCAGCAGCCGGGCCACATCGGCATCCGCTGGGAGTGGCCGTAGTCCCACCCCACCCACGAGAGAGCCCCGCCGGACCCCACGGTCCGACGGGGCTCTTGCATTTCCCCTCCCCGAAACCTAACCCCTCCACCCGAATACACCGGTTGACTCCCCGTCACCTAACCCATAGCCTCATCCATACAGGTTAGGCAAAAAGCCTCGCCGGAAGCCCAGCCCAGGGAGTGACCAGGCATGTCCAGCACCACCGCGCTCCGCACCCTGCAGACCGGCCACGTGGGCCTGAACGTCACCGACCTCGACCGCTCGGTCGACTTCTACCGGGCCGTCCTCGGCCTCCAGCTCACCGCCCGGGGCACCGACCCGGATCGCCGCTACGCCATGCTCGGCCGGGACGGGCGCCTGGTGCTCACCCTCTGGCAGCAGAGCACCGGCACCTTCTCCACCACCACGCCCGGGCTGCACCACCTCTCCTTCGAGGTGGAGGGCCTCGACGAGGTCCGCGCCACCGAGGACCTGCTGCGCGCCCTGGGCGCCGAGTTCGCCTACGACGGCGTCGTCCCGCACGGCGAGGGCTCCGCCTCCGGCGGCATCTTCTTCAGCGACCCGGACGGCATCCGGCTGGAGGTCTACACCCGCACCGGAGTGGACGAGACCACCGCCGAGGCCCCCCACACCGACGCCCCGACCTGCGGCTTCTTCTAGGAACGCGATGACCACCGCCAGCACGCCCTACCACCCCGGCGAGCGGACCGCCCAGGCCCGCGCCGGGGTGACCGACCGGGCCGACCACGCCGGACGGTCGATCCGCAGCACCATCCCCGCGGTGGCCGCCCGCTTCCTGACCGAGCGGCGGACGCTGGTGGTCGGCGCCGCCGACCCCGACGGCCGGGTCTGGGCGACCCAGCTGTCCGGCCCGGCCGGCTTCCTGCGGGCCACCGACGAGCACACCATGACGATCGCCGCCCGCCCCGCCGAGGCCGATCCGCTGGCCGAGGCACTGGCCCGCCCGGCGCAGCTCGGCACCATCGCCCTGGACCCGGCCGGCCGCCGCCGGATGCGGCTCAACGGCCGCTCCGCCCCGGACGGCCGGGGCGGGCTGGTGGTCCACGCCGAGGAGGTGGTGTCCAACTGCCCGAAGTACATCCAGCGCCGCACCCCGCTGGACCGTCCGGGCGCGGGCGCGCCCCGCACGGTCGCCGAGGGCACGGTCCTGTCCACGGCGCAGCAGCTGGCCGTGGCCACCTCCGACACCTTCTTCATCGCCACCACCGGCCCCGACGGCCGGGTGGACGCCTCGCACCGCGGCGGCTTCCCGGGCTTCCTGGAGCCGGTCGGACCGGACACCGTCCGCTGGCCCGAGTACCGCGGCAACAGCATGTTCCTGACCCTCGGGAACCTGGAGCTGGACCCGCGGGCCGGGCTGCTGCTGCCCGACTGGGAGACCGGCGGGGCCCTGCTGATCACCGGCGAGGCCCGCACCGACTGGTCCGAGCAGGCCGGCCCCGGCGTCGAGCGAACGGTCGAACTGACCGTCACCGGAGTACGCGAACTCGCCGACGCCACCCCGCTGACCTGGACCGACCCCGAGTACTCGCCCGCCATCCCGCGCTGATCACCCATCAGGTTCGTACCGCTACTACCTGCTCCGCCGGAGCCCCGCCACACCCCGGAGCCGAACGGTCGTCACCCTCCCGGCCCAACCCGCCGCGCCGCACCCCGCCCGCTTTGGGACTTTGGTCCCGATGACACGCGGAGCCGGACCGGGAACGAGGCGGAGCATGACCCTTACCGACACCCTGATCGACTTCGACGAGGTCGAACCGGCGGAGGACTGCATATGCGGGGGCTGCAACGCCCGCCGCCGCGCCCGGCTGCACGCCGCCTCGGCCCGCAGCGTCCGCCGCCGGGCCGCCGTGCTGATGGCCGCCGTCGGCACCGCGATGGCCGGCGGCACCGCCGCCGCGGCCGAGCCCACCCCGGGCGGCAGCAGCACCACCCAGCCCCCGCAGACCCCCCAGGGCGAGGCCGGCGGCCTCTACGGCCGCGCCTTCGCCGCCCCGCGCCTCGCCGCCCAGCCCGTCACCCGGGCCCAGGTCATCCAGCGCGCCCAGGCCTGGGTCGACCAGTCGGTGCCGTACAGCATGGGCCGCTACTGGTCGGACGGCTACCGCCAGGACTGCTCCGGCTTCGTCTCGATGGCCTGGGGCCTCGGCAGCAGCCAGACCACCTGGACCCTGCCGAACTTCGCCGAGCGGATCAACCGCGACGACCTCCAGCCCGGCGACGCGCTGATCTACAACAACCCGGCCAACCCCCAGGCCGGTTCGCACGTGACGATCTTCGGCGGCTGGACGGACTCCTCCCGCACCCGCTACGTCGCCTACGAGCAGACCTCCCCCGGCACCAAGAGGCGCTCCACCCCGTACGCCTACTGGAACAACTCCGGCGGCTACGTCCCGTACCGCTACACCGGCCTGTCCGGCGGGAGCAACGACACCGCGAACGCCTTCCCGGGCACCGACAAGTTCGGCCCCGGCGCGAACAACGGCTACGTCACCAGGCTCGGCCAGATGCTGGTGCAGCGCGGCGGCTCCCGCTTCTACACCGAAGGCCCCGACCCCCGCTGGGGCGACGCCGACCGCAAGGCCACCCAGGCCTTCCAACTCGCCCAGGGCTGGCGAGGCCCCGAAGCCGACGGCCTCCCGGGCAAGGACACCTGGGACTTCCTGGTCAACAACAAGGGCCGCAACATCCCCGCCACCCCCCTGCCTCCCCCGCCGCCCCCCACCACCTTCCCGGGCCCCCAGTACTTCGCCCCCGGCCGGACCAACGACCACGTCCGCCGACTCGGCGAGCAACTGGTCCGCAAGGGCTTCGGCGGCTCCTACACCGAAGGCCCCGGCCCCCGCTGGACGGAGGCCGACCGCAGAGCGACCCAGGCCTTCCA
The DNA here is from genome assembly GCF_040303105.1 of Kitasatospora sp. NPDC096128. Lineage (NCBI taxonomy): Bacteria > Bacillati > Actinomycetota > Actinomycetes > Kitasatosporales > Streptomycetaceae > Kitasatospora > Kitasatospora sp. NPDC096128. The sequence continues at coordinate 2,354 of NZ_JBEOSP010000024.1, read as the reverse complement.
ACTCGCCCAGGGCTGGCAGGGCCCCGAAGCCGACGGCTACCCCGGCCCCGACACCTGGCGCGCCCTCTTCGGCTGACCCTCCCCGCCGGGGCGCCGCCGCGCCCCGGCACAGCCCGTCAACGCCTGCCCGACATCCAGTGGAACAACCCCATCGCCACACTCGTCGCCAGGTTGAAGCTGGACACCCCCGCCTGCATCGGCACCGCGACCAACCGGTCGGCCCGCTCCTTGAGCTCCGCCGAGACCCCGTGCCGCTCGGTACCGAAGGCGAGCAGCGCGTCGTCCGGGAACGGCAGGTCCCGGATGTCGACGCCCTCCGGGTCCAACACGTACAACGGCCCGGCCGGCAGCTCCGGCAGACTCACCCGCTCCACCGCGGTGGCGAAGTGCAGCCCCGCACTGCCCCGCAGCACGGTCGGGTGCCAGGGATCCAACTCGCCCGTGGTCACCACCCCGGTCGCCCCGAACCCGGCCGCCAGCCGGATCACCGCCCCGACGTTCCCCAGGTTCCGCGGATTCTCCAGCACCACCACCGGAGCCCGCCGCGGCAGCAACCCCAACGCCGCCCGGTTGGCCTCGACGGACGGCCGCACCGCCAGGGCAACCACCCCGGTCGGATGCAACCGCGGCGCCAACCCCCGCAACCGCTCCTCCGTCACCTCCACCGCCAGCACGTCCAGCGCCGGAACCACATCCGGCGCCAACTCCCCGGCCAACGCCAACAACGCCCCCCGATCCGCCGTCAGCACCCGCCGAACCTCACCCCCGAACCGCAACGCGTGCTTCAGCGGGTGGAACCCGTCCAGCAGCACCGCCCCCTGCTCGGCCGCCCGCCACTCCCGCACCAGCTCGTCGTCCATGCCGCTCACTCTCCCACCCCCGGCTCCCCGGGCCGCCCGGCCGCCGCGATCACCTCGTCGAACCCGAGCGGCACCCCCAAGGAACCCCCCGCCTCGGCCAACCCGGCCAACGCGAGATCCAGATGCCGGTGCACCAACGCCCCATCCGCGTCCAACGCCGCGAGCCCTCCCGGCAACGGCCGGGAGACCCGGACGCAGAGCAGCACCAGATCCCCCATCCCCACATCCGCCCGCACCCGCCCGGCATCCCGAGCAGCCCCCAACAGCCCCTCCACCGCCGCCACCGCCCCCCGCCGAACGGCCACCAACTCCTCATCCACCACCAGCCGTTCGAGCAACACCACGATCGCCGCCCCCATCCGCAGATCAGCCGCCGCGTGCACGAACCGGCGCAACGCCCCGTACGGATCCCCCTCCACCCGCCGCGCCTCCTCCGCAGCCTCGGTGAGCCGCCCCAGCAGATCGGTGACCAGCGCCCGCACCAACGCCTCCCGATCCGGAAACCGCCGATAGAGCGTCCCCGGCCCCACGCCCGCCCGCCGCACCACCGCATCCAGCGGGGCATCCGGCCCCCGCTCCAGGAACACCTCACACGCGGCATCCAGGATCCTGCGCCGGCTGCGCTCCGCGTCGGCCCTCATCCACAAACTCCCTAACCGGAGAAACTCTCTCCCCCTATGCTACCGTCCATCCAACCGGAGAAAATCTCTCCGCCTACCGCCCTCCCCCCAGGAGCGCCACCATGCCCATCACCCCCCTCACCATCCACACCACCCTCGACAACACCCCCCAACCCCCCGAAGCCGTCCTCACCTGGGAACTCGACCGCGCCCGCGCCGCCCTGCGCCTCCTCAAGCAGCGCCTCGGCGACGACCGCATGCGCGAGCTGCTCACCCCCGACACCACCGCCGCCGACGCCGCCCTCACCACCTGGGCCCACGCCTCCCAGGGCCGCTGGCGCACCGCCGTCACCGAACTCACCGCCACCGGCATCGACGCCGACCGCTTCCTCACCTGGTGGCAGGGCCGCCTCCAGGCCGGCGACCGCACCGCCCTGCTCGCCGCCAACCCCGAGCACTACCTCGCCGACTCCACCGGCGACCGGGTCGAGATCATCGAAACCCTCGGCACCACCCCGACCCGCTTCCTCCTCCACTTCCACGACGACGTCCCCATCACCGCCCCCGACCACGCCACCTTCCCGACCCGCATCGGCGCCACCGGCACCCTCGCCGACGGCACCGAAGTCCTCCGCGTCATGCACGAGTTCGCCGACACCCCCACCGGTCTCCGGATCCGCCTCACCGTCCAGTTCCCCGAAGCCGCCCCCGACCTCCTCCCCACCGGCCACCAGTGGCACTTCGCCTGCGAGTTCACCAACTGGCTCCAAGCCGCCCACGCCGCCTGACAGTGAGGATGTTCATGAGCGGTTCCCGGGCGGGTCTGACCCACCGCCTGACTGACCTCGGGTCCTCAACGGGATCTGTCGGCCTC